>CAVIOP010000057.1:4481-15165 GCA_963644485.1 bacterium | reverse complement strand
GGTACAACCAATCTTGCACATTCCCAAATATCATGTGCAATATTTTTAGAAAATGTTGCATTGTTATGAATTGCACACTCTTCTCCCGATGTGCATCAAGTTGGGGGCGTGCAGCTTATTCGTATCTCATGCTCTTGGCAGGATGGATGTGCGAGATGAGGTAACTGGGTGCTACGAGTACAAAGAGACTGATGGCCAATGTGGCCAGGTTGAGCGCCACGGTCAGAGGGATGTTGATTTCCATGGGTACCGTGCTGACATAATAGGTGCTGGGGTCAAGTTTGATGATGCCTGTCCATTTCTGCAGCAGGGCAATGCCTATGCCGATGACGTTGCCAATGATGAGTGCCCGGCCGATGATGAAGGTAGCAAACCACAAGAAGATGTGACGTATGGTTTTGTTGCGTGCGCCCAAGGCTTTGAGCACACCTATCATGGTGGTTCGCTCCAGTATGATGATGAGCAATCCCGAGACCATCGTTACGCCTGCCACCGATACCATGAGTGCCAGGATGATCCATACGTTCATGTCAAGCAGATCGAGCCATGAGAAGATTTGTGGATTGATGTCGCGGATGGTCTGTGCCATGTATGTCTCGCCGTTGGGGTCCTGTGTCTTGTTGACTTTGTTGATATAGCGGTCTTCCACTTCATCCAGTAGACTGAAATCGTCTACAGTGATGGCTGCGCCCGAAACTTGACCAGGCTTCCATCCGTTCAACTTGGTCACGGTATAAAGATCGGTGAAACACATCGTTTCGTCATACTGCGTGAGATTGGTCTGGTAGATGCCCTGAATGGTGAAACGTCGCATTCTCACTCCGTTGTCATCGATAAAATAGGCAAAGATGCGTTCTCCTGCTTTCACCTTGAGCTTGTCGGCGATGGTTTGGGAGATGACGATGCGCCCGCCCGACTGGGTGTCGGAGAAATGGGGGATGGACCCGGCTTTGATATTCTGGTGGACAAAGGTACTGTCATATTCGGGGCCTACGCCTTCGAACATTACGCCCAGAAAGTCGCTGTCGGTCTTCAGGATGCCTTGTTTGTAGGCAAACCGCTCTACATGCTTCGTGCCTTTGATGCTCCGTAGAACAGCCGTCATAGAGTCGTTGACCACGATGGGCTGCTGGTCAGCCGACATCCGGTTCAGAAAGTTGGTAACCTGGATGTGTGAGCCGAAACCGATGACCTTGTCGCGAATGGTGTGCTTGAATCCCAGTACGACGAAAACGGACAACAGCATCACGGCCAATCCGATGGCAACGCCGGCTGTGGCAATCGTGATGGCAGGTCGAGAGACGCGCTGGCGTCCCCCCTGATCCTTGTAGAGTTTGTGGGCGATGAAGAGTGAAAATTTCATTTTCTGCCAGGATAGGTTTCCAAAGCTTTCCGGAGGATGAAGAGGGCGCGCTCCAGATCTTCTTTCTTCAGTACGTAGGCGATGCGCACCTGGTCGATGCCTGCGCCTGGCGTGGTGTAGAATCCCGCAGCGGGAGCCATCATGACGGTCTCGCCTTCATAGTTGAATTCCTCGAGACACCAGCGGCAGAAGTTCTCGGAGTCGTCGACGGGGAGCTGGGCAACGGTGTAGAAGGCCCCCATGGGAATGGGCGAATAGACACCGGGGATGCGGTTAAGCCCGTCGATGAGGCACTTGCGGCGCTCTACATATTCGTCATAGACATCGCGGTAATAGTCTTCGGGCGCATCGAGGGAAGCCTCGGCCACGATCTGTCCGATAAGGGGAGGGGAGAGGCGTGCCTGGCAAAATTTCATCACGGCCTTCTTCACCTCGCTATTCTTGGTGATCAGAGCGCCGATGCGGATGCCGCACTCCGAGTAGCGCTTTGATACGGAGTCGATAAGTATCACGTTGTCCTCGATGCCCTTAAGGTGCATGGCGCTGATGTAGGGCGAGCCCGTGTAGATGTATTCGCGGTACACCTCGTCGGAGAAGAGGTACAGATCATGTTCCTTTACCAGGTCGCGAATCTGGTTCATCTCGCGTCTTGTGTATAGGTATCCGGTGGGGTTGTTGGGGTTGCAGAGCAGGATGCCGCGTGTACGGTCGTTAATCAATTCCTTGAATTTTTCCACTTTGGGCAAGGCAAATCCTTCTTCGATGGATGTGGCGATGGTGCGTATCTTGGCTCCGGCTGACACGGCGAAGGCCATGTAGTTGGCGTAGGCAGGTTCGGGCACGATGATTTCGTCACCCGGATTGAGGCAACTCATGAAGGCAAACAGCACGGCCTCTGAGCCGCCTGCCGTGATGATGATGTCGTCAGGCGTGACGTGGATGTCGTATTTGGCGTAGTAGTTCACCAGCTTCTTGCGGTAGCTGAGGATGCCTTGCGAAGGACTGTACTCCAGCACCTTACGGTCAATATGCCTCAACGCGTCGAGACCACAATCGGGTGTGGGCAGGTCGGGCTGTCCGATGTTCAAGTGATAAACTTTGATGCCGCGTTCCTTGGCTGCTGCGGCCAGGGGAGCAAGCTTGCGGATGGGCGACTCGGGCATTTCCAAGCCCCGTACGGATATTTCAGGCATGTTGCTATTTCTTTGTAAGGTGCGCTTCAGCGTGCATTTGCTTGCAAAATTAAGCTTTTATCTTGACTTTGCAAAACAACTTTCCATATTTATCATGTTTTTAAGCTGGAGTGGGCTTCAGATACTCAGAAAAGCGCCTTGTGTCGTAGTTGACGATGAGCTCGTCGGGAAAGGCGGTTTCTTCGAGCAACGGCAGCAACTGGTCGTATTGGGCTATCATGGTGGAGAAATGGGCGTCACTTCCGAGGATGACGGGCACCTGGTGTTTTTTGGCCAGTCGCAGCAGTTCGAGGTTATTGGGGCGGGCCATGGTCTTGTGACGTGCAGGAGCCAGCGAGTGGTTGTTGATTTCGAGCAGGGTGTGGGTCTCCTTCGACGTGAGCACGAGTTGTTCGAAATCGAGCAGGGCCGACCCGTCGCCAGGATGACTGATGATCTGCACGTAGGGGTTACGCATGGCATTGACCACGCCCGCTGTGTTCTGCTCGCGTGTTCCGCCCTGCCAGCACACACTGTGTATGCCGGCGATGCGCAGGTCAAGCATGCGCAGGTGCTCCTCGTCGAGGTCGAGCTCTCCTTGGGTGTTGAGTATGTTGAGCTCTGCGCCGAGCAGCAGCCTTACGCCGTAGAGCTCGCGCGGCACGCAGATGAGGTTGCGGAAATAGATGGGGTGGCAGGTGCCCGGGATGCGCGGGCCGTGCTCGGTGATTCCGAGGATGCTGAGGTTCAGGTCTGCTGCGGCTCTTGCCATCTCCTGTATGGTGCTGTATCCGTGGCCCGATGCCACGGTGTGGGTGTGTACGTCTAGTTGTGTCTTCATGTTTACGCTTTGTTTTATGCAAAGTTACGCATATTGTCCGAACTTGTTGTTGGCTTGGGTGGCTAATTCTTGTTTTTTAGCGCGTAAAGTTGTCAAAGCAGCCTTGGCTCTCAAACTCTTGTCTTGGCAAACAACACCATAAGGGCTAAGCGTTCAGTGGAATTCAATGGAAGCCACATTTGTCGTATAAATTCTGAAAAAACAGGCCTCTCCGGACTGCACCTTCTAGAGAAAAATAAAGGGCTTTTGTCCGATTAAATTTCGTTAAAAGTCTTAACGACAGTTAATATGTAAGGAGTTCCACGGAAGAAGATGCCTTATAGCGTCGTCATAGGTATCTTATCGCGGCACGATAAGATACCTATGACGACGCTATAAGGCATCTATCGTGGCACGATAAGATACCTATAGCAAAACCGGAAGTGTGCCTGGAGTTTTGGTTTTCTGCCTGATGCTTGTAACAATAGGAATATCAAGACTTTACGAAAAAGGCCTGAGAATCGCGTATTTGCGAACAAAAGTAGGCTTGATGGATTTCAAGCGATTCTCAGAAGGCCTTTTGTTCGATAATTTACGATTCAAAACAAAACAAAAAATCCCATTCGCCTTGCGAGACGAATGGGATGGGATAAAAGAGGATTGGGATGGGGCGTTAGTAGGCGCGGGCCACGATGACCCAACACTTGGCGGGCTTGCCGCTCACCATGTCGACAGCGCCCTCCTTCTGCTCGTAGCCGTAAGGCACGCAGCGGATGGTGGCCTGCGTGTCCTCCTTGATTTTGGCCTCGGTCTCGACAGTGCCGTCCCAGGGGCAGAGGAAGAAGCCGCCGTCCTTGATGCGATCCTTGAACTCGTCGTAGTTGGTGCACTCGTAGATCTTGCTGTCGCGCATCTTGCGGGCCTTCTCGAAGATGTTGCGCTGGATGTCGTCGAGCATGTCCTTCACGCGCTCCACGATGCCATCGAACGTGACATTTTCTTTCTCGAGCGTGTCGCGACGCATAATCTCGATGGTGTTGTTCTCGAGGTCGCGGCCGCCCATGACAAGGCGCACGGGAACGCCTTTCAGCTCGTAGTCGGCAAACTTGAAGCCTGGGCGTTTGTTGTCGGCGTCGTCATACTTCACGCTGATGCCCAGCTCGCGCAGCTGGTCGATGGCTGGCTGTAGCTTGGCCGTGATGGCCTGGAGCTGTTCCTCATTCTTGTTGATGGGGATGATGACCACCTGGATGGGTGCGAGCTTTGGGGGGAGCACCAAACCGTTATCGTCGGAGTGGACCATGATGAGTGCACCCATGAGTCGGGTGGAGACACCCCATGATGTGGCCCACACAAACTCGGGTTTGTTGTCCTTATTGAGATAGGTGACGTCGAAGCTCTTGGCGAAATTCTGTCCGAGGAAATGGCTGGTGCCACTCTGCAGGGCCTTGCCGTCCTGCATCATGGCCTCGATGGTGTAAGTCTGCAAGGCTCCGGCGAAGCGCTCGGTCTCGCTCTTCTCGCCTCGGATGACGGGTACGGCCATAACGTCCTCTACGAAATCGGCATAGCAATGGAGCATGGTCTTGGCTTCTGTCTCGGCCTCTTCAGATGTAGCGTGGGCGGTGTGGCCCTCCTGCCATAGAAACTCCGATGTGCGGAGGAAGGGGCGTGTGCGCATCTCCCAGCGCATGACGTTGCACCATTGGTTGCATTTGATAGGCAGGTCGCGCCACGAGTGTATCCAGTTCTTATAGGTGTGCCAAATCATGGTCTCTGACGTGGGGCGTATGATGAGCTCTTCGTCGAGCTTGGCCTCGGGGTCGACAATAATGTCCTTGCCGTCGTCGCTCGTCTTCAGTCGGTAGTGGGTCACCACGGCGCTCTCCTTGGCAAATCCCTTTACGTGCTCAGCCTCGCGGGCGAAGAAGCTCTTCGGGATGAGCAGGGGGAAATAGGCGTTCTGCACACCCAGTTTCTTGAATTCCTTGTCGAGGCCAGCCTGGATTTTCTCCCAGATAGCATAGCCGTAAGGCTTGATGACCATGCAACCGCGAACAGGAGCCTGCTCGGCCAAGTCGGCCTTGGTCACCAGGTCGTTGTACCATTGACTGTAGTCGTCAGCACGCTTGGTAAGATGTTTCAGTTCTTTTGCCATGTTATGTCTTTACTTTTTATTGAATACTCATGTGTAGGGGGTTGGCCCCGTCTTCGATTTGTTTAGGGATTTCCCCATCGCATGATAGGATTTTCCCATTGCTCCAATCCTTACGATTGGTTAATTTTGCCGCAAAGTTACGAAAAAAATATTCAATAGGAACCCATCTCGGGAAAAAAGCAGTAACTTTGCGAGTAAGAAATATCGAAATACAAATTAATGTAAGAATTATGAAAAGACTGAAAGTAGCAACAGTAGGTTTGTGCACGCTCACGTTGGTGGGCGTCGGTTGTTCCACCAAGACTGGCACGGGTGCCTTGATAGGCACGGGCTCGGGTACAGCAGTGGGTGCTCTGATTGGTGCTCTCGCCGGCAACACGGCCGTCGGTGCCGCTATTGGTGCCGCCGTTGGTGCAGGTACGGGAGCCATCATCGGCAAGCACATGGACAAGGTGGCCGCAGAGACCGCAGCCCAAGTACAGAACGCTAAGGTCGAGGAAGTGACCGATGCCAATGGTCTCAAGGCTGTGAAGGTGACCTTCGACAACGGCATTCTTTTCAATGTCGGTAAGTATGCCTTGCAGGCTACCGCCAAGAACGAGCTGAGTAAGTTCTCTGAAGTCTTGAAGAACAATACCGATTGTCAGGTCGACATCCAGGGTTACGCCTCTTCAGACGGTTCGGCAGAGGTCAATCAGGTGCTCTCCGACAACCGCGCCAATGCGGTGAAGTCTTACCTGGTGAGTACTTGCGGCGTTTCCGATTCGCAGATTAAAAGCACCAAGGGCTATGGCGCCACAAACCTGGTGACGAACTCCGACGGTTCGGAGAACGTGAAGGCCAGCCGTCGTGTGGAAGTCTATCTCTATGCTTCCCAGACCATGATTGAGAAGGCCAACGCAGGCCAGCTCAACTAATCGCAAACACTATATCTACTAAATAGGGATGCAGACGTGCCCATGGTGCGCCTGCACCCCCTTTTTGCTATGTTCAAGAAATTTGTCAAGTGGGCTGTCAGCCTTTTCTTCGCTTCCACTATCCTCGCCGTCGTGATCTGCCGATTCATGCCTGTGTATGTGACGCCGTTGATGATCATACGCTGTGTGCAGACGGGTAGTCTCACCATTCACCACCATTGGGTCCCCCTGGAACAGATGTCCAAGCATATGCCTGTGGCCGTCATGGCGTCGGAGGACTCCCGTTTCCTGCTCCATCACGGTTTCGATTTCGATGCCATTGGCCATGCTGCCAAACGCAACATAGCCAATGGTAAGGGTGGCAAGCGCTATGGTGCAAGCACCATATCACAGCAGACGGCCAAGAACGTCTTTCTTTGGCCGGGCCGCTCGTGGGTCAGGAAGGGCTTCGAGGTCTATTTTACGGTGCTTATAGAACTCTTCTGGAGCAAGCAGCGCATCATGGAGGTGTATCTCAACTCTATCGAGATGGGCGACCGCATCTATGGTGCTGACGCATGTGCCGAGTATCATTTCGGCAAGACGGCTTCCGACCTCACGCGAGCCGACTGTGCACTCATCGCCGCCACGTTGCCCAATCCCAGAAAGTTCTCGTCGAAGTCGCCGAGCGACTACATGCGCAAGCGCCAACGGCAGATTATGAACAACATGCGCTTCGTCCCTGCCTTCCCCAAGGAAGGACAGGATTATGACCCACGCACGGCTGTGGGCGGCACCTACAAGTGAGGTGTCTGAACTTCGCCTTTTATGTCATGAGAGGCACTGTCGGACTATTGTACAAAAAGACACAACCGGATTATTATAATAAAGATGCAATCGGAACAGAAACTCCTCGAACAGCTCAACGACAACCAACGGCAGGCGGTGGTCTATTGTGACGGCCCGCAGCTTGTCATTGCGGGAGCCGGGTCGGGCAAGACGCGTGTGCTTACCTACAAGATCGCTTACCTCCTGGTCCACCACAATCTGCAACCATGGAATGTGCTGGCTCTGACCTTTACCAACAAGGCCGCAAATGAGATGAAAGAGCGAATAGCCGACATCGTGGGAACTGAGCAGGCGCGCAGCTTGCAGATGGGAACATTCCATTCCATCTTCTCGCGCATTCTGCGCATGGAGGCGACCCTGCTCGGGTTCACTTCCGATTTCACTATCTACGACGAGTCCGACTCGCGCTCGCTCATCAAGAGCGTCTGCAAGACGATGGGCCTCGACGACAAGACCTATAAGCCGTCGAGCGTGCATGCTGCTATATCAATGGCCAAGAACCGTCTGCAGCTACCCGATGACTATGCTAACGATGGCACGGCAAGGGAACGTGACCGGCGGCGCAACATGCCCGAGACCTACAAGATTTACATGGCTTACCAGGCCCGTCTTAGGCAGGCCAACGCCATGGATTTCGACGACCTGTTGGTCTACACGTTCCAACTGTTGAGGCAGAACGAGGAGATTCGGCGTAAGTATGCCTCGCGCTTTCGTTATGTCATGGTTGATGAGTATCAGGACACCAACTACGTACAACAGCAGATATTGTGGTTGCTGACTAGCGAAGCACGGCGCATTTGTGTTGTGGGTGACGACTATCAGAGCATTTACGCCTTCCGAGGTGCCAATATCGCCAATATCCTCAACTTCCAAAAGGTCTATTCAGACGCGCGCCTGTTCAAGCTTGAGCGCAACTACCGTTCCACCAAGCTTATTGTCGCAGCGGCCAACTCGCTTATGAAGCACAACGAACGGCAGATACCAAAGGATGTCTATAGCGAGAACGAAGAGGGCGAGAAGGTCAAGGTGCTGGAGACCATCTCTGACAAGCGCGAAGCTTCGATGGTCTGCCACGAGATTAAGCGCATCCATCAGCAGGAGCATTGCCGATGGAGCGATTTTGCTGTCCTCTATCGTACCAACGCACAGAGCCGTCTGTTTGAAGAAGAGATGCGCAAGCCTGAGGTAGCACTGGGCGACCATTACCGTGTCTACGGAGGTCTGAGCTTTTACCAGCGCAAGGAGATCAAGGATATTATCGCCTACTTCCGGCTGGTGGTCAACCCCGATGATGAGGAAGCTTTCCGCAGGATTGTCAATTATCCGGCGCGGGGCATAGGTGACAGCACGCTGGCCAAGGTGATGGCGTGTGCACAGGAGGCTGGGGCAAGTCTATGGATGGTCGTTTCTGATCCCTTGCAGTATGGATTGTCTGTTAACAGGGGGACAGCTGGAAAGCTACAGAGGTTTCATGCGCTTATAGAGACATTTGTGGCTGAGCGGGAGACGACGGATGCCCTGTCGCTTGCTCAGAGTATTATAGAGAAGAGTGGCATCAAGGCCGACCTTGCAACCGACAGGACTGCTGAGGGTGACAACCGGCGCGAGAACGTCGACAGTCTGATTTCGGGCATTGCCGACTTTGTGCAGGCACAGCGAGAGGATGGTCGTGAGGAGCATGCACGCCTGACCGATTACCTGGCTAATGTCTCTCTGATGACCGATCTGGACTCTGATGATACATCGGATGACAAGGTGTCGCTCATGACAATCCATTCGGCCAAGGGCCTGGAGTTCGGTACGGTGTTTGTAGTGGGCTTGGAAGAAAATATCTTTCCCGGCCAGATGTCGGTCGGTTCGTCAGAGGACTTGGAGGAGGAACGACGTTTGCTCTACGTGGCCATCACGCGAGCCGAGAAACATTGTTATCTGACTTGGGCACACACGCGTTGGCGCTTTGGGAAGATGGATGGTTTTGTCAATTCGAGCCGTTTTCTGAATGATATCGCTCCCGAGTATCTGAATGTGCAGGTAGAAGGAGGACGTGGCTGCAGTAATACTTCGTACGGAGCGTCGAGGAATGACGACCGACATGGCGCGCGCCGTCCTTGGGAGGATGACTACGAGATTGAACGTCCTTATATGGGTAGCCGCGTCTGGGGCAACGAATATCCCCGGCGAAACAGTCGTATGCAGAACTCGCGTCCTGTCGCGGGCCAGTTTATGGCTGACCCCAAGCCAAAGATTACCGCTCCTCACCAGCCAGAGCAGGCTGTCAACCCATTCTCAACGTCGTTTGAGAAGAAACTCCGTGAAAGTGGTAACTGGCACAAAGTCGAGAAGGCGGTGACCAACGGAGGACGCAAGTTGGAAGCGAACACGTCTATGGCTTCGTCTTTGGCATCGCATTCGGCTAGCTTACAACCATCCCCGATTGACGAATTGCATGAAGGGGCAGTAGTCGAGCATTTGCGTTTCGGACGTGGCGTAGTAGTCAAGGTCGAGGGAGTGGGTGAAAATGCCAAGGCTACGGTCGAATTTGATGCTACAGGGCGTAAACAACTCCTGCTGAAGTTTGCCAAGTTACGTATTGTGGGGTGACCACTAAGATTCCGTTGCATTGCGGAACTATAGGTTGTTGGCCAAACATCTAGTGACAATAAAAGGAATAACCTAGAACGACGTTAGATGAAGTATATCTTTGGATGGCTTACAGCACATCTTTTTGGCTGTTTTTGCCTCTTTCATCGGTCACATAGTCGGCTTGTTTGGTTACTTTATACCAATAACCTTTTAGGAGAAAAATTAATGAAAAACTTGCTGCCACAGTGTTTTGTCGCTGACAATGATGCGAGCGTCAGCCTTTTGGCCAACTTGCACCATGCTGCTGTCAGAGCCGACACATACATCGGCGGCAAAGTAGTTGTCAGAGCCTTTCCTAATCAGCTTTGTGCTATACGAAGATATAGGATAGACATGTGGCCGGATATCATCTGCCTCTCCCTCGTATGTCACACTTACCTTTCTTTGTTCATTGAAAAGATAGAGAAATTTGTAAGGAACCATTATCTCGACTGTGTCGTGAGGCAGCACTTGGCCTTGAACCTCTATCGTTATCGGATAGTGGATTGTGTAAAATGCTACTGCTAATGCCATCACCACTATCGTGATGATGACGGTTCCCGTGCGGACTAGCATAGGTGGCACTATGCCGATGATATGTCGTACTTTCTCGCTGCGCAACTCAATGTTGTCTATATCATTATTTTCCATGTCTGATAATTTCAATTGCCTAACTCAAGCTGGTTCTTAACAAGGTTATAATATGCGCCACGTTTTGCTGTAAGCGTTTCATGGTTACCAGTCTCCACTACCTTACCGTGATCGATGACGACTATCTGGTCGGCATTGCGGACAGTACTGAGG
>CAVIOP010000057.1:0-4471 GCA_963644485.1 bacterium | reverse complement strand
ACTGAGGCGGTGGGCGACTATGACTACTGTCTTACCACGGTAGAACTTGTCAAGATTCTCGACTATCGCACGCTCGTTGTTGGCATCAAGTGAGTTTGTCGCCTCGTCGAGGAATATGTAGTCGGGATTCTTGTACACGGCACGGGCGATGAGGATGCGTTGCTTCTGTCCTTGGCTCAGTCCTATACCGTCCCGCCCAATCTTCGTATTATATTTTAGTGGTAAAGACATGATGTAATCCTTGATGCACGCAATCTCGGAGGCTTTCAGTAAACGTTCCTTATCTATGTCACCGTCATCAACGGCAATGTTACGGGCAATGCTTTCTGAGAAGATTACACCATCCTGCATGACTACGCCACACTGTCTGCGCCACCATTTCTTGTTTAGCATATTGATGTCCGTGCCACCGATATCAATGCCCCCTTCCAACACTGGATAATAGCCAAGCATGAGTTTTACTAGCGTGGTCTTGCCTGAGCCCGACGCACCGACTATTGCAGTAACTTTGCCTTTAGGGATATGAATGGTAACGTCATCAAGCGTTTTTGTCAGAGCATGAGGGTCGTACTTAAACATTATGTTTTCTATATCAATTCCTTTGTAGTTGTCGGCAAGTGATGTATTCAGTCCATCTTTTCCGTTTTCATCATCCACACGATGAATCTCGTTGATACGCTCAAGACTTATCTTCACGTCCTGCAAAGAGTAGAAAAAACTCATGAGTTGCTCTACGGGCGAGTTTAACTGACCGATGATATATTGCACGGCTAGCATCATACCAAGCGTCATCTGTCCGTGAATGACGGCTGCGGCAGCTACGACTGTAATGACAATGTTCTTCACCTCATTTATGAGTATGCTGCCAGCCTCTTGCGCCTGTTGCAGTTTCAACGACTTCATCTGCACACCGAAAAGGTCAGCCTGCGTGTCCTCCCACTCCCAACGACGGCGCTGCTCACAGTCCTGCAACTTTATCTCCTGCATGGAGGTGATAAACTCGTATGTCTTGTTGTTGTTTATCGCCTGTTGCTCAAACAATTCATAGTCAAAAACTTTACGCCTGCGGAGAAACAATGCCATCCATGCACCATAAAGAAGACTCCCGAAGAGGAATATGGTGAACACAAGTTTGTCATAGAAAAACAACACCACTGTGAACACTATGAAAGTGAGCATTGCGAATGTGATGCTCAGCGTTTGGTTAGTAAGGAAGTTATTGACACGGCTATGGTCGTTCATCCTCTGCATGAGGTCGCCCACGAGCTTCGTGTCAAAGAATGACATCGGCAATTTCAACAGTTTGATAAAGAAATCACTGATCAATGAGATATTAACGCGCATGGATATGTGCAGCAGCAACCATCGACGAATAAAGTCTATCGCCGTGCGACTGAATGTCAGCATAAGCTGTCCCAGAAGTATCAGCCAGATGAATCCAATATTTTGGTTCTTTATACCTACATCTACTATTGACTGCGTAAGGAACGGCAGCATAAGCTGTAAGAGACTGCCGACTACAAGTCCCAGCACAATCTGCTCAAAGTATTTCCTATACTTCTTGACATAGCCGAAAAGGAAACGGAGAGACCTAGGATTCTTTTCCTTCAGTTTTCCATTATCTCCCTTGTGTGAGTAGAATGCTGGTGTCGGCTCAAGAAACATTGCAATTCCCTTATCCTCCTCATTGCTCTTTGTGCTTATCCAATGACTTTTAAATTCTTCAAGATTATAATTTACCAATCCTTTCCCAGGATCAGCAACATAAAATATCTTTCCTTTCTTGACCTTATAAAGCACAACAAAGTGATTTTGATTCCAATGGAGAATGCAAGGAAGAGGCAAATCCGAGAGCTCTTTAATACCAACTTTTTCCCCAACAGAATGAAGTCCAAGCGTTGATGATGCATCACTCAGTCCAAGCATGGAAATACCCTCTGTTGTAGAGTGGCATACGGCATCAAGATAGTTAAATGAAAAATTCTTGCCATAGTAGTTACATACCATGGCAAGGCAAGCAATGCCGCATTCCATAGAATCATGCTGCATGATACATTCAAATGTAGACATTTTTTAATTTTTTCCGTGTCTTATAATCTTTTAATTTCATCTTCGCCTGTGCCTTTACCCTTATATTTTGACTTTGACATATTGAAACGGTAACTCAGTGTAATTTCCACATTTCGATTCGTGATATTCTTGTCAAAATGAATACGGCTGATGTCGCTGTACATGGTGAAGCGTGAATGACGGGAAGTATTGAAAATATCTGTTGCACCTAATTTCAAGTTCCAATTCCTTCCGAAGTTTTTGCTCGCGCTGCAACTAACCTGCCATGAAGAACCCATCGTCAAATTTTCAGCATCGCCATTGCTTCGCCATCCCAAATTCACGGAGCCGAGGATACCTTTAGGGAATTGGAGCATATTATTCCATCTTACCATGAAGATTGGCCTGTTCATCCGTTCTATCTCTCCCCGATAGTCAATGTCGTAAAGTTGTGCCAAGATACCGCCCATTAGTTGCGGATACCATTTCCCTATCTGTGGCATGAGCATGACCATGAGCTGTAGTTCATTGAGGTCTTGTGAAGAATTTTGCTTTTTTATCAGAGTTATGGTCGAATTCCCTTGATACGCTTCACTGCTATTTATAATCTTACCCGTGATGTGGTTCCATGCAGCCACAATAAGGAACCAACTATATTTGAAATTAATGGACATATTATCTGCGTAAGAAGACCGTAATAGCGGATTGCCACTTTCGTATAGATAGTTGTTTACGTAGGTTATGGTATTTGAGAGTTGTGAGTACAATGGTCGGATATATTTTTTCGCATAACTAAATTGTAACACGGTCTTCCCAACTGGCACTACGATTAGAGCTGTTGGAAACAGCCGGCTGCTATGAAAGGATTGCCCCTCAATTTTGTGGCCTTCCTCATAGTAATCGCTGTTAACATATTCATACCGCAAACCCAGCCGCAAGGATATCTTGTTAAATCTTTGGGACATTTCTGCATATAAACCTGCGTTTGTTTCCAAAATCTTATTGTTTACATTTTTGAACACCTGTTCCTTGTTAAGGAACAAATCTGTACGTCTACTATAAGTGTCTTCTGTACCAAATGTGATATTTCCTTTCCATAAATCCCTTGAAATCTCTATTTTACCAGCCATCATTCGTCCGTGGTCATTGTCTGATATGGAAATCAAGGATTGTTGGGAAGATTCTTTTTGACTGGAGATTTGCTGCTTTTCGTTTTTCTTCCATAGAAAATCCAAATTAGCATCTATACTCCATTTTCCAAAAGAACCTGAATAATAACCGTCAACGAGATGAGTAAGACCTGTCTGCTGACTTGCCTGATTCATAAAGGAACTCGTCTGTAAGACTTGGTCTACGCTTGTGCCAATTTGGTAATCTGTGTTTACCTTTGCTGGGACACGTGTAACTTCATAATAGGCGCCTAAAGACTGATTTTTAGATGGAGTATAATCGAAGCCCACCTTCCCGTTCAGAGTATGTGAACGAGAATGCTGAGCCATGTCGATGTCTTGACGTATATAGCGGCTTGCCCATGTTTCCTGCACATTGGTTGAAGAACCCCGTTGCTTATTGAAACTACCAGTTGCAGTGCCAAATACGTCTAAGTTCCTTTCTCTGTAATTTACATTCAATATATCCAATCCCGTAAAATAATCGCCCTGAGAACCAGTGATCTTGTTTTCCAAAGCGAGCCCTTCTCCAGCGTCTTTTTCCGTCGTTATTCTAATCACAGCCTTTACAGTAGCGTCATATTTGGCGCCAGGATTAGTCACCACCTCTATTTTCTTTACTTTTTGTGAACTTATCTGGTCGAGCTCAAGGTTAGAGCGCATTTGCCTCCCGTTGATATAAATTACTGGTGCGCCCTTGCCAAACACCTCAACTGAGCCCCCATTACTTATCAGTCCGGGAGTCTGTGAAAGAACGTCACGAAGGGAGCCTAATTGCGACAGTATCGTTCCCTTTACATTGGTAACCAATGCATCGCCTTCCATACGTGTCAATGGTTTATTAGACACGACTTCAACGCCTTGCAGAGTATGTGTATCTTTATCAAGCGTTATGGTCATGCCATCTTGATAATCTGCCAAATAGCACTCACGAAAACCCACGGAAGAAATCTTAAGGATTGTCGAATCTCTCGGGATAAAAGAAAACGATCCGTTCTCATCCGAAACAGATCCTGATACATAGGTCGAGTCAGTTGGCTTTAACTGTACGATATTTGCATAAGGCACTGGTGCTTGATTTTTATCCATTACTTTCCCATGATATACATTCTGTGACCAACACACAACATCTGTCATGAGAAATAAGCTTGTAAGCCAAAACTTTATGTTCGATGGAGTAAGGTATCTCATATCTTTCTATTTATTTTTGTTAGACTTGGTATATGGACACGACACATCTGGATAGTACCATT
>CAVIOP010000056.1:0-15587 GCA_963644485.1 bacterium | reverse complement strand
CGTTCCTCCAGTGGCATAGAGCTCATATCCATGTTGGAGCAGTTCCTTAGCTGCATCAAGCATCTCAGCTTTCTGCTTTGCACCACCTGTGGACAGGAGCACCGTATGCTTTGGGATGCGGTGACCTACAGAGAGCATGCTCTTCAGCAACGCCTGATTGGTGTCATCGCCTAAGCATCCCACCTCGCCCGTTGAGCTCATGTCAACACCCAGCACGGGATCGGCTTTCTGCAAGCGATTGAAACTGAACTGTGAAGCCTTTATGCCCACGTAGTCGAGGTCGAACAGGTTCTTTTTGGGTTTCTCCACAGGTACGCCAAGCATGACCTTTGTGGCTAAGTCGATGAGGTTGAGCTTCAGCACTTTGCTGACGAACGGGAACGAACGGCTAGCACGGAGGTTACACTCAATGACCAATATTTCGTTGTCGCGAGCCATAAACTGGCAGTTGAACGGACCGGAAATGTGCAGTTCCTCTGCAATCTTACGAGCGACACGCTTAATGCGTCTCACTGTCTCAACATACAATTTCTGTGGGGGGAACTGGATGGTGGCATCGCCAGAGTGGACACCAGCAAACTCTATATGCTCAGAGATGGCATAAGCCAATACCTCTCCATTGCGTGCCACGCCGTCGAATTCAATTTCCTTGGCGTTCTCCACAAATTTCGAAACTACCACAGGATGATCCTCGCTGACGTTGGCTGCCAACTGGAGGAAACGCTCCAGTTCCTCCTTGTTGGAGCAAATATTCATAGCTGCACCCGAAAGCACGTAGCTGGGACGAACCAGTACTGGGAATCCCACACGGTCCACAAACTTGTCGATGTCCTGCATGCTGGTCAGCGCGCTCCATTCTGGTTGATTGATGCCGTTTCTAGTCAGCATGCTTGAGAACTTCGCACGGTCCTCTGCATTATCGATATCCTTGGCTGATGTGCCTAGGATGGGCACGTTCTCAGCATCAAGATGCATAGCCAAGTTGTTTGGTATCTGTCCACCTGTTGACACGATGACGCCATGAGGATTTTCCAGTTCAATGATGTCCATGACACGTTCGAATGTCAACTCATCGAAATAGAGGCGGTCGCACATGTCATAGTCGGTTGACACGGTCTCAGGGTTGTAGTTAATCATGATGCTTCGGTACCCCTGCTTGCGGATGGTATTGAGTGCCTGTACGCCACACCAGTCGAACTCCACCGATGATCCGATACGATAAGCGCCCGAGCCAAGCACGATGACCGATTGCCTGTCGGTACTGAAGGAAATGTCGCTCTTTATGCCAGCGTAGGTGACATAGAGATAATTGGTCTGCGCGGGATACTCGGCTGCGAGTGTGTCGATCTGCTTGACGACAGGAAGGATGCCGAACGACTTGCGCTGGCGGCGCACCACGAGCATGGCCTGGTGCATGTTGCCCATTTCGGTTTCGAGCCCAATGGCACGTGCAATTTGGAAATCGGTGAAGCCGTAGACCTTGGCCTCGCGCATCAGTTCACGGTCTAGTGTATTGATGTTCTTGGTCTTGAGTTTCTCGTCGATGTCGATGATGTGCTTAAGCTTATAGAGGAACCACTTGTCAATCTTGGTCAAGTCGTGTATTTGGTCTATCGTGTAACCCTTGTGCATGGCCTTAGAAATAACGAACACGCGCTTGTCGGTAGGCTCGCAGAGAGCATCGTCGATGTTGGGGATTTCCAGCTCCTTATTCTCAACAAATCCGTGCATGCCCTGTCCGATCATGCGAAGTCCTTTCTGCAAGGCCTCCTCGAAATTGCGCCCGATGGCCATCACCTCGCCAACACTCTTCATCGATGAGCCGAGTTCCTTGTCTACGCCTCGGAATTTGCTCAAGTCCCATCTTGGTATTTTGCAGACCACATAGTCGAGTGCGGGCTCGAAGAAGGCGCTAGTGGTCTTGGTCACTGAGTTCTTAAGCTCAAAGAGCCCATAGCCCATGCCCAACTTGGCTGCCACAAAGGCCAGGGGATAACCCGTCGCTTTGGAGGCAAGTGCCGAACTTCTACTTAATCGGGCGTTAACTTCGATGACACGGTAGTCCTCGCTGTTGGGGTCAAATGCATACTGGACATTGCATTCGCCGACGATTCCAATGTGTCTGACGATGCGGATGGACAGGTCTCTCAACTTGTGATACTCCGAGTTGGTGAGTGTCTGTGAAGGGGCGATGACGATACTCTCGCCTGTGTGGATGCCCAGAGGGTCGAAGTTCTCCATGTTACACACAGTGATGCAGTTGTCGAAACGGTCACGCACTACCTCATACTCTATTTCCTTCCAACCCTTCAGGCTCTTTTCCACTAGCACTTGCGGTGAGAACGAGAAGGCCTTCTCACAGATTTTCTGTAGATCTGCATCGTTGTTGGCAAAGCCTGAGCCTAGTCCACCGAGGGCATATGCCGCACGTACGATGACGGGATAGCCCAGGTCTTTGGCAGCTTTCTGTGCCTGTTCCATGTTCTCACAAGCCTCACTCTTGATGGTTTTGACATTAATCTCGTCAAGCTTTTCAACAAAGAGCTCGCGGTCTTCCGTGTCCATGATGGCCTGCACCGGTGTACCCAGCACCTTGACACCATATTTATCGAGGATGCCTTGCTCATAGAGCTTGACGCCACAGTTGAGCGCCGTCTGTCCTCCGAAGCTCAAGAGTATGCCATCGGGCTTTTCCTTTTGGATGACGCGTTCCACAAAATGGGGCTGTACAGGCAGGAAATAGATATGGTCAGCCACTCCTTCGGAGGTCTGTACGGTGGCAATGTTCGGGTTGATGAGCACCGTCTCTACGCCTTCTTCGCGCAGGGCCTTCAGGGCTTGTGAGCCTGAATAGTCAAATTCGCCTGCCTCACCGATTTTCAGGGCGCCTGAGCCCAGGAGGAGGACTTTCTTTATGTTAGGGTCTTTCATGAAATATCTTTAATTACGTTAGTTGCTCAAGCATTCAATGCCTCTATAAACTTGTCGAACATGAACATCGTGTCCACGGGTCCGCTGCATGCCTCGGGATGGAACTGCGAGGTGAACCAAGGATTCTGTTTGTGGCGGATGCCCTCATTGCTTCCGTCATTCATGTTGATAAATAGTTCAGTCCAGTCGCTGCCTAGCGTCTTGCTGTCGACAGCATAGCCGTGGTTTTGCGAGGTTACATAGCACTTGTCTGTTCCCACGAGTCTCACAGGCTGGTTGTGGCTTCGATGTCCATATTTCAACTTGTAAATGGAGGCGCCAGCTGCCTTTCCCAGCAACTGGTTACCCATGCAGATACCGCATATGGGCTTGCGGCTGAGACCCATTTGCTTCTTGATGACATCGACCGCTTCCTGACATGTGTCGGGGTCGCCTGGGCCATTGGCAAGGAAGAGGCCGTCGAAGTCCATGTCTGTATAGTCGTAATTCCATGGTACGCGGATGACCTCCACACCGCGCTCGATGAGGCACCGGATGATGTTGGCCTTCACGCCGCAGTCGACGAGTACCACCTTCTTACCGGCGCCCTCATTGTATCGAATGATTTCCTTGCACGACACCTTGTCAACGAAGTTAACACCCTCATAGTCAGCCTCCGGTACCTCTAGGGTATCATCGAAGATGATCTTTCCCATCATCACTCCGTGTTCACGGAGCACTTTGGTCAACTCACGCGTGTCGATTCCTGTGATGCCTGGCACCTTCTCACGCTTGAGCCAGTCAGCTAAACTCTCGGTTGCGTTCCAGTGGCTATACAGCTCGCTGTAGTCGGCGCAGATCATAGCAGCCACATAGATTTTGTCGCTCTCCATGAAGCGGGGCAGCTTATTGGCCTCAAACGTGAATGGAGGGACACCGTAATTGCCAACTAATGGAAAGGTGAACGTCAAGATCTGGCCAGCGTAAGAGGGGTCAGTGAGCGATTCGGGATAGCCCATCATGGCTGTGTTGAACACCACTTCACCAGCAACAGGTTTCTCATAGCCGAATGACATGCCATGGAAGCGCGTACCATCAGATAGCACCAAGGTTACTTTCTTCATCTTTTTATCGTTGTTTTTCAGATTTTCTCAATTTGCAAATGTAATCAATTATATTCAAAGTATGCGTCAATAAAGTGAAAAAACAAATTATTTCCACTTTGTATCCACGAAATTGACGAAAGCCTGGTTGCACAAACGCGTTCCGCCCGACGTTGGATAGTGTCCGGTGAAGTACCAGTCTCCCTTGTGTTCAGGTATGGCTGAGTGAAGGCCATCGATGCTTTGGAATACCATCTCGATGGGCGTCGTCATGCCCTCTGGTCGCAGCATTTCCACAATTTTCTTGTTAATCTCGTCAATTGTGAACGGCTTGTAGACGTCACGTACGCAGTTACGCATCTCGCCGACGGGCTTCTTCAGTTCTGCCTTGCAAGCCTCATAAGTATCAAGAATCACATGCTCCATACCTCGATCCCTGAGCAGGGCCACCGTGGCACGGAAGACACAGAACTCCTCAAGGCGTGCCATATCGATGCCGTAATAGTCGGGGTAGCGTATCTGTGGCGCAGAGCTCACCATGATGATTTTCTTAGGATGAAGGCGGTCGAGGATGTGCAGAATACTCTCTTTCAGGGTCGTGCCTCGCACAATGCTGTCATCAATGATCACCAAGTTGTCCACTCTTTCCTGTACGCTGCCGTAGGCTACATCGTAGACGTGAGCAGCCAAGTCGTTGCGGGCATTGCCTTCAGTTATGAATGTGCGCAGTTTGATGTCTTTCCAAGCCACTTTTTCTGAACGTATGTAGTCATGGAGTATCTCCTCGAGCTCCTCATGGGTCGGCATGTGTCCGAGGGCCTCTATGCGCTTGATCTTTTGTTCATTCAAGTAATGCTTGAAACCGTGAAGCAGGCCGTAAAATGCCACTTCGGCTGTGTTGGGGATAAACGAGAAGACGGTGTGCGCCATGTCATGGCCGATGGCCTCCAGCACCTGTGGGGTGAGCTGTTCACCTAACTTCTTGCGTTCGCGGTAGATGTCCTGGTCGGAGCCTCGCGAGAAATAGATACGCTCAAAAGAGCAGGCGCTGTCGCCTTTTTGCTCTAGGATGCGTTTGACGGTCACTTCTCCGGTGCTACGCACGAGCAAGGCGCATCCAGGCTGTAGCTCCTGTATGTCGCTATACTCCAAATCAAATGTGGTCTGTAGCGCTGGACGTTCGGATGCCAGAATGACAATCTCATCGTTGCGGTAATAATATGCTGGCCGTATTCCCCATGGGTCTCGCATGGAGAACATCTCACCGCTTCCCGTCAAGCCGCAGACCACATAGCCGCCATCAAAGTCAGCCATGGTGTTCTTTAGCACATTTTCCATCTGCACATGATGGTCGATGTAGTCGGTGATGGCCTCGTGCTTTAATCCCTGCCGCTGTGCCTCGGTGAAGTTGCGTTCTACCTCACGGTCGAGTCGGTGGCCCATGGCTTCCATCATGATGTAGCTGTCGCTATAGATGCGTGGACACTGGCCTTGGCGGGTGAGCTTTTGAAACACTTCGTCGACGTTGGTCATATTGTAGTTGCCACAGAGGCAGAGGTTCTTGGCCTTCCAATTGTTTCGGCGCAGGAAAGGGTGTACGTACTTCAGTCCGCTCTTGCCTGTGGTCGAATAGCGTAGATGGCCCATGTATAGCTCGCCGGCAAAGGGCATCTCCTGATAGTCGAAATCGGTGCTTTCGTCACAAAAACGACGTGCTTCCGCAATCTGACTGCGAGCGGCCCTCATAATTTCAGTAATAGCGCTGGAACCTTCGGCGCGTTCACGAAACATGTACTCGTGGCCAGGTTGGGTGTGGAGTTTCACTGAAGCCATGCCTGCGCCCTCCTGTCCGCGGTTGTGTTGTTTCTCCATCATGAGGTACAGCTTATTGAGGCCATACATCCATGTGCCGTATTTCTGCTGGTAATAACTCAATGGCTTTAGTAGCCTTATCAACGCCACGCCACAATCCTCGTGAATATCTCTATCCATTATGTTTTACAATAACTGAACCAAACGCTAATTAATAAAAAAGATTGAAATACAAAGAAACTCAAACTATGTGAAATTCTTCATATTCCAATCTAGCTATATCATATCTTTCAATTTCTACTCAACCGTTATTTCCTTAAAATGTTGAACAACAACGATGTCAAGGAAGTGAGAATACTGACAAACGAGAACCAAATGGTGGTGCTACTGCCGATGGCCGAGTTCTTGGCTTTCACGGAGTTGGGTTCCACGTATACAATGTCGTTCTGCTGGAGGTAATAGTATGGTGAGTTAAAAATATTTGCGTCGTTAAGGTTGAGGCGGTGGGCATGTTTCTCGCCGTTTGCGTCCTCACGGATGAGGAGCACATTGTCACGCTTACCGTAGATAGTGAGGTCGCCTGCCTGGGCAATAGCCTCAATGATACTCATTTTCTCGGTAGAAACAGGCTTTACTCCCGGCTGGTTAACCTCACCCGTTACTGTTACACGGTAGCTGGCCATGCGCACGGTGACGATGGGGTTCTCCTTGTCAGAGAGATAGGGCTTCACTTTGTCCTTGATGAGGTCCTCGCAGGCTGTCTTAGTTAACCCGGCAACGTGAAGCGTGCCGATAACGGGGAAACTAATATTGCCATCGTTGTCGACCAGGTAGCCCTGCAGGGAACCTGTGCCACTGTTGGACAACTGGCCGCTAGTTCCCACGGTGTTGCTCACGGTGAGGTTGAACGGTGCCGATGCGGCGGGATTGGTGGTAATGACGGTGATGGTCAGCATGTCCTTTGGCATAATGCGAGCATCATAGAGACCACGTGAGGCCGCCAGGCTGATGGTGTCAATGTTCTGGAAATAAGCAACTTTTTTGCTGCTTGAGCAGCCACCAACCAAGATGACCATTGCCAATAAAACAAATGGGAGAAGTAGTTTCTTCATATTAAAAACTTGACTATTAACTTCTGAATTCTTTTGCAAAATTACGATATATTTTTGAAAGCTACAAACAAATGAGTGAAAAATGCAAGTAAATCTGCACAAGTGGAAAGAGTCCTGCTTGCGATATCCGGGATAAAAGACATTCACACTCAGATTCGTTCTACTTGTTTTACGCCCTTTACGGTTTTGAGTTTTTTGATGAGTGACTGCAGACGTGTCGTGTCCTCTAATTGTACTACAAGATTGCCAGAGAACAGGCCATCGTGGCTGTCAATATTAATGGCTCGCATGAGAATTTTTTCATCTTTGGAAATAATGTTGCTGATGTTGGAAATGATGCCGATGTCATCGTTGCCTATCACTCTCAATGTGATGGCATACTGTGAAGTGCCTTTTCCGCTCCAACGCGCACGCACGATACGATAGCCGAAACGCCTACGCATCTCTGGAGCGTTGGAACAGTTAACGCGATGAATTTTGATGCCACCACCAGCTGTGACAAATCCAAAAATCTTGTCACCATAGATGGGATGGCAACAGGGAGCCAACTGATAGTCGATACCTTTAAGGTTGCGGTCTATGGTGAGAACGTCGTCACTTTGGTAGGCGAGTTCTTCTTCAGGGTTTTCATACTCAAACTCTTCTGCAGATCGCGCTTCGTGTTCTTTGCCGTGGTTCTCCTGATGGGTGCGCAACTCCAAATATTTGTCAATCACATCGTTGGGGTCAAGCTTTCCGTCAGCTATCTGTTTGTAGAAGTCTGACACCTCCTTGTATCCCATTTTCTTGATGAGGTGTCCCATGATGCTCTCGTCTATCACAATCTTCTTGTTCTTGAACCTGCGTTCCAGCAGTTCCTTTGCAAACAGGCCGTCCTTTGCTTGCGTCTCCTTCAGAGCCAGTCTGATTTTTGAGCGAGCCTTAGACGTGGTGGCTACGTTGAGCCAGTCCCGCTTGGGGGTTTGATTGCTTTGGGTGATAACCTCAACAGAGTCGCCCGAGTGAAGAACCTCACGCATGGGCACTACTCTGCCGTTAACGCGCCCCCCCACACACTTGTTGCCAATATTGGAATGGATGCGATAGGCAAAGTCGAGGATTGTGGCACCGGCGGGGAATTTGAAGAGGTCACCTTTCGGCGTGAAAACATACACATCTTCGGGAGCGAGTGAAATCTTGAAGCGGTCCATCACCTCCAGATTGTCGCCGGCCTCCAGTGCCGATCTGATGCTTGCCAGCCATTCGTCCATCTGTCCTCCGCTTTTGATACCCTTATAGCGCCAGTGCGCGGCCAGACCATGCTCGGCTATATCATCCATGCGCTCTGTACGTATCTGTACCTCTACCCATTTGTTTTCTGGACCGAGCACAGTGATGTGCAGGCTCTCGTAGCCGTTTGACTTGGGCACCGACAGCCAGTCGCGTAATCGCTTGGGGTTGGGCTGATACATGTCTGTGACTAAAGAATAGACTTGCCAGCACTGTTGTTTCTCCAGTTCGAGTGGTGAATCGAGTATGATGCGGATAGCAAACAAGTCGTAGATACCCTCAAATCCGCACTTCTGCTTCTTCATCTTTTGCCATATGGAGTGAATCGACTTGGTGCGTCCCTTCATGTGGAAATTCAGTCCGGCTGCCGTGAGCTTTTCCTGGATAGGGGTGATGAAGCGCTCGATATAGGCATCTCGCGACCGCTTGGTGGCGTTCAGTTTGTCCTTGATCATGTAGTAGGCGTCATGCTCAAGGTATTTGAGGGACAGGTCTTCGAGTTCGCTCTTTAGGGTGTAGAGTCCAAGCTTATGTGCCAATGGTGCATAGAGGTAGCTGGCCTCTTCTGCCACTTTGCGGCGTGCTGCGTCTTGTGTGACATCGCGTATCTGCCGCATGATATTCACTCGATCGGCTATCATGATGAGAATGACACGCATGTCTTCTGCAAAGCTCAGTAGCAGATTGCGGAAGTTTTCGCTTTCGATGATGGGACTCTTTTCATATAGCTTCTGTATCTTCACCAATCCTTTGATGATACGCGACACGTTGTCTCCAAACAAGTTTTCTATATCCCTCTGGTTGTTTTCATCGGCCATGCTACCATAGAGCAACGTGGCGATGACTCCATCGCGCCGCAGGCCAATCTCCTCTACAGCGATAAGGGACGTTTGCAGTGCGTTGAGAATGGGGTTGAGGCCAAACACGTCACGGTGCACATGTCCGTCTAGCACGGTTTGGCGGATGTATTTGCGGATGTTTTGCTCATCGTGATATTCCAAAGAGTTGCCGATGGCCTTACGCAGATTCTGGACAATTTGAACAGACATTCTGGCTTCCTTTGGTGTGAATGTGAATTTTTCTTCCATGAGCATTTCGTTTATTTGTGTATATGTTGTCAATCTCTCCATGCAAAGTTATGAAAAAATGAAGACGCGGAGAAAAGGAAGTAACAAAAAATTGTTAACTTTGCACTGTGAGTATCTTCCTCCACCTCTGCAGTCACGTCACGGGCAAGGCCTTGAGCCTATGTGAATGCAGGAGTTTGGTTGGAGCAAGGTGTTTTATAATTATAAAGATGGTATTTTTATGAGAAAAATAGCTTTGATTACAGGTGCGACGAGTGGGATAGGGGAGGCCTGTGCCCGTCGTTTTGCCCAGGGTGGTTATGACCTAATTCTTACCGCACGACGCGAAGATCAACTCCGAAAGATAGCCGATAGGTTGTCTAGTGGGAATACGAAGGTGCTTACATTAGCATTCGACGTGCGTGACCGTGCTGCGGCTCGCGCCGCGTTGGATACTTTGCCAGATGCTTGGCGTGAGGTTGATGTACTAGTTAATAATGCAGGCTTAGCCCGAGGGCTCGAACCCGTCTTCGAAGGTGACTTTGACGACTGGGACCAGATGATTGACACCAATGTGAAGGGTATGCTGACGATGATTCGTCTTGTGGTGCCGGGCATGGTGAAGCGCAATCGAGGACACGTGATCAACATCGGGTCGGTGGCTGGAGATGCTGCCTACGCTGGTGGCAATGTTTATTGTGCTACCAAGTCGGCCGTGAAGACCATCACAGACGGCCTGCGCATCGATGTTGCAGATAGTTGTGTCCGGGTGACGAATGTGAAGCCAGGGCTGGTGGAAACAAACTTCTCCAAAGTTCGGTTCCATGGTGATGAGCAACGTGCCCAGCATGTTTATGAAGGTATAGACCCCCTTACGGGTGATGACATTGCTGATGTGTGCTTCTATGCTGCTGCAGCCCCGCCTCACGTGCAGATTGCGGAGGTGCTGGTATTAGCCACCCATCAAGCCAGCGGCTCGTTCATCAAACGCAAAGTTTGATGGAGCCTTGGATAAGGCAGTAATGTGCTGCCTTGAAACGGCCGGACGGTTAAAAAATGTAAAGAGTCGGGTCTGCCCTTTGGGAATTAAAGTTGTTTCATTATATTTGTTGCTGATTATGGGCATCTTGTATATCGTACCCACCCCTGTGGGAAACATGGAAGATATGACGCTTCGTGCCATCCGCGTCTTGAAGGAAGCCGATTTAGTGCTGGCTGAGGATACGCGCACATCGAGTGTGCTGCTTAATCATTTTGATATCCACAACCGTTTGATGTCGCACCATAAATTCAATGAACACGGCACGTCGCCCGCTATTATCAACAGGCTCTTGGCAGGTGAAACGATAGCGTTGGTTAGCGATGCAGGAACGCCGGGCGTCAGCGATCCGGGCTTTTACTTGGTGCGCGAGGCTGTCAAGGTTGGTGTCACGGTTCAGACCTTGCCCGGCGCTACGGCTTGTATTCCCGCTTTGGTGTCTTCTGGTCTCCCATGTGATAGGTTCTGCTTTGAGGGCTTTTTGCCCCAGAAGAAGGGGCGCCTGTCTCATCTCGATCATTTGAAGGGCGAGCTACGCACCATGATCTTCTATGAGTCACCCTACCGGCTAGTAAAAACCCTCAAGCAGTTTGCAGAGGTCTTCGGCAATAATCGGCTGGTGAGCGTGGCTCGTGAGGTGTCGAAAGTGCATGAGGAGCACGTTCGTGGAACGCTTGAGGAGGTAATAGCCCACTTTGAAGCGCATGAGCCAAAGGGCGAAATTGTTATTGTGTTGGCAGGCGCAGGAGACCAAAACATGTCTGGTGACAAAGTTTCGCGCGGTGGCAGGGAACCCGCCGAGAAAAGTAACGAAGAGATTCTGCACGAGATGCTCTATGGGAAAAAGAAAAGTTAGTTCGAACCGTCCTTAAAGTGACAAAATATGAGAACATGGTTGATAGCATCCGCTGTTGTGTTGTTATGTGCTTGCATAGCTAGTTGCGAAGGGAAGCACCCACGGGAAACCACCTACCAAAGGGTGGCGTCTAACGATTCGTTGGAGAAAATTATAGCTCAGCGCGACAATGAAATCAACGACATGATGGCCACACTCAATGATATCCAAGTTTGTTTCAGAGAGATTAATGAAGCCGAGGATAAAGTAAACTTGGCCAAAAATGGTGAGGGAGTGGACAAAGCTCAACAGATACGCGAGAATATTAAATTCATTTCAAGCCGTATGGATGAGAACCGGGCGCTTATTAAGAAGTTGCAGGCCCAGTTAAGGACAAGTAGCTTCAAAGGCGATGAGATGAAGAAGATTATTAATAATATGTTGGCTCAGCTCAATGACAAGGACAAACAGCTGCAGCAACTGCGTGTAGAGTTAGATGCCAAAGATATCCATATCTCAGAGCTGGACGAGACTATTAACAATCTTAATAGCAATGTCTCTGATTTACAGACAGAGACTGAGGAAAAGGCACGGACCATCAGTAGTCAAGATAAGTTGCTCAATACGGCATGGTTTGTATTTGGCACAAAGAAAGAACTAAGGGAGCAGCGTATCTTAGTGAACGGAAAGGTGTTGCAGTCCAGTTTCAACCATAACTATTTTACAAAGATAGATATCCGTGTGACCAAGGAAATCAAACTATATTCCAAGTCTGTCACCCTTCTGACGAATCACCCTGCTGGGAGCTATACGTTGCAACGTGATGCAACCCAGCAATATGAATTGCGTATAACCAATCCTCAACAATTCTGGAGTACAAGCAAATATTTGGTTATGATAGTCAAGTAGGCAGAGACGACAAACTATCTTTTAGAGCGGAAAAAATGCTGCATCATGTCCCGACAGTCATCTTCGAGTATGCCCGACGTCACACAACACTTAGGGTGAAGTGACTGTGGGGCTAAGCGTTGGTAGCCTCGTTTTTCGTCAGGAGCGCCAAATACAACCCTTCTTAGCTGCGCCCAACCGATGGCACCAGCACACATTACACAAGGTTCCACAGTGACATACAATGTACAGTCGGTTAAGTATTTCCCGCCCAACAGGTTTGCTGCTGCCGTAATGGCCTGCATCTCGGCATGAGCAGTGACATCGTGCAGGGTTTCGGTCAGATTATGCGCACGAGCTATGACCCGGCCGCGAGAAACTATGACGGCTCCGATGGGTATCTCGCCTTCCTCTAAGGCCAGTTGGGCTTCACATAGGGCAAGGCGCATGAAATGCTCGTCACTTTGTTGTAGGTTGGTTGGTGACATGATGATTAATTTTTAGCAAAAGTACGAATTTTATTTTGATGAATAATTGCTTTTTGCTATTTTTGCATGAAAATCATTTTAGACAATATGGCCGAACACAATGACTTGGGAAAGTGGGGCGAGGAATATGCCGCTATCTATCTTCAAAATCAAGGTTACATCATCATGGACCGCGACTGGAGGTATGGTCGCAGCAAGAGCGACATTGATATAGTCTGTAAAACGCCAGATATGAGAACCGTGGTGTTTGTAGAGGTGAAGACCCGTTCGCATGAGGAAATCATGGCACCAGAGGATGCTGTCAACGTGCAGAAGGTGCGACGGTTGGGTAGGGCTGCCGACCATTATGTGAAAATGTACAACATCGTTGAGGAACTGCGTTTTGACATTTTTACTATCATTGGCCGTAAGGATAGCGGCAATATTAAAATTAATCACATAGAACATGCTTTCAATCCACTCCTTGTATAAGAGGCTTGTTTCCAAGGACAAGCCAGAAGACTATCTGCTCTTTGAGGTGGATGAGACAGACAGTACGAATCTGCATATACGCGAGTTGGCGCAGGCCCAAGGGCAAATGGCAACTCGCTCTGTAGCTCCAGTGGTTGTGTTGTCAACCGATTATCAGACGGCAGGACGTGGACAAGGTTCAAACACGTGGGAAAGTGAACGTGGTAAGAATCTGTTGTTTTCTGTCCTGATCCATCCGACTAGAGTTCCCCTTGAGCGACAATTCTTGCTCTCGATGATGGGCGCCCTGGCGCTCAAAGAGGCACTACAAGCTTATGTGGGAGCCGACTTAACGTTGAAATGGCCCAATGACATTTATTGGAAAGACCGGAAAATTAGCGGAACGCTCATTGAGACTTCGCTCTCGGGAGGACATATTAAGGACTGTGTGTTTGGTGTTGGAATTAATGTGAACCAAGCTTCGTTTTCTTCGGCATTGCCGAATCCTGTTTCTCTGTCTCAGATAGTGGGGCACGAGGTTGAACGGAAAAAACTGCTGGCCCGTGTCATGACATCGTTCGTTAAGTACTTGAGATTGATAGAAGAAGGAGGATATGCCGACATATCAGTATTGTATCATGAGTCCTTGTATCGCAAACATGGCTTCTTCACCTACAAAGATAACAACGGAACCTTCGAGGCTGCTGTGGTTGAGGTGGAAGACAACGGCCACCTGGTACTGCGCGATCGTGAGGGACGTATCCGTGAATATTGCCTCAAGGATATACAATTCGTAATCTAGCATTTTAAGAATATCTTTTCAGCATTTAGTTTATCATTAAGTAACACTATGGCAAGATTTAATCGCATACTTCTTAAGTTGTCGGGCGAGAGCCTGATGGGAAAACAGAGTTATGGCATAGATTCTGAGCGTTTGGCCGATTATGCCCGCCAAATTAAGGAAATCCATGATATGGGCACTCAGATAGGTATTGTTATCGGAGGCGGTAACATTTTTCGCGGCCTGTCGGGTTCACAGAAGGGGTTTGACCGGGTGAAGGGTGATCAGATGGGTATGTGTGCAACGGTTATCAATTCGTTAGCACTTAGTTCTGCACTTGGCGCCATCGGCGTGAAAACCAAGGTCATGACGGCTATCCGAATGGAGCCCATTGGCGAATTCTACAATAAGTGGAAGGCTGTTGAGGCTCTTGAGAATGGGTACGTATGTATTTTCTCTGCTGGGACGGGCAATCCTTATTTTACAACGGATACGGGAAGCTCGCTCCGCGGTATTGAGATTGAGGCAGATGTGATGTTGAAAGGTACACGCGTTGATGGTGTTTATACTGCTGACCCAGAGAAAGATCCATCTGCCGAAAAATTCACAAAGATCACTTATCAAGAGGTGTTGAAGCGAGGCTTGAAAGTGATGGATCTCACCGCCATCTGTATGTGTCAGGACAATCACCTGCCTATCTATGTCTTCAATATGGATGTGCTCGGCAATCTGAAGAAGGTGCTTGACGGGGAGGAGATTGGTACGTTGGTGTACTAAAGGGATTCTCGTTTTTTAAGTATCTGCTAGTAAAGGGCTATGCGGTAAGACTACCTTGAGTCGCTAATCGCATAGCCTTTGCTATTGATTGTGCATTTGACCAAATGAAATGCATAGCACCCGTAAGGGCTAAACGGTCTCAATGGAAACGCAACTTGTCGTATATTTTCTGAAAAAACAGGGGTCTGCGGGACTCCCAATCTAGAGCGTAAAAGAGTGGTTTTTGAGCTGCGAAAGGCAGAATCGACAGCGACAATGACGTGGTCAGACAGGCGGTACGCTGCGATAGGTATCTTATCACGCCCCGATAGATGCCTTATCGCGGCACGATAAGATACCTATGACGACGCGATAAGATACCTATGACGACGCGATAAGGCATCTATAGCAAAACCGGAAGATCGCCTGGAGTTTTAGTTTTCTGCCTAATGCTTGTAACAGTCGGAATATCAGTACTTTACTAAAAACGCCCCAGAATCGCGTATTTTCGGACAAACGCACACTTCGTTGCAAACGACGCGATTCTCAGAAGACCTTTTGTCCGCTATTTTCCTTAAGTTTCAGATTGAAGCTTTACCTCGATTTTTGAGCAGAAATCGTGCCTGCAGCCAAATATTCCGCACTGTTTTTCTTCCAAAGCTAAATCCGAAACATGAGTATTTTATATACCATACTCATGTTAGTATGAAACTGAAACCAGGAACTTTATTTATTAACAGAGGTTATTTTTCAAGCATGCAAACAACATAGTTCTGCCAGTATGAATTGAGATAAGAATATAATTTGTACATTTGCAAAAGATTGGGTTATCTGTCTCTGCCGCAAGGCTGTATGTTGGCTTTGGATACGCAAAGTGATGCTGTGGGCAGGCCCGAGAATGATATGGTATCACCCCGTTGCCGCCATCAGGCATTTGATCAGAGAACTATAACATCATGGAAAGTAACCAAATTGAAATCTACCGTTCGCCAGATGGTAACATCGAACTGAACGTGAAACTAGAGAACGATACCGTCTGGCTCACACAGAGTCAGATGGCGAAGTTGTTTGGCAAAG
>CAVIOP010000055.1:0-15762 GCA_963644485.1 bacterium | reverse complement strand
ATTTGCTTAAAATCTGTTACATCACTGATAGTCAGCATGTTGCAAAAAAGCAAATACAGCGCATATTTGAGCCGAGAGGGCATGGTGCTTGCGGCGGCGGCCTTCTCGCGAGGCAAGTTGTAAACAAAATTACTTGCTAATAACAAGAAACTTTCGTAGTTATCCCGTGTTACCACCTTGAAGTCAACACCGTTGTTAGATTTGGCGAAAGATTGTGGTATTACGACGCTTCGGGCGGGATTCTTATGCTCTTTTGAGTTTTACCGGACAGCAATATAAAACAATATTTAAGGGCGATGACCATCATGGCCATCGCCCTTTTACGTTATCCCGAAGGTTGGTCTATGAAGAATGATTACTCATACCTAATGGCTTCTATCGGATCGAGTCGCGCCGCCTTCTTGGCCGGATACCATCCAAAGAAGACACCCGTAAAGGTACAGACAGCGAAACTCATGATAATGGTCCATATCTCGATGTAGATAGGCCAGTGGGCCAGAATCTTCACCGCATAACTGGCTCCTATGCCCAGCACCACGCCCACCAGTCCGCCGGTGACGCTGAGCATGATGGCTTCGATAAGAAACTGGTTGAGGATATCGATGCCGCGTGCGCCAACGCTCATGCGCAGACCAATCTCACGCGTACGCTCGGTGACGCTGACATACATGATGTTCATGATGCCGATGCCGCCCACGATGAGCGAAATGCCGGCCACACAACCCAGCAGGATAGTCATCATGTCGGTGGTGGAGTTCATCATCGACGACAGTTCCTCCTGTGAGCGTATGCTGAAGTCGTCGTCGTCACCCTCAGAGGTCTCTGTAGCCTCCTTCAGCTTGTGGGTGCGTCGCAGGATGGAGGTAATCTCCGTGGTGGCCTGGTCGGTGACGTCCTCGGTGATGGCCGAGCACTGAATCTCACTCAGGTAGGTCTGTGCCAGGATGCGCTTCATCACAGTGGTATAGGGAGCCAGCACCAAGTCGTCCTGGTCCATACCCATCGAGTTGTAGCCCTTCTTCTTCAGCACGCCGATGACGCGGAAGGGGATGGTGTTGAAGCGCACCACCTTACCGATGGGGTCGGAGCCGTCGGGGAAGAGGTAGTCTACCACGGTCTGTCCCAGGATACACACCTTGGCGCTCGACTTGATTTCTTGGTCGGTGAAGATCTCGCCGTCGCTGACGCTCAACTGTCGGATGTCGAGATATTCCTGGTTGACACCGTAGATGGTCGATTGTGTGTTGTTGTTGCCGTTGATAAACTGTCCGCTGCTGTTCACCACGGGGCTGATGGCCTTGATGTACGAGCACTCGTCTTTGAGCGTCTCATAGTCGGTGAGTTTGAGCGTCTGCATGGCCGACGGGTCTTGTCGCACGCCACCCCTCATGTCGGCACCCGGGTGCACCATGATCATGTTGGAGCCCATCTCTGCGATGTTGGCCTGTATGCTGCGCTTCGATCCCTGTCCGATGGCCAGCATGGTGATGACCGAAGCCACACCGATGATGATGCCGAGCGCCGTGAGGAACGAGCGCATCTTGTTGGCGAAGATGGCTCTCAGCGCTATTTTGAAAAGATTCGTGTAGTTCATTATTCGTCCGAATTAGCGGGGAGCGCAGCCAGTCCCTCGGCGGCACTCTGGATGTTGTTGTTGTATTCGTCGCTGATGACGTGTCCGTCGCGCAACTGTATGTTGCGGCTGGAGTAATGGGCAATGTCAGGGTTGTGGGTGACGAAGATGATGGTGCGCCCTTCGGCATAGAGTTTCTGGAAGAGCACCAGAATCTCGAACGACGTGCGTGTGTCGAGGTTACCCGTGGCCTCGTCGGCGAGGATGACGGCAGGGTTGTTGACCAGTGCCCGCGCGATGGCCACGCGCTGCATCTGTCCACCCGACATCTGGTTTGACTTATGATAGAGCCGGTCGCCCAGTCCGACGGCTTTCAGTGCCTCCACGGAGCGCTGGAAACGCTCGGAGGCCGACACGGCCGAGTTGTACATCAGCGGCAGTTCCACGTTCTCCACGCTGGTGGTCTTGGGCAGCAGGTTGTAGTTCTGGAAGATGAAGCCTATCTTGCGGTTGCGCAGCACGGCGCGGTCGGAGCGCGACATGGTGCGCACCGACACACCGTCGAGGTAATACTCGCCGCTCGAAGGCGTGTCGAGACAGCCCAACTGGTTGAGCAGCGTGGACTTTCCTGAACCCGACTTACCCATGATGGTGACAAACTCGCCCTCATAGATCTTGAACGACACGCCACGCAGAGCGTGTACGGTCTCGTCGCCTACAAGAAACTCGCGTTTCACGTTTTGCAGTTCGATGACGACCTTCTTGCCTTCGTTGTCTTTGTTGTTATGATTGTCCGTCATTACGTTGTGTTGTTTTCTTTATTGAGGGGGAGGAGCGGGGTTGTCGCTCCTCCTGTTTTTTACTTCTTCTTGTTGCCGCCGGGGCGTCCGGGCTGGAAGGGGCTCGACTCGGTGCTGCTCGAGGCAGCGCTGTCGTCGGTGACTTCGTCGCTCGATACGCTGACGCCAGTGATGACGGTCTGACCCTCCTTGATGCCGCTGAGGACCTGTGTGTGTGTGCCGTCGGAGATGCCGATGTTCACCTTGTGGGCCACGAGGGTGTTGCCCTCAAGCGTCCACACCTTGTTCTTGGCATTGCTCACGTCCTTCATCTTGCGCTTTCCGATGGTCTCCTTGGTGGGAGTGTAACGCAGGGCCTTGCTGGGCACGCTGAGCACGCCGTTGCTCTCCTGTGTGTAGATCACCACGTTGGCGGTGAGTCCGGGTTTCAGTTTGAGGTCGGCGTTGGGGGCGCTGATCACCACCTCGTAGGTCACCACGTTGTTGGTGGTGGTTGCCTCCAGGCGCACCTGTGTCACAGTGCCCTCGAAGGTGTCGTTGGGGTAGGCGTCTACGGTGAAGCTCACGCGCTCGCCCTTCTTCACGTCGCCTATATCAGCCTCGTCGACGTTGGCCACCACCTGCATGTTGGTGAGGTCTTGTGCGATGGTGAACAGGTCAGGTGTGCTCATGTTGGCGTTGACGGTCTGTCCTTCCTCCACGCTCTTGCTCACCACGATGCCGTCGATGGGCGAGGTGATGGTGGCATATCCCAGGTTGGTCTGTGCGCGCTGCACCTCTTCTTTGGCCGATGCTATCTGGTCTTTGCGTGTGGCCACGGTCTGCAGACTGGTCTGATAGGAAAGGCGTGCACTCTCATAGTCGTTGGCCGAGATGAGCCCTTTCTGATAGAGTGCCTTGTAGCGGTTGTAGTTGGCTTTCTGATAGGCCAGGTCGCTCTCGGCGCTCTTCAGCGAAGCCTCAGCCTGTGAAAGGCTGGCCTTGGCGGTGTTGAGTTGGCTGGTGAGGTTCGACTTGTCGAGTTCGGCAATGATCTGTCCTTTTTTCACCACGCTGTTGTAGTCGACATAGAGTTTGCTGACGATACCCGACACCTGCGTACCCACGGTCACCTCGTTGACCGGCTCGATGGTACCCGTGGCAGTGATGCTGTTGAGGATGTTGACCTTTGCCACCTTTTCGGTATTGAAGTTCACTTCTTCCTTCTTCTTTCCGCCCGAGAACAAGAAGGCAGCGACAGCGATGACGGCTACGATGCCAACCGCTATCCAAATCATGCTTATTTTCTTTTTCATTTCTGTATGAATATGGCTTTGTTGTTTCTGTGTATGTTTATGGCGTGTTCTAAAAATTCCACGCATTGTTAATATTGGTTTTTGCCGGATTGCTCTTTGTGTCTTTTTGATTTCATCCGGCATATTTTCCTTTCTCTTTCAGTCGCATAGCCCGCTATGCTCCCTCAAGAAGAAAGCAAAATCTGCTCGGCTAAAATGCAAAAATCCTACAAAGGTAATTTTTAGAACCCGCCCTATTTCAGTTGTCCGTTCTGATAGAACTTCAGCATGTTGATGTTGAGAATGGCAAGATACTTGGCCTGCAATTCATTCTGCTTTGCCTTGAGCAGGGCATCCTTTCCATTCATCAGTTCAATGGTGTTCTTGAGGTTTTGGCGGAACTGTTCGCTGAGCAGCTCGTAGCTCTCCTGAGCGCTCTCCGTACTGACCTTGGCACTTTTGAACTGCGCCTGATTGTTGACAGCCTGCAACCAATAGTTCTCAATTGTCGAGTAGAGGGTGGTCTGCTTGTCCTTCAGTTCCAGTTCGTAGGTCTGCTTCGACAGTCGAGCCTTGTTGACCGCAGTTTTTGCGGTGCGGTTGTCATAGATGGGGATACTTACCGAGAGGCCTCCTCCCACCGTGAAATTGTTTTTCAACTGTGTGCCCCAATTATTGTCATTCATTGAAGTGGTATTGGTGCTCACGCCAGCGTTGACGCCCACGGTGGGCATCCATTGTGCCTTGGCAATCTTGATTTGCAGGTCGCTGCTCTCTATGCCCAGCTTGGCATTTTTGATTTCCGGTCGGATGCCAAGAGCGGCCTCATAGACACTAGTCACGCCCGGGATGGTCTGCAGCGCAGTCTCATCTGTGGGCGCATCGGCTACAACATCAAAATCATCCTGGTCAGTAATCTGGAGCAGTTGCTTCAGTTGTCGTTTATAGTCTCGCAGATTGCTCTCGGCTTGTACCACAGAATACTCGTCCTGCGCACGCTGAGCGGTCAGTTGTGCCAGGTCAGCCTTGCTCATACTGCCCACTTTCACAAACTCCTTGCCGCGTTCCTCGTTTTTCTTCGAGGTCTCAAGCGTAGCCTTGTTGACTTCGACAGCTTCCTTCGAGTATAAAATCTGTACGAAGAGCTGGGTGATCTGTTCCTGAATGTTGTTGGCAGTGGTTGCGCTATCAAGAGCTGCCTGGTCGGCGGTCACCTTGTTCAGTTTCACTTGGTTGTGGTTGCGATTGCCGTTCCATACCGTCCAGTTGCCCGAGATGCTGTAGGAGCCGTTGTAGTAGACCTTGTCGACGTTGGTCTGCACCTTGTCGCCGGCAATCATGTATGATCCGCTCTCGGGCCACGGGTTGTACGACACATTTTGCGAGGTCGACGCCGACAGCGACGGCAACAATTCTGCCTTGCTCTGTTTCAAATCTTCCATAGCGCTGAGATGCTGGATGCGCGACTTCTGGAGTGAGATGTTGTTCTGCAACGCATAACTAATGCAATCTTGCAACGTCCACTCACGTGCCTCCACCGTCACAGGCGAGAGCATCAACAGAGAAAGCGCCAATGTCATAAATGATTTCTTCATTGTCATCATTAAAAATTTAACCAAAAACAAAAGTAAGATGAAAAGAGTCAAGGAAGGTTTATCGAAATTGGCGAATATTAACAATAAAAAAGAAAAATGTTAATAAAGTCTTTCGGTGATTCGATATGCAAGCGATTTCTTCACTCCGCTCTCAGAATGATATAATGGCAGGACATTCAGGGGACAGCACTGTGACAGCGGCAAGAAGGTGACGCAGGGAAAGTAGGCTGCAGAACACTCTCCTCCCTCAGGCTCCGCAAACGGACTTGTCCGGAGAAGCAAATACAGGAAAGCCCAGACAACCAAGGCCACAACCTGGTGTCTGGGCTTCTCCGTTGTAGTGTGCGCATGCAGCTCTCTACGTCATCAACAGGTGACTGGCGGTATCAGCCATACTCGCCCGGGAGCTACCCAAAGTGGCGCAAGCGTGAGAGGTATTTGCCGAGGATATCAAATTCGATGTTGACAACCGTGCCAACCTGAATGTCACAGAAATTGGTATTCTCTCGCGTGTAGGGTATGATGGCCACACTAAAGGTGTCGTCGGTGGGACTGATGACAGTAAGCGACACTCCGTTAACGGTCACGGAACCCTTGTCGACCGTAAAGTATCCCCGCCGAGCCATCTCCACGTCTGCCTTGTAGCGGAAAGTGAAGTAGGTGCTACCATCGGCATCGTCCATGGCCACACAGGTTGCGGTCTCGTCAACGTGTCCCTGTACGATGTGTCCGTCAAGGCGTCCGTTCATGACCATGGACCGCTCTACGTTGACTCTGTCACCCTCGTGGAGGCGTGCGAGATTGGTGCGTTCGAGGGTTTCCTTCATGGCCGTGACGGTATAGGTACCGTCGGCGATATGCACCACCGTGAGACAGACACCATTGTGGGACACGCTCTGGTCAATCTTCAGTTCATCCACAAACGAGCAACGCAGGGTGAAGTCAATATTGCCCTGCCAACTTTTCACGGCGACAACGGTCGCCATCTCTTCTACTATGCCACTAAACATACTCCTTAGTATTATATAAAAAGGAGAACTGAGGTGAGGTTATCCTCATAACTCAATTCTCCGTTAGTGAAATGGGAATCGCACCGATGATGTGATGAAAACTCCAGCTATAAAAGTTGCGAGCGCTCTCCGTCTTTGTAATCCACCGGCAATCATGCTTGGTCGCTAATGCGATTTATGTGGCCCGCCATCGGCAAGAGAAGCATCTCGGTTTTCATGGTAATTTGATGAGTATCCCTATCGAACCGATACAACTCCCAAAAGGTGTTCTCCTTTTCATTTGCAAATATACGAATTTTGTTTTTATGCTCCAAACAAAATGACCGTTTTTTATTTTTAAAGTGTCTCGGAAGACGTGCCAGGTGTATGGCGCTTCATCGGGCGAAGGCGCTCATAGGCGTCGAAGGCGTAGCGGCGAGAGAGAAGTACGGCCAGCCAGAAGGTGGAGAGAGCATAGACCACAACGGCCAAGGCTACGACTATCTCCATGGCGGCTGCGGTCCATACGCCTACCCCACTCATCACGAGGGCAAGCATCAGCACAGGTGCACCAGAGACGAGCAGGTAGCCCATGCGCCCCATTGCAGGCAGAAGGCATGCCTGGAATGCGCGTTGCATGAAATAGCGCACGGCTTCGCGATGGGTGGCTCCGTTTCCCAAGAGATATCGGTAGAGTTGTCCGTGATGCTCGAGACCGGTGTAGTAGGTACGCAGGGCGCGCGCGACGAGTGCCGAGGCTGGTGCGGTCGTGAGCACTGTGAGCGGTATAAGAGCGCGGGCGGAGAAGGGCGGGTAAACCGAAAGGACAGGCAGCACCATGTAGGGCACGATCAAAAGGACGGGTATGACGGCAGCGGCCATAACGGGTAGAAGGAGCCGTCGAAGGCTGAGACCTGAACGCATGACGGCGACAGCAGCAGAGACGATAGCGAAGGCGAAGGCGGCGGCTATGTTTAGCCACGTCTTATCGTAACGAATGAGGAAGCTAACGAAGACAGCAAGGAAACCAACGGCGAGGACCATACGCAGGAACGCCATGCCGAAGCGCCTGAGAAGGCGCAGGTCGAAGGCAAGGCATATATAAACGGGCAGGGCGAGCAACAGCAAGCCCAACAGGAGTCCAAAGACTGAAATTTCCATAGTTCAGAGTGTTATGTTTTTGTGGCAGAGCGGGTCATGGCTGCGGGAGGCGCAGAGCACCTCAGCTCCATCGGCCGCAAGGTGTTGGAGCAGTCGGGTGGTTAGATCGTCGGGCATGGGGTCGTCGACAAGTACGATGGGGCGGCGAAGCAAGGGAACGGCTGCGAGCATTGCCGTGCGCAGTGTCGCGGGATCCACGTCAGGGACCCACTGACTGGCAAGCTCCGGGGGAAGCCCAATGTCTTGCCACCGCTTCTCGAGGGCGCAGAGTACGTGTTGAGGGTCTGTTTCGACAGACGTGGCATTCAAGCAGAGAAGACTGCGGAAGAGACGGATTACTTTGATGCGGTCTGTGGGCATTTGCTGTGGGACGTAGGCTACCATGCGGCGGAAATAAGCTGCGGAGCCGGGTGTCAGGAGCTCACCATCAATGGTGATGTATCCTGTGGCGAGGGGCACCAGTCCAAGGACGGCCAAGAGCAGGAGGGTCTTGCCGCTCTGGGCAGGACCCGAAATGAAGGCCACCTGTCCTGTGTCCATCTCGAGGGAAAAGGGGGGGGACTGTCGTTGTGCCGAGAGGCTTACGCTCACATTCTTGAACTCCAGCATGTTTCTGAGGATTGGCAACTTTTCCGCAAAGTTACAATATTTTTGGATGGAGGATTTGTTTTTGGGAGTTTTTTTTGTCGAGGGTTATTCGAAAACTAACACTTTTTGCGGTAAATCAAAGCCTGACAATTAAAAAATGTGAAGCAGCTAACCATTTTTCGCCACCGAAGGCACACAGTTTGCCTTTTTTCCGTAAATTTGCAGAATACAACCGGGTGGCAACACCCACAAACCAACAGCCTATGAACCTCAATGCTAACTGCGACTTCATACTGCCTGCCGAATGGGCACCACAAAGCGGCATCCAACTGACGTGGCCTCATGCCGCGACGGACTGGAAGCCCTATCTCGAAGACATAACGCAGACATTCCTGCAGATGGCACGCGAAATCACTAAACGCGAGCTGCTACTCGTTGTCACACCCGACAAAACGCAGACCCGCGCACGCCTCTCAGAAGCGCTCGATGCCGACTGCCTTGCACGCGTGATTATACGAGAGGCCGGCACAGATGACACATGGGCTCGCGACCACGCCCCCCTTACACTCACATCCACCCACCAGGCCAAAGGATTCTTCGTCAAGAACCATCTACTTGACTTCAAGTTCAACGGATGGGGAGAAAAGTACGAATGGCACAAGGACAACGCAATCAACCTCAAACTCTACTACGACGGTACATTCCACGCAGCCCTCGAGAACCACTCCGACTTCGTACTCGAAGGCGGCTCCATCGAAAGCGACGGAAAAGGCACCATAATGACTACCACATCCTGCCTGCTCGCACCCCACCGCAACCAGCCCCTCTGCAAGCATCAGATAGAAGAGCGACTACGCATCCTCTTCCACGCTGACCGCGTCATCTGGCTCGAACACGGACACCTCATCGGTGACGACACCGACGGACACATCGATACTATCGTGCGGATGGCACCCCACGACACCCTGCTCTACATGGGATGCGATGACAAGAACGACCCGCAATACGACGATTTCACCGCACTCGAAGTGCAGCTCAAAGGCCTGCGCACAACCGACGGAAAGCCCTACCGGCTGCTGCGGCTGCCCATGCCTGCTCCCATCTACGACGGCGAGCGACTACCTGCCACCTACGCCAATTTCGTCATCATTAACGGGGCTGTCCTCGTGCCCGTCTACAACCAACCCGACTGCGACCAGGCGGCCATCGACACCATACGACAGGCCTTCCCCGACCGCGACATCATCGGCATTGACGCACGCACAGCCATACGACAGCACGGCTCCCTCCATTGCCTCACCATGCAATACCCAGAAGGTGTGCTACAACCCGACCAGGAAGAACAAGCCGTACAGAACCCCAACGAGCCCTTCTTCACATAAAATCTCCCGAAAAACGACCATATGCAACTAAGAACAGGATTCATCCAGCAACACAACACCCCCGACACAGCAGACAACCTGCACAGACTTGCCGAAGGCATACGCCAGCTCGCACAGAAGGGCGCACAGCTCATCGTGCTGCAGGAACTCCACAATTCGCTCTACTTCTGCCAAACGGAAGACGTCAGCAAGTTTGATCTGGCCGAACCCATACCCGGCCCTTCCACTCGCTTCTTCTCCAACCTCGCCAAGGAGTGCGGCACCGTCATCGTCACATCTCTCTTTGAGCGAAGGGCGGCTGGGCTCTATCACAACACAGCCGTCGTCATCGACAAAGACGGATCCATAGCCGGCAAATACCGCAAAATGCACATACCAGATGACCCGGCCTACTACGAGAAATTCTACTTCACCCCAGGCGACCTTGGTTTCCACCCTATCGACACTTCCGTCGGACGTCTCGGCGTCATGGTCTGCTGGGACCAATGGTACCCCGAAGCCGCACGACTCATGGCCCTGCAAGGAGCTGACCTACTCATCTACCCCACTGCCATCGGATACGAAACAAGCGACACGCCCGACGAGCAGCAACGACAGCGCACGGCCTGGGCAACCGTGCAGCGAGGACATGCCGTAGCCAACGGACTGCCTGTCATCGCTGTCAACCGCGTCGGACACGAGCCCGACCCCAGCGCACAAACACAAGGCATCCTCTTCTGGGGCTCCAGTTTCGTTGCCGGACCTCAAGGCGAAATCCTATACCAATCCTCAGAAAGCCAAGAAGAGCAAGCCGTCGTAGATATCGATATCGCGCACTCCGAGCAAGTCAGACGATGGTGGCCTTTCCTCCGGGACAGACGCATCGATGCCTACCAAGACATCCTCAAGCGCTATGCCGACTTATAACATTATTTACAACTACAACTGCCCCGTTCTCGTAATTTTTTCGTAACTTTGCCCCCAATCACGAACAAAGCAACAACTAAATAAACTATGAGCAAGCAAACAGAGAAGATCAAGGACCTCGTTGCCAAGCGCGAACAAGCACGCCTCGGTGGCGGACAGAAGGCCATCGACAAGCAGCACGCACGCGGCAAGTACACCGCACGCGAACGCATCGAGATGCTCGTCGATAAAGACAGCTTTGAGGAGTACGACATGTTCAAGCTCCACCGTTGCCACAACTTCGGCATGGACAAAAAGCAATACCTCGGCGACGGTGTCGTAGCAGGATCGGCCACTATCGACGGACGACTTGTATACGTCTATGCACAAGACTTCACCGTCAACGGAGGTTCGCTCTCGGAGACGATGGCCCAAAAGATGTGCAAAATCATGGATATGGCCATGCAGAACGGAGCTCCCGTAATCGGCATGAACGACTCAGGAGGGGCACGCATACAGGAAGGCATCTCCGCTCTGGCCGGATACGGAGAAATCTTTGAGCGCAACATCCTCGCATCAGGCGTCGTGCCACAGATTTCCATGATTATGGGACCATGCGCAGGAGGAGCCGTCTACTCGCCAGCCCTCACCGACTTCATCGTCATGACCGAAGGCACCAGCTATATGTTCCTCACAGGCCCCAAGGTTGTCAAGACCGTAACTGGAGAAGAAATAGACTCCGAGCACCTCGGAGGAGCCAGTGTCCACGCCAGCAAAAGCGGAGTAACCAGCTTCACAGCCAAGACTGAGGAAGACGCCATGACCCTCATCAAGAAGCTGCTCAGTTACCTACCCTCCAACAATACCGAGGAAGCACCGCGTCTGGAGTGTACCGACCCCATCGACCGGAAGGAAGACCTGCTCAACGACATACTGCCCGACGACCCCAACAAGGCTTACGACATGTACAAGGTCATAACAGCCATCACCGATGGAGGCGAATTCCTCGAAGTACAGCCCAAGTTTGCCAAGAACATCATCACAGGCTTCGCACGTTTCAACGGACAAAGTGTCGGCATCGTTGCCAACCAGCCATCTGCCTACGCCGGAGTGCTCGATGTCAACGCCAGCCGCAAGGGTGCACGCTTCGTGCGTTTCTGCGACGCATTCAACATACCCATCGTCAGCCTCGTCGACGTGCCCGGTTTCCTCCCCGGAACGGGACAGGAGTATAACGCCGTCATCCTACACGGAGCACAGCTCCTCTACGCCTATGGAGAAGCCACCGTGCCCAAGATTACCATCACTCTCCGCAAGAGCTACGGAGGAAGCCACATCGTCATGGGATGCAAGCAACTGCGCGCAGACCTCAATTTCGCATGGCCCACGGCCGAAATAGCAGTCATGGGTGCCTCCGGAGCAGTAGCCGTGCTCTGCGCCAAGGAAGCTAAGAAAATCAAGGAAGAAGGCGGAGACGCCAAGGCTTTCCTCGCTGAGAAGGAAGACGAGTACACCGAGACATTCGCAAATCCCTACCAGGCAGCACAGTTCGGCTACATCGACGACGTCATCGAACCACGCAACACACGCTTCCGCATCTGCCGCGCCCTGGCACAGCTCTCCTCCAAGAGACAGAACCTGCCCGCCAAGAAGCACGGTTGCATGCCCATGTAAATAACACAACAAGCGACCAGAAAAGTTCAATAATCTACAATGGACAAGAACATCTACGCAGCCATTGCCTTGGCACTTTACGAGTACCAGGGCAACAACGTTCACGACAAGGAACCCAGCATCATCACCATCAAGCCTAAGCAGACTTTGTGGAACGCCAAGTTCCTGTCGTTCACAGCTAAACCATAAGACAATGAAAGAATTCAAATACACCATCGACGGAAAGGAATATAACGTAGAAATCGGCGACATCAACGAGCAAGACTGCCTCGCCACCGTGAAGGTCAACGGAGAAATCTTCGAAGTGGAAATGGAAAAACCAGCCGAGCCCGAAAAGAAAAAGGTCGAACTGGGAAAGCCCGTAGCGGAAAGCGATGAGCAGAGCGATGCACCAGCTGCAAACGCCAACACAGCCAACGCCACAAAGGCACCCCTGCCCGGCACCATTACAGCCATCAACGTAAGTGTAGGAGACCAGGTCAACGCCGGAGACGCCGTGCTCGTGCTTGAAGCCATGAAGATGGCCAACAATATCGAAGCTGAGAAAAGCGGAAAGATAGCTGCCATCTGTGTCAAAGTCGGACAAAGCGTACTTGAAGACGACGCCCTCTTCGTCATCGAATAAAACCAAGCCCGGCGCCCAGGCAACAAACCAACCGATGTCGGGCAATGATAAAACTCCCTTAAAAACGCCCTCTTTTGTGTGAATTGATGCAAAAGAGGGCGTTATCTAATTATTTTTTCGTAACTTTGCACTCAAGAAGTTAACTAGCTTAGAGTATGTCGACACCATGTCACCAAGCTCTATCAATTGACTTTTCACAACTAACAGAGAAAAGAAGAATGGTCAAGAAAAAGGTTTTATTCATCAACCAGGAAATCACACCCTATGTGCCCGAATCTGAAATGTCTGCCATGGGACGCCAACTGCCGCAAAAAATGCAGGAGAACGGCTTCGAAATCCGCACTTTCATGCCCAAGTGGGGAGCAATCAATGAGCGACGCGGACAACTGCATGAGGTCATACGCCTCTCGGGCATGAACTTGATCATTGACGACACGGACCACCCTCTCATCATCAAGGTAGCAAGCATACCCGTATCACGCCTGCAAGTCTACTTCATCGACAACGAAGACTATTTCCTCCACAGGCAAGCTATGACCGAAGATGAAAACGGGACTGAGTACGCCGACAACGGCGAACGCGCCATCTTCTTCGCAAGAGGTGTCCTCGAAACAGTCAAAAAACTCAGATGGACACCTGACCTCGTACAGTGCCAGGGATGGATGGCTGCCGTTGTGCCCCTATACATCAAAACCGCATACCACGATGATCCCTCGTTCGCCAACACAAAAGTCGTCACATCCTTCTTCGGAGAACAGCCCAAGTCATCGCTCGGAAACAATTTCAAGAAATGCGTTGAGTTCCGCGAAGCCAACGCAGAACTGCTCAAGACCTACGCCGAAAATTTCGACTTCAAGGAGCTTGGCAAACTCGCCATTGACTACAGCGACGGCATTGTGGAAGCAGCAGAAAACGTCAACCCCGACTTGCTCGCCTATGCAAAGGGAAAGGACTTGCCCCTGCTCAGCTATCCCGGAAAAGACTACGTGGTAGCATACAAAGATTTCTACAACCAGATACTCGATAAGTAAAGCAAGGCTTACAGCCCACCATAAACATACTCAACAAGCGCTTTCACATGAACTCCAAGCTATACGCCGTACTCGCACTTACCGCCATCAGCATGGTAAGTTGCGACACGACAACTGACACCATAGGTTCCTCGCTCAACGACGAACGTGACGGGTTGACCATCTCTGCACAGACCTACAGCGTCACAAGCCGCTCCATCGTAGCTGACTCCGTACTCTCGCGCAACACCACAGGATACCTCGGGAAAGTGAGAGACCCAGAGACAGGCGCCTACATCACAGGTGACTTCATGGCACAGTTCAATAGTCTGGAAGATTTTTCTTTCCCCAATAAAGACAGCCTCGTAACAACCGATGCCAACGGCAAAGAACAAAGAGGCATCATTAAGGCAGACTCCTGCGAGCTCCGGCTCTTCTACAGTAGCCTCTACGGAGACTCCACACAGCTGATGAAGCTCAGCGCATACGAGATGGGAAAGCCCATGAACGAAGACCGCAACTACTACAGCAACTTCAGCCCATCTGATAACGGATACATCAGAGAGGGAGGACTGCAGAGAGACAAGGTCTACAGTCTCATCGACTACAACGTCAAACAGAGCACACGAGACACATCCACTTACACCCCCTATATCACCATCAAGCTCAAAGGCCCCTATACAGACAAGGACGGCAAGACCTATGACAGCTACGGCACCTTCATCATGCAGAAATACTACGATGACCCTGCCAATTTCAAGAACGCCTTCACCTTCAGAAACAACATCGTGCCAGGCTTCTTCTTCAAGCATCAGAGCGGCGTAGGCAACATGGCATACATATCACAGTCGCAACTTGACGTCTATTTCAGCCACGTAGAGGACGACTCACTCTACCACTCGGCTGCCGTCTTTTGGGGAACGGAGGAGGTGTTGCAGACTTCGACCATCACCAACGACAGGAAGACCATGGAGAAGCTGGCCAACGATGAGACCTGCACATATCTCAAAACACCCGCAGGCATCTTCACCGAGCTAACCCTTCCCATCGAAAAAATCATGAAAGACCACGAGAACGACACCATTACGTCAGCCAAACTGGTACTGCAACGGCTCAACAACAAGACCACAAGCGACTATGCTTTCAGCGTGCCCAGCCAGATACTCATGATTCCCAAGGACTCGCTACACACGTTCTTCGAGAACAACGATATCTACAACAACAAAAACTCGTTTGTCACCAGCTGGGCATACAATGCCGCCAATGGAAGCTTCGACAACAGCTACACCTTTAACAACATTTCGGGCATGATTTCTGCGATGTACAACTGCGACAGAAAGTCAACAGACTGGAACAAGGTGGTGCTTGTACCCGTCAAGGTGTCGACGACAACAACATCATCGGGATCCGCAACCGTGGTCAAGGTCACAAACGACATGTCACTCACAAGCACAAGGCTCGTCAAAGGAACGGATTCCGACGACAGTCCCATCAAGATCAACATCATCTACAGCCGCTTCAAGTAATCGAGACGATACTACACGACATGGCCGACAATTTCCTGGAACGACATCACGAAGAATACGAAGAACGCAAAAGGGCATGGCTTCGCAACAAGAAACACATGCCCAAACTGAAACGAACAATAGAAAAGCCTGAAGACGAAAGTCTTTAGGCTTTTTACGATACTTCCATTAAGTGACGGTAAAAAAATATGTTAGTATGATTTGTGTTTATATTTTTGAGATGTTTTTATTTCTTGAAGAGAGAGCATAGCCGACTATGCGACCGATGAAAGGCAACCATCCGAAACAAGCCGGTGTACTTATAGCAAAAAAAACTCGCAAATAGCTTTACGAGATTTTTTTGTGATTTGCAAGCCGGCTTGCTTCGGATGGTTACTCAAATTAGAATGACAAAGTAACACGAATACGATTTAGACCATACTGATGAAAGATTAAAAAAATAGACGTAACTTTGTATTATTGTAGAATTTTAGAAAAATGAAAAAGTCAATAATAATATTTATACTGTCAGTTATTGTCGTTATGTCATCATGTAATGCAAAGCACGACAGAAGAATCTCTGAAGCTTTATATTTAACTGAGAAAGACAAACCTGACAGTGCTCAGTCATTACTTAGCAAGATTGACCAGACAAGGTTGTCTGACTACGATATGGCAAAATACTCGCTTGTATATACCAT
>CAVIOP010000054.1:0-15762 GCA_963644485.1 bacterium | reverse complement strand
TTGGTGACTTTCAAGCCCATTTTCAGCATATAGATTGTCCGCTTTCTTGACAGCCTAAGACCGTCGGTGTCGTTGCCCGGCAGAGTGTTCAAAACCAGCAGGCCCTTGCGTATGGCGAACGATGTTCTTGGGTCAGAGCTGACAGTGGAACGTGAAGCAACCGGCAAAAGTGTCTGCGAATGCCTCTGGCTCCTGGCGGAAGATACCGAAGATCGCCGAGCCCGACCCGCTCATGGCAGCATAGACGGCACCCATGCCGTAGAGCTTCTCCTTGATCTGTTCCAGCTCGGGGTGCTGGGCGAAGACGGGGCTTTCGAAGTCATTTACCAGTTCGGCACGCCACGTGTCGATGGGTTGCCGCACGATGTCGCGACAGCTCTTCGCCGGCTTGCGGCAGACGATACTGCTGTAGGCATCACGCGTGGAGACCGCGATGTCGGGTTTCACGATGGCGATGTGGTATCCGGCGAGGTTACCCTTGGGTCCGTCGGCAGGCTGGAGCAGTTCGCCGCGCCCGGTGGCAAAGGATGGCTCGGCGGTGATGAAGAAGGCGCAGTCGGAACCCAGTCGGGCAGCATAGCGTTCCATCTCCGCATTGCCGATATTGAGTCGGAAGCGCTCATCGAGCAGACGGATCATGAAAGCACCGTCTGAAGAGCCTCCGCCGAGACCCGCCTGCGAGGGTATGCGCTTGTAGAGGTGTGCATGGATAGGCGGGAGGCTATAGTCGGCGGCCAGCAGCTCATAGGCGCGCACCACCAGGTTCTGCCGCTCGTCACAGTCCACATCGTTGCCAGTGACCTTCAGGTCGCAGGGGATATCGTGGGGGAAGCGCTGGTCCATGTGCTTGATCTCCAGCACGTCGGTGAGTGGCACGGGATAGAACACCGTCTCCAGGTCGTGGTATCCGTCGGCCCGCTCGGCGGTGATGTTGAGGCCGAGGTTGATTTTAGCGCAAGGGAATGTCAGCATAGTCGTGTCTTATTTTACTTGTCGATGTTGATGATTTTGTATTTCTTTGATCCCAGTCCAATCTTTTCTGCCCAGTCGATGGTGTGCGTCCCGTGCTGCTTGTCGATGCGTTTCAGCAAGTCGGTGGGATCGCTGTCGGCCGTCACCTCCAGGTTGTTGATGATGTCTACGCAAGCCTGGTCGAGCGCCACGGGGTCTGTGGAAGCAAGGATTCCATAGTCCTTGAGTTTCACGGGAGCGGGATGGTCCACACAGTCGCAGTCGACCGACATGTTGTTCATCACCGATATGTAGATGATGCCGTTCTCCTTCTTGAAGTAGTTGACCACAGCTTGCGCAGCCGCAGCCATTGACTCCAGGAAGCCGTCCTGGTCGCCGATCATCTCCGGTGTCCACAACCTGCGTTCATCGAGCTTGTTCAGTTTGCCCGCCGAGTGGATGTATGCCTTTCCGTTCTGGCTGGCACAGCCAATGGAGAGGTTCTTCAGAGCCCCGCCGTAGCCTCCCATCGGATGCCCTTTGAAGTGATTGAGCGCCACCATGAAGTCGTAGTTGGCCAAGTGTCCGCCTACGATGTCATAGTGGAGGTGTGTATGGTCGCGCACGGGAATGCGTATTTCGTCGTACTCATCCATGATGTCGACGGGGAAATAACGGGTGAAGCCGTGCCTGTCGATGACCTTCCAGTGGTTTTCTGAATTGTTGCGCACATCGTTGGGGTCGCCGCCGTAGGCCGTGTTGTTCTCCACGATCGTGCCGTCGACCTCGTAGACGAGATCCTTGATGAGCTCCGGCTTAAGGTAGTTGGGGTTGGAGCCTTCGCCCGTCGATACCTTCACGGCCACGCGCCCCTTGGCTTTCACGCCCAGCGCTTTGTAGATGTTCACCAGCGCCTCAGGCGTGATGTGGCGCGTCAGATAGACTTTCGACTGTGCGGAAGCCGTGAGTACCATCAGTAAAGTGACGGCGGCAACGATTGTTCTTTTCATAGTCATGCGTGTTATTTGTGGATAACGGTTTCTGTATGCAAAAATAACATTTTCCGCACGAATACATCCTTTCGCAGACCTTGTTTTTTCATCTGCGGGCAAAAAAAAAGAGGGTAGTAGCGTTTTGCCTATCCCCCCTGTCAGAACATCAGGTTGACACCGTAGGCAATGATGATGTACCGGATGACTTTTCCGAGGCTGATGCTGGTGAGCGTGATGGGTATGTTGGCCCGCATCAGTCCCAGGACGATGGTGATGGCGGAGCCCAGTATGGGCAGGAATGCGAAGAACCCCATCCATGCGCCGCGCCCGCCCATGAAGCGCCGGGCCTTGTCGAGGTCGCTTTTCTTGACATGCAGATGATGTTCGATCCAGTCGAGACGCCCCATGCGTCCCACACCATAGTTGAACATCGAGCCGGCCACATTGCCGATGGTGCCGTAGACGACCAAGGGCAGGGGCTGAAGCCCTGCGGCAAGCAGAGCGAGCATCACGGCCTCGCTGCTGAAGGGAAAGAAGCTGCCGGCCAGGAAGGCTGCCACCAGCATGCCCCAGTAGCCGTAGTCGAGCAGTAGACTGGTCAGAAAATCCATACGTTGTAAATGGTGAGCAATAGGGCGATGATGATGAGTGCGAAAAACGTGATGTTCGACAACCGCGAATGGGTGAGCGACAGGAAGTGGCCGATTAGCGGCGAAACCACTACGGTCAGCAAGGAGAACAACATGTCGAAATGCTGAGGTTGCAGGACAAGAAGAACCATGATACACACTTCCAGAGCGATAAACATCTCGTAGAGCATGCGTGTGCGTATCTTGTCCTGGTAACTGTAGGCCAGGAAATGTACGGTACCTATGATGCCGAGAATGACCACAAACGCAAGGGTCACCAGCCGATGGATATCAAGGGTGATAAAGTTTAGGGGCGTCTGCCAGTTGGCTATGTCGGCGAAGTGGTCGATGAGAAACTGCGACTGGCCTGCATAGAGACAATAGGCGCCCATAAACCAATAGGGCATGACCAGCCCGAGGATGGAAGCACAATAGGTGCGGAGGCTTGCCGCCAGCACGTTGGTGGCCTGGAGCACCCACAGAATGGGCACCAGGAAGAGCATCTGCACATAGACCGTACTGGCTATGCCCAATGCGGCATAGGCATAAAACACCCATCCCACGGCCCGCTTGTCCTGATAGGCATGGAAGATGAAAAGGAGGAAAAGAATGAAGAACAGTTGGGCCACGCTCTCGCTGGGCGACCCGTAAAGAAAAGGCGACATGACCGTCAGCACCGCAAAGGAGCAAGACACCATACGACTATAGATGCGTATCAGTGCGTGGGTGTTGTTGAGAAGGATCATCAGTATGGTGGATGCACCAAGTATGGGCAACTGAACCCACTGACTCTGAGCGGCCCCATGCGACAGCACAAACACCAGAACACAGTAGATGGCTGTCACTGGCAATGTCCATCTTGACTGGGCTATTCTGTTTTGGGTGCGTTTGATCATTACGTCTTTCTTTGGTAGTGTGACGGGCGGTCGCCGCCTTCACTTGATATATTTTATTCAAAAGGCAGTGAGGCCGTAAGGCATTGTGCACATGCCGGTCTCACTGCTTGGTCATATCCTGAAAAGAGAGGGTGTGTCGTCGGGCGGGTCAGAGGTCCTGGCCGATGTCGCGACGGAAGTACATGTCCTTGAAGCTGATCTTCTGAGCCTCGGTGAAGCTCTTGCGGAGCGCTTCTTCCTTGTCCTTTCCGTATGACGAGACAGCCATCACGCGTCCGCCGTCAGTGACGACCTCGTTGTCGACGACCTTTGTACCCGCGTGGAACACGATGCTTCCGTCCACCTGATCGAGGCCGCTGACAGGGTAGCCCTTCTTATAGGCTTGCGGATAACCGCCGCTGACCAGCATCACGCAGACGGCAGCGCGGTCGTCAATCTCCACCTTGCGCTTGTCGAGGTCGCCCTGGGCCACGCCTTCCAGCAGGTCCACAAGGTCGCTCTTGAGCCGTAGCATCACCGTCTCCGTCTCGGGGTCGCCCATGCGGCAGTTGTATTCGATGACCATGGGGTCGCCTGCCACATTGATCAATCCGAAGAAGATGAAGCCCTTATAGTCGATGCCGTCGGCTGCAAGGCCCTCGACGGTGGGGCGTATGATGCGGTCTTCCACCTTCTGCATCCAGTCCTTGTCGGCGAAGGGCACGGGCGAGACGCTTCCCATGCCGCCTGTGTTGAGGCCCGTGTCGTGCTCGCCGATGCGCTTGTAGTCTTTGGCCTCCGGCAAGATCTGGTAATGCTTGCCGTCGGTCAGCACAAAGACGGAGCACTCCACGCCACTCAGAAACTCCTCGATGACCACCTTGGCCGATGCCTCTCCGAACATGCCGCCCAGCATGTCGCGCAGCTCCTTCTCAGCCTCTTCGAGTGTGGGTACGATGAGCACGCCCTTGCCGGCAGCCAGTCCGTCGGCTTTCAGCACGTAGGGAGCCTTCAGTGTTTTGAGGAATGCCACCCCCTCCTCGATGGTCGTGCCGTCGAATGTCTCGTAGGCGGCGGTGGGGATGTTGTGGCGTTTCATGAAACCCTTTGCGAAATCCTTGCTTCCTTCGAGCTCGGCACCTTGTTTGCTGGGGCCGATGACGGGTATGGCCGCCGTGCGTTCGTCAGAGCGGAAGGCGTCGACGATGCCGTTGACCAAAGGCACCTCCGGCCCCACGACCACCATGTCGATGGCATTTGCCACGACGAAATCCTTCTGCTTGTCAAACTCGTTGACCCCGATGGCCACGTTCTCGCCCACGGCAGTCGTTCCGGCATTGCCGGGAGCAATAAACAGTTTGTCGCATTTTTCACTCTGGGCAATCTTCCATGCCATGGCATGTTCGCGCCCGCCGCTTCCTAAGAGCAATATCTTCATGATCTTCCTTGTGTTATTTTGTTTCATTTCCGACGCAGCTGTCGGTCGGCAATCAGTTGGTTTCGAGATAACGGTTTATGAGATTGATGATCTCTGTCCGTGTGGGTTCGGGGAACGAGTTGATGCGTGTGGCATGACTTCCGCCGGGCAACATATAGACCTTGATCAGCTTCTTGTCTTTCAGAAACTTCAGTCCGGCCACTCCCGAAGAGCCCCAGGGGTCGATGCCTCCATAGATGTAAACCATCTTTTCGTCGTTGTGCTTCAGCCAGTTGATGGTCTTCTTATAGAGCGTCTTGTCAAATTTGAGTCCGGCAAACTGCTCGGGCAGCATGACGCGGTGCATGTAGTCCTTGGCGGTCTTGATGGACATCCACTTCTTGAACGGCTTGATGTCGTAACCATAGTAGCCCAATTCACGCGCGGCCTGCACGTTGAATGACAGGTAGGGTGTCTGGTCGGAGAAATAATTGGGGTCGGTGGTCTTGATGAAATGGTCGAAGATCTCTTGGTCGGAGGCTGTGGCGTCGGGGATATTCGACATCGGCGTTCCCCACTGCCAGATGGCAAACGAGTATTCGAGCACGCAATAGTCGAAGATATCCTCCTGCGACACGCGGAAGGTATAGCCCTTGTCGGCGCAGTACTTCTTGAACATCGGCATGAAACGAGCCTTCCGCTTCAACACCTCTATCTGGAAATCCTTCACGTGCTGGCGGTTGGCCGCCGTTGACACCTGGTGGTCGATGAACGGCTCATGACGGCCGTCCTCAAGGCTTTTGTTCAGAGGCGCCACATAGGGCACCGACAGGTCAACGTCGTTGGGGAAGAACACTCGGTAGACCATGCAGGTCTGTCCGCCCTTGCTGATGCCCGTCGAGATCCACTTTCCTTTATAGAGCTGGTGGAACGTCTCGTTGACATGGTGCAGGTCGTACAGTGAGTTTTCCACGGTGAGATAGTCCCAGTTGCAGGGCGACGGTGTCGACTTGTCGAAATAGCGGTACTCCACCACCACGAGGTTGGCATTGAGTATCTTGGAGAGTTCCTCCTGGTATCCCTCACGCAGGGCATAGTTGCAGTCGTATCCTTCCGTGACGAGCACTGTCGGGCGGTCATAGCCCACATGGCAGACGACCACCCGCTGCTTGAACGACCCCGCCTGATGATGGATGGGATCCACCTCCTGGGTGATGTTGAGCACATACTTGTCGTCGTAAGCCGTGCTCTTCAGTTCCTGCACGTCGCTCACGCCGGGCAGGGCTTGCAACCTTGCCAGCAGCTCCTTGTCGGCGGCTTGAGCCAAGAGAGGCATCAGGAGTGCCAGGAGAAGCAATAAACGCTTAATCTGTTTCATGTTGATGTTGTGATTTGGAAAGAGTTATCGTCCGCTTGCCGGACGCCTTACTTCAGGTAATCGTCGAAATATTGCGAGATGCGCTCGTGCAGATGCGTCGACTGGTGGCCGCGCATGTTGTGCGGCTCGCCGGGATAGACAAAGAAGTCGGGCTGCGTGCCGTCTTGTATGCACTGCTTGATGAACGAGAGCGTGTGCTGCGGCAGACAGACGGGGTCATTGAGCCCGATGATGATCTGCAGCTTGCCCTTAAGGTTCTTGGCCTTCGGTATCAGGCTCGACGAGGCGTAGCCGTCGGGGTTGGTCTGCGGTGTGTCCATATAGCGTTCGCCATACATCACCTCGTACCATTTCCAGTCGATGACGGGTCCGCCGGCAACACCCACCTTGAACACCTCCGGATGGGTGGTCATCATGTTGATGGTCATAAAGCCGCCGAAGCTCCAGCCGTGCACGCCGATGCGGTCTGCGTCGACGTAAGGCAAGCTCTTCAGATATTTCACGCCTTCCATCTGGTCCTTCACCTCGTTGTCTCCGAGGTGGCGGAAGGTCACTTGCTCAAACTCCTTGCCGCGGTGTTCGCTGCCGCGGTTGTCGAGGATGAAGAGCAGATAGCCCTTCTGCGCCATGTAGGTCTCCCATGAGCGTGAGCCCCAATGCCACGAGGCGTCCACGTTGTGGGCGTGAGGGCCGCCGTAGACATAGATGATGGTGGGGTATTTCTTGTTGGCATCGAAGCCGACAGGCATCACCATGCGGTAGTAAAGGTCGGTCTTTCCGTCGGCGGCCTTCACCGTGCCGCTCTTGTATTCAGGCACGCCGTAGCCCTTCCAGGGGTCGGCGGCTGTGAGATAGCGTGTCTTCTTGCCGTTCTCCACATTGGCAATGGCAATGTTGCGGGGTACGGACGGTGTGGAATACTTGTCGACCACATACTGGCCCGAGGGGCTCAGTGAGGCCGTGTGCCATCCCTCTCCGTTGTCGTCTATCAGCGTCCGCTTGCCGTTGTCGATGTTCACGCTGTAGATGTTGCGTTGGATGGCGTTGCGTTCGTTGCTGGCGATGATGGCGCTGTGGCGCTTCTCGTTGAAGCCAAGGAACTCCATCACGACCCAGTTGCCGCTTGTGATCTGCTTCAGCTGCTCTCCCTTTGTATTAAAGAGGTAGAGATGGTTGAAGCCGTCTTTCTGACTTTGCATGACAAACTGGCTGTGGTCCCAGGGCAGAAAGACGATCGGATGTTGCGGCTCCACATACTTGGCGTCGGTCTCGTGGTAGATGACACCCTTCCTGTCGCCCGTCTCTGCGTCGTAAGCCACGAGCTGGCAGTCGTTTTGGTCGCGGTTGAGCTCAAATATGTAGAGTGTCTTGTCGTCGGGACTCCATGCGACATTGGTGAAATAGCGGTCGGTGGGGTCACCCGCCTTCAGCCAGACGGTCTTGCCTGCCTTCACGTCATAGACACCGACCGTCACCTTATGGCTGGTCTCCCCGGCCATGGGATATTTTTCGGGAGCCGGTTGGGCGATGCGCGATCCGCTTGCGGGCACCCACGACGGGTCGGGAATGTCGACCAGCGGGAAATCGGTCACCATGCTCTGGTCCATGCGGTAGAAGGCCAGCTTCGTTCCCTGGTTGTTCCAGAAGAGGCCGCCCGTGATGCCGAACTCATCGCGGTGGACGCTCTGTCCGTAGACGATGTTTCTGCTGCCGTCGGTCGTCAGTTGCTTGCTTTGGCCGTCGGCGGTCTGCACATAGAGCTGGTCGTCCTTGACGTAGGCGGTGTTGCGGCTGGCGTAGTTGAAGTCCCAGGCCTGTGCCGCCATGCGGTCCTCATTCGCGATGGTCCACACCGCCTTGCCCGTTTTCCAGTTGAGCAGTTGGGTGTGCTTGCTGTCAGAGAGCAGCACCAGCGGCTTCTTGCCTTCAGGGAACGACACGTTGAAGAGGCTGTGGATATTGAGTCCGCTCTTCGCCTTGATGTCGTCCAGCGTGAAGAGCATCGTCTCCTTGCCCGTGTTTTTGTTGATGAGTTTGCAGTTCTCGGCGTCTGTGCGCACCAGTTCGTCGCCCCACCAGGTTGTCCAGCGGTTCTCGGCTATCATGTTGTGATAGTTGTTGCCGCCGTAGTTGAGGTCTTCCAGTGTAAACTTCTTCAATTCCTGCGCCTGTATGCTGGTGGCACCATGAATGCACAATGCTGTCATCATGCCCAGCGTCACCATGAGTTTGTTAATCTTCATGACCAAATTTGTTCTTGTTTCCGAATTTCTTGTTTCCGCCAAAGCGTTTGTCGCCTCCGCGTCCCTTGCCAAAGGAGGAGCCGCCACGGTCTGCGCGGCCACCGAAAGGCTTGCCGCCACGGTCGCCGAACGGCTTGCCGCCACGACGGTCACGGTTGTTGCGCTCGTCATCGCCGAAGCGCTTGGGGCGACGGTCACTGCTCTTGCGGTCGTCGCCGGAGAACTTGCGGTCGTCGAACTTGTGGAAGCGGAACGTGCGGATGTCTCCTTCCTCGTTGTTCTCCTCCTGCTCCAGGCGCTGCTTGAACTCGCGGTTTTTCTTGAAACGGTGCTTCTGCGCCATCTCGCGTTTCTCCTCGTCGGTCTTCACCACACCGCCTTCCGAGCGGAAATCCTTCATCTTTCCGTCGAACATGACATATTTGCGGAACTCACACTCCAGACTGCCGTTGAAGACAGGGATCTTGATGCTGGGCTTCAGGCCTATCTGCTCGAAGCATTCCTCGCGGTAGCTCAGCACCCAGGCCTCGTTGCCGGCAAAATCCTTCTTCAGTTTCTCGCCGATCATCTTGTAGGTACCCAGCAGGTTGGGTGTGGATATGCGCTCGCCGTAAGGCGGGTTGGTGATCATGATGCTCTTCTCGCTGGGCTTGGTGAAGTCCTTGAAGTCTTGCTGCTTGACCGTGATGACCTTCGACAGTCCGGCTGCCTTGACGTTGAGGATGGCCGTGTTCACAGCCTTCATGTCCACATCGTAGCCATAGATGTGGTGGGTAAACTCGCGCTCTTCCGAGTCGTCGTTGTAGATGGAGTCGAAGAGGTCAGCGTCGTAGTCGGGCCATTTTTCGAAGGCATACTCCTTGCGGAAGACGCCCGGCGAGATGTTCTGTGCGATGAGTGCCGCCTCGATGATCAGCGTTCCCGACCCGCACATGGGGTCGATGAAGTCGGTGTCGCCCTTCCATCCTGTCATGAGTATCATGCCGGCGGCCAGCACCTCGTTGAGCGGTGCTTCCACCGTCTCCTGCCGGTAGCCTCTGCGGTGCAGGCTCTCTCCGCTGGAGTCGAGGCACAGCGTGGCGTTGTCCTCTGCGATGTGGATGTGTAGTCTGATGTCGGGGTTGCTGATGGAGATGTTGGGTCGGTCGCCTGTCGTCTCGCGGAACTGGTCGACGATGGCGTCCTTCACCTTATATGAAACAAACTTGGAGTTGCGGAACTCATCCGAGTAGACCACCGAGTCGACCACAAACGTCTTTCCCTTCATGATGTATTGGCTCCAGTCGATCTTCTTCACCTCGTTATATACGTCTTCTGCCGACCGTGCCTTGAAATGCTTGATGGGCTTCAGGATGCGGATGGCCGTGTGCAGTTGGAAGTTGGCACGGTACATCATCTCTTTGTCGCCTGTGAACGACACCATGCGCCGGCCTATCTGTACATTGTTTGCGCCCAGTTTGGTAAGCTCTTGTGCCAGAACGGGCTCCAGGCCCATGAATGTTTTGGCGATGAGTTCAAATTCCATTGTCTTATGTTTGTTATGATATTCTTGTTCGTTATGTTCCTTGTGGTGTGCCGCAGGCATTGCCGGCCGCCGCGGGTCAGTGTCCCATGCGTGTCATTTCTTGTAGACGGTGGTCTCGGGGGGCATGTCGTTGAGCACCCAGGTGTTGGCTCCGACGATGCATCCGCGTCCTATGCGGATGCGTCCCAGCAGCGTGGCGTTGGCATAGACGATGACATCGTCCTCGATGATGGGGTGTCGGGGGATGCCCTTGATGGGGTTGCCCTGCTCGTCGAGGGGGAAGCTCTTGGCACCGAGCGTGACACCTTGGTAGATCTTCACGTGGTTTCCGATGACACAGGTCTCGCCGATGACGACGCCTGTGCCGTGGTCTATGGTGAAATAGCTGGCGATGGTTGCGCCGGGGTGTATGTCGATGCCCGTCTCCGAGTGGGCCATCTCGGTCATCATGCGGGGAATGAGCGGCACCCCCTGCAGAAACAGCTCGTGTGCCAGCCGGTAGCTTGTCAGCGCCTTGATGACAGGGTAGCACAGCAGGATCTCGGCGATGCTCTTGGCGGCGGGGTCGCCGTTGTAGGCTGCCTCGACGTCGGTGGCCAGCACCTTGCGTATCATGGGCAGTCTCGCCACCGTCTCGCCGGCTATCTCGCGTGCCTGCTGTTTCAGTTTGTTCCTGTCGCACTGTGGCTCACACTCCTCGGCGAAGCACAGTCCGGCCAATATCTGTTCGGCCAGCAGGTGGTTGAGTTTCTCCACCTCCACGCCGATCTGATACTTGATGGTTTGTATGTTGACTTGTGATTTTCCGAAGAAACCGGGGAAGAGAATGGCACGTGCCAGCCGCACGATTTCCTCGAGCACCGTGCCCGACGGCAGCGGATATCCTTCTCTATGCTGGTGGAAAAGTCCTTTCAGCGTTTTCGGATCTGAAAGCTGGTCCACAGTGTCTGTCAATAAGTGAGTCTTGTCTTGGGTGCTCATCTTCGGCTTACAATAAACTTTGCGCAAAGTTACAAAATTATTTAAAAGCAGAAAAGCAAAGCAGTAAAAAAGTCCGTGCCGCTTTGCTTTTTGTCATTCCATGGCGCCAGACAGTTGCCAAAAGGCGCATGGCGTGGCCGCTGCCCGTGCTGGGCCGCCGCCACGCCATGCGCTTCAGGCCATCTGCCCGTTTGCGCCGTGCCTGGTTCAGGCGATGCTGTCGAGGAAGAGGATGAGTCGGTTGGTGACATTCACCGCCGACACGCCCGCGTCGAAGTCGAGCGACACGAGGTTGAGCTGCGGATAGTCGTTCTTCAGTCGTTTCTCGATGCCCTTCGAGATGACGTGGTTGGCGATGCATCCGAAGGGCTGCAAGCTGGCCACATTGTTGACGCCTTGCTTCACCATGCCGATGATGTCGCTGGGCAGGAGCCATCCCTCGCCGAACTGAGCGGCCAGCGACACCACGCCGTTGACCTCGCGTGCATCGTCGAATATGTTGGTGAACGGCCGGAAATAGCGGAAGCGTGCTGCGAGTTTGTTGATGCGTTTCTCGCGCCGCCATATCAGGTTGTAGATGGCTTTCACCACGAAGTCGGGCACCGTAGTGCACTTGAGTGCCAGGTGCTTTTGTGCAATGACATTGACAAACTCCTGCAGGAAGAACGGCGAGAGCAGCGCCGGCACCACCTCGAAGCCCCGTTCGATGATCTTACGTGCCAGGAACTGATGGGCGAAGGGGTTGAACTTGAGGAAGATTTCGCCGACGATGCCCACGGCAGGGATGTCCTTGTCGGCCGTGATGTCGTCAAACTCCTTGGCGGCACTGGCGATGAGGTCCATCAGTCCGTCTGCATTGTTGTCAAGGATGGGCTGGTTGGCGAGGCTCATGTACTTGTCGCGCAGGGCCTCGGCGCCATTGGCCGCCTTGCCCACGGGCATGGCGTGTTCCGGCTTCAGTCGTGGCACGGCCGCGTGGTACATCTTCGAGATGGTGTCTCCGTAGAGGAACGTGGTCACGATGATGGCTGCATACTTCACCCAAGGGATGTTCATTTCGTCGCTCTGCGTCCGGTCTTCGGAGGCACTGGTCGACACCCCGAGCGTGATGAGCGGTACCTGGCTGAACCCGTTGGCATCCATGGCACGCCGGATGAGCGCCGCATAGTTGGTGGCTCGGCACTGGCCGCCCGTCTGGCTCATGGCGACAGATATCTTGTCGGGGTCGTATCGGCCCGAGCGCAGGGCCTTGACGATGTCGCCTATGATGAGCGTGGCAGGATAACAAATCTCGTTGTTGGCGTATTTCAGTCCGAGTTCGGCACTCTCCGCATCGCTCATGGGCAGCACCTCCACGTCGAAGCCGATGGTGTGGCAGAGCGAGGTGAGCACAGGCGTCAGGTACTCGGTGAAGTAGGGTGCAAGGATGTGTCGTCCGGTCGCACCCTTCATGGGGCGTGCGGCAAACGGCTCGCGTGCAGGCTGCGCCTTGGCGACGGCCTGTCCGCGCAGTGAGTCGATGAGTGAGCGCACACGAAGCTTGAGGCTTCCGGTGTTGCTCACGTCGTCAATCTTGAGCAGGGTGAACGGCTTGCCGTGGTTCTTCATGATGGCGCGCAGCTCGTCTTGTATGAATGCGTCGGGGCCGCAGCCGAAGGAGGTCATCTGCACGAGCTGCACGTCGCCCGGCTGTTCGGCGCACCACTGTGCCGCTTTGATGATACGGTTCATGTAGGCCCACTGCCTGACGAGGTAGGTCTCGCCCGTGCCGGTGGTGTTGTCACCGCGCACGATGTCATCGGAGATGACGTTGGCACCCAGTGAGGCAATCATCTCCGACAGCTTGTGCTGGACGAGCGGGTCAGCGTGGTAAGGCCGTCCCACGAGTAGGATGGTTAGCTGGCCCTTCCGTCGGCTGTTGTCCAGGATCGCTTCCGCCCGTTTGCGAAGACTCGTGGCGTGACTCTCCTGTGCGGCCGCCGCCTTGAAGAAGGCACGCCGGATGGTACTGTTGTCTACGCCCAGTCCCTTGAGGTAACGGCTTGTCTGCTTGTAGAGCAGCTTGAAGTCGCTGAAGTTGATGACCGGCGAGTCCACCCGTTTCTTCAACGTCATGGCACTGCGGATGACATCCGAGTAGGCCGCCACGATGGGACAATTGTAACTGTTGGTGTTACGGTCGTCGTCCTGTCGTTCAAACACCACGTAGGGCATGAAGATGAACGACACGTCGCTGTCGTCGAGTTCCTGTATGTGCGAGTGGACCAGTTTGGCCGGGAAGCAGATGTTGTCGCTCATCACCGTGCTGAGAGCAGCCTCATAGCGTGCGAACGTGCTTTCGCTGCTGAGCGTCACCTGCATGCCGGCTTCGGTGAAGAGCGTGAACCAGAAGGGATAGTCCTCGAACATGTTGAGCACACGGGGTATTCCGACCCGCAGTTGTCCCTTGGCCAGCGCCTGTTGGGGCTCGGTGGGCAGAGCGACACCCGGCCACGGCTGGATGACCTTCTTCTCAAAGATATTCTCTCCCTTGACGGTCTGGCTTCCCTTGTTGTTGAAGACACGCTCGCACTTGTTGCCCGAGTAGAAGCGGCGGTGGCCGCCAAAGGTGTACATCGTCACCGCACAGTGGTTCTCGCAACCCTTGCAGTTGAGCAGACGGGTGTCATAGGCCGACAGGCTGAGCAGGTCGTCGACCGTGCGTGGCGTCGCCTCCCGGCCTTTGTCCTGCGCCAGCGTCTGCAGCACATGGAGGGCACAACCGTAGGCCCCCATCATCTCCGGCATGTTGCTGCGTGCCACATCGGTGTGTGTCAGCAGTTCGAAGGCGCGCACCACCGAGTCGTTCTTCATCGTGCCGCCCTGCACCACGATCTTGCCTCCAAGGTCATCGTTGCCGCGGAGTTTCAGTACCTTGTACAGGCAGTTGCGCACGACGGAGTAGGACAGGCCTGCGGCGATGTCGGCCACGGTGGCACCCTCGCGCAGCACCTGCTTCACCTTCGAGTTCATGAAGACGGTGCAGCGCGTGCCCAGGTCGCAGGGGTTCGCGGCGCTGCAGGCCAGCGCGGCGAAGTCGGCCACGCCATATCCGAGGCTCTGGGCAAAGGTCTGGATGAACGTGCCGCATCCCGACGAGCAGGCCTCGTTGAGTTCCATGCGCACCACGGCGCCGTGGTCCACGAAGATGGCCTTCATGTCTTGTCCGCCAATGTCGAGGATGAACGACACGTCGGGCATCAGCCGTTCGGCTGCCCGGTAGTGGGCCATCGTCTCGATGATGCCGTCGTCGAGGCCGAAGGCCGTCTTGATGAGCTCCTCGCCATAGCCTGTGGAGCACGAGCCCACCACCTGCAGGTCGGCCCCGGCCTTGCGTGCTGTGTCCTGCAGTCTCGCGAGCCCGTCCTTCACGGCCTTGATGGGCGACCCGAGGTTCATCGAGTAGTCGGCAAACACGATCTGCCCTTCCTCGCCCTCGTCGGCCCTCACGGCGACAATCTTCGTGGTGGTGGAGCCCGAGTCGATGCCGATCACCACGCGTTCCACGCCCCGCCTCATGGGATGGACGGGCGTGGTGTGGCGGTCCTTTCGGCTGAGCCACTCGGCATGCTCCCCGGCGTTGCGGAAGAGCGGCATCAAATGTTCTTTCTTGTCGGTGCCTGCGGTCGGGCAGGAGCTGCAGGCGGAGGAGGCGTGCGGTGCCGATAGGCGGTCGGCAAAGGTCTGGCGCAGTTGCGAGAGTGGCACGGCCTTGCTTTTCTCGGCACGTATGGCGCATCCCAGTGCAGGGATGAGGTTGCCCTCCTTGAGCACGATGAAGTCGGAGGGTTGCATCTTCAGGTAGTCGGCAAAGGCCTTGCGCAGGGCGGGCAGGAAGGTGAGCGGTCCGCCGCAGAGCAGGATGGGCGCTGCAAAGTCGCAGCCATGGCTCAGTGTGGTTACCGTCTGCACGGCGATGCTGTGGAAGATGCTGGCGGCTATGTCGGCTTCGGGCAGGTTGCGGGCCATGAGGTTCTGTATGTCGGTCTTGGCAAACACGCCGCAGCGGGCGGCCATGGGGTAGAGTGTGGTGGCCTTCATCGCCATGTCGCTCATGTGGTTGTTGTCGCAGCCCATGAGCACGCTCATCTGGTCGATGAAGGCGCCCGTACCGCCGGCACAGTTGCCGTTCATGCGCAGTTCCGTGCTCTTGCCGTTGAAGAACACCACCTTGGCATCCTCGCCGCCGATGTCGATGAGTGCCTTGGCTTCGGGATGTCGGGTGCGTGCGAAGACGGTGGCGGCCACGACCTCCTGCACGAAGGTGGCCTGCAGTTGCTCGGCAGTGGCCATGCCCACCGATCCCGTGACGCAGACGCTGAGGCTGCAGTCGCCCAGCATTTTCCCGATGTCGTCGAGATACTCAAGTACGAGACTGTTAACCTTGGCGTTGTGGCGTTCATAGCGCGAGTAGACCAGCGTGCCCTGCTCGTTTACCACGGCTATCTTGGCCGTGGTGGAACCCACGTCAAGTCCCATCCTGTATGTTTCTTGCATGATGCTCCTTTTGTGATTTTTGCTTATGCAAAGGTAATGTATTTCTAAAACCTAGGGAAATCCGTTAGCGTTTTTTTAAATCTATAACGGGCAAGCGTGCGCACCCGCGAGGTGACGGCTTCGTTGGATTGCGTTGTGAAAATAAGCGACAATATATATGCTGAAAATTGGCGCGAAAGTCAGCAACCGGTCCGTTGGCCGAAAAGACGCCCATTTTCGGGGGTTTTGTTAAACC
>CAVIOP010000053.1:0-15770 GCA_963644485.1 bacterium | reverse complement strand
CAAGCGAAGCGGCGCCCTGGGTTGGGGGCAAGCAAATGTAGCTACGCCCTGAAGGAGCAAAAGTATAGAGCTGAAAATCCCGTGCAACAACATTGAGTTACACGGGATTGTTATGAATGTTTATGATTTGTATATTTTATACTACTTCACCTCTTCGAAGTCGGCATCTTGGATGGTGTCGTCCGACTTCTGCTGGCCTCCGGCCTGCTGTCCGGCACCGGCTCCGTTGAAGCCCTGTGCGCCTGCGCCGGGCTGTGCGCCGCCCTGATACATCTGGGCAGAAGCGGCCTGCATGACGTTGTTGAGGTTGGCAATGGCAGCGTCGATGGCAGCCACATCGGCAGCCTTGTGCGCGTCCTTGAGCTGCTGGAGAGCCTGCTCAATGCCCGGTTTCTTGTCGGCAGGAATCTTGTCGGCATTGTCCTTGAGGAAGTTCTCGGTGGTGAAGATCATCGAGTCGGCCTGGTTCATCTTGTCGACCTTCTCGCGCTCAGCCTTGTCGGCAGCAGCGTTCTGCTCAGCCTCAGTCTTCATGCGGTTGATTTCCTCCTCGCTCAGACCCGACGAAGCCTCGATGCGGATGGCCTGCTCCTTGCCTGTGGCCTTGTCCTTGGCACTCACGTTGAGGATGCCGTTGGCATCGATGTCGAAGGTCACCTCGATCTGGGGCACGCCGCGGCGTGCGGGTGCGATACCCTCCAGGTTGAACTGTCCGATGCTCTTGTTCTGCGAGGCCATGGGGCGCTCGCCCTGCAGCACGTGGATGGTCACTGCGGTCTGGTTGTCGACAGCGGTAGAGAACGTCTCGCTCTTCTTGCAGGGGATGGTGGTGTTGGCGTCGATGAGCTTGGTCATCACGCCGCCCATGGTCTCGATGCCAAGGGTCAGCGGAGTGACATCGAGCAACACGATGTCGCCGGCACCCTTCTCGTTGTTGAGGATGGCACCCTGGATGGATGCGCCCACTGCCACGACCTCATCGGGGTTGACACCCTTTGAAGGCTCCTTGCCGAAGTAGTTCTTGACCAGGGTCTGCACGGCGGGGATACGGCTTGAACCGCCGACGAGGATCACCTCGTCGATGTCGCTTGTGGAGAGCTTGGCATCGCGGATGGCGTTCTGGCAAGGCACCAGACAAGCCTGAATCAGGTTGTGTGCCAACTGCTCAAACTGTGAGCGGGTCAGGGTCTTCACCAGGTGCTTGGGCACGCCGCCTTCAGCCGAGATGTAGGGCAGGTTGATTTCAGTCGATGTAGTGCTTGAGAGCTCAATCTTAGCCTTCTCGGCAGCCTCTTTCAGGCGCTGCATGGCCATCGGGTCCTTGCGGAGGTCGATGCCTTCATCGGCCTTGAAGTCGTTGGCGAGCCAGTCGATGATGACCTGGTCGAAGTCATCGCCGCCCAGGTGTGTGTCACCATTGGTTGCGAGCACCTCAAACACGCCGCCGCCGAACTCCAGGATGGAGATATCGAACGTACCGCCACCGAGGTCGAACACGGCAATCTTCATATCCTTGTTGCTCTTGTCGACACCGTAGGCCAGTGCTGCAGCCGTAGGCTCATTGACGATACGGCGGACATTGAGGCCAGCGATGGTACCGGCCTCCTTGGTGGCCTGGCGCTGCGAGTCGGAGAAGTAGGCCGGCACGGTGATGACGGCGTCGGTCACTTCCTGTCCGAGATAGTCCTCAGCGGTCTTCTTCATCTTCTGCAGCACCATGGCGCTGATCTCCTGCGGGGTGTAGGGGTGTGCAGCACCCTCGATCTGCACCTTGGGGTATCCGTTGTCGTTGATTACGGTATAAGGCACGCGCTCTGCCTCCTTGCGGCTCTGCTCATAGGTCTCACCCATGAAACGCTTGATGGAGTACACCGTGTTCTTCGGGTTGGTGATGGCCTGGCGCTTGGCAGGGTCGCCCACCTTGCGCTCGCCGTCCTTCATGAAGCCCACCACAGAAGGTGTGGTGCGCTTGCCTTCGCTGTTAGCGATCACTACTGGCTCGTTGCCCTCGAAGACGGACACGCAGCTGTTAGTCGTACCTAAGTCGATTCCAATAATCTTTCCCATAGTTGTATGTTTTTTATTTTATTGTTCTTGAGGAATAATGTTGTGTGAACCTGATGTTCGCCTATTTTTAGGCAAAGGGTGTGCCAAACCATTCCAGGCCCGGCACCAATATGACAGATTGACACAACAGCCCGTAAAAAGCCTGGCAGAGCCTTTGGACGGGCTGATAGATTGTCCATAGTGTCAAAAAGGCCAACACCGTTGTCGCAACGGTGTTGGCCTTTGGCGTGATGTGAGGGGAGAGAGACAACCTCACATCCCTTGATGGGACCGTTATGGCTCGGCCCATTTTCCGTTCACTTCATCAATGTCTATTCCGAGCAGCCGCATCTGCCTGAACATCTCAGGCAACACCTCGCGGAAGAAGGTGGCGCGCCGTGCCTGCATGATATGCTCCTTGGCGTTAGCCTCGACAAAGTAGCCCAGTCCGCGGCGGTTGTAGATGACCCCCTCGCGTGCCAGCTCCTCGTAGGCTTTCACGGCCGTGTTGGTGTTCACCTCCAGCGTCACGGCATACTCGCGCACGGAGGGTATGCGGTCGTCGGCCTTGTACTTGCCGGCCAGGATGTCGTCGCAGAGTCGGTCGGCCATCTGCAGGTATATGGCTTTGTTGTTGTTGAACGTCATTTTGTCAGTTTTAAGTTGTCCGTGTCGATGTCGCCACTTCCTGTTACGCTTTGTTTGAGCGTCTGTGCGTTGCCGCTGAGCGTGATGTCGCCACTGCCAGCCACATCCGCCGCCACGTCGCCGCAGTCGACCAGCTTCAGGCTGACATCGCCGCTGCCAGCCACGTCGACGGCGGTGGTGGCGGTTCGTGTGAGGCGCGCGTTGACGATTCCGCTGCCAGCCACACCGACTTTCACGTCGTCGGCTTCCACGTCTGCCATCTCGATGTCGCCACTGCCTATGACCCTCAGCTCCAGTTCGGGAGTCTTGACAGCTTTGCTGCAAGTGAAGCAGGCGCTACCCGCCAGGTTGACGGCGGTCAGCGAGGGAGCACGCACCACGATCTTGGAGACTGCAACTCCACCGTTGTTGATAACCCATTCTACGTTCTTCTCTTCCTTCTGACTGCCTTGCGTGATGTGCAGTGTGCGGTTGGCCACGGTGAGCCCTACGCGGTCGAGAGCCTTCTCGGAACCGGTGATGGTCACGCTGAACGTGTCGGAGGGGATATACTCCACATCGGTGCTGATGCTGATGACCAGCTTGTCGAACGCCTGTGTGGTAATGGTGCGTGTGGTCTCGGGTCCGAGGTCTTTCGCAGTCTCAATCCTGCAGGAGCCGAACAGAGTCATAACGGCGATGAGCAAAAGAGCTATTTTTTTCATGATGATACGGTTTTAGAAGTTGAGAAGTTTGTTGGTGACGGCCTGCATGCGCGAGTAGATGCGGAACGAGGCCCAATAGTTGAAGGCGATGACCAGGAGTATGGCCACGTCGTAGAGCGCGGAGGTGAGAGGGGTCGTGATGATGCCTACACGGTAGTCGCTGCTACCATACAGTGTGTCCAAAACCTCTTTGGTCAGGAAGATTCCTCCGCAAAGGATTGCGGTGGACAAGAGGAAGATCACCAGGTTGCTCAGGATCCATGCGTGACGGCGGAAGAATGTGCCGAAGAGCAGGAAAAGGGAATGGGGGAACCAGCAGAGGGTCACAAAGAACGAGAACGACTCTCCGAACGACTGCGACAGGCGCGGCAACGACTCGTAGGATGAGATGGCAGCCCTGACGACAACCGAACGGCTGTCACCGAAGACGGCCTGGCTGACGCCCATCTGCAGCAGGTCGCCTGCGGCATAGCCGGCGAGGAAGACCAGGGGCAGCGCGATGAGCAGATGCAGGTAGCGGGCCGTGAATTTCTCCAGGCGGCTGGCAGGCAGCATGAACGCGGTGATGCGCTTGCGCTTGTCTTTCAGATCGCCGACGATGAGCGCACCACAGCTCAGGTAGTACCAAGCGACGCTGATTATCAGGATGGTGGCAGCCGACGAGGTGTATTCCAAGTCGGAATAGTCTTGGCTGAACACACCGAAAAGAAGGGGGGTGACCAGCGTGAAGAGGGAAATGAGGATAAACCCGACTGCTGCAAAGGTATAGATACTCTTGCGCTCGGCCAGTTGCCAGCGCATGACGTTGATGAACCGGGTGGTATTGAAGTTTTTCATGATGTGTGTATGCATTCTGTTTTACTTGGTGGTTGCAAAGGATGCGGGCAGCTTGCCGCTGACGGCCGCGTCGAAGAGAAGCTCGAGGTTGACCTGTGTCTCTTCCTCACCCTCCTTGCGTGGCATGATGGCGCTGAAGCCGCCGGCAGAGGGCTCTGTATAGATCGCCTCGCCAGCCTCCGCCTCGGGGATGGTGCGGAAGGCGTATGCCGCGGTGATGTCGCCCACACTGCAGTCGAGCATCACGTGGCTCTGTTCGATGATGACGACGTGGTCGAGCAGCGACTCCACATCGTGCACCTGATGCGTAGAGACGATGAGCGTGCGGTCGTCGGTCATGTGGCGTGCCACCACCTTGCGGAACAGACTCTTCGAGGGGATGTCGAGACCGTTGGTCGGCTCGTCCATGAGGATGAGGCTGCACCCGGTGGCCAGAGCGAAGCTCATGTGTACCTTCTTTTTCTGTCCCATGGAGAGCGCCTTCAGATGCAGGTCGGTGGGCAGTTCGAAGTCGGTGAGGCAACTGTTGAGAATATCCTCGTTGAAGCGGGGGTAGAACACGCTGCTGATGCGCACATACTCCTTCAGCGTGATGGCGGGCAGGTCATACTCCTCAGGCACGAGGTAGATGTCTTGCAGCATGCCTGGTGTGCGGAGGGCACTGCGCTCACCGTTGACGATGATGTCACCCTGGCGAAGGTGAAGCAGTCCGCAGATGAGGTAGAGCAGCGTTGACTTGCCCGTGCCGTTCTTGCCCAGCAGGCCGTAGATGCGGCCCGGCTCCAGAGTGAGCGAGAAGTCCTTGAATACCAAGTGCTTGCTTCCCGGATAGCGATAGGTGATGTTCTGAATGTTGATCATTGTCTTATTGTCTTTTGAATGGTTTGTTATCGTGTTACAGTGTTCTGCTTTAATAGTACACCGCAAAGATATAACGTTCTACGCTTTCCCGCAAGGAAATCGGAGAATACTTGCCAAGATTTAACGTTTTTAACATATAGACGCAAGGAAGGGGGGAGGGAGGGAGGGGAGGGCTGCCATTCAGCGGCTATAAATGTCGATTACATAAGCAAAAAAAGACCGAAGAGCACTTATATTCAGAAAGAATGTGCTACCTTTGCATTCTAATTTGACGTTCGACAAAAAGGGACGTGCGCCATACCCCCACAGGATGCCACAGCCTTGATGTCGTTGGAACATGCATTTTAACAATAGGTAGCGTCTGAAACTTACGGCCACATAGAATATAACTGCTTGACATGTTGCTTTCAACACATTTGAGCAGGACATAGAAGATATACCGGTTGATGGGATAAAACATACAATAGAACTTCGAAGATAGAAAAGTAACAATAATCAACCATATTTTAAATCCAAAAGACAATGATTAAAAAGGTATTTGTAGCAGCATTGATGATGGTAGCCGCCTTGTCAGCAAACGCTCAGAATGAGGCAGTGACCAACCAGTCAATCCTGGACCTTCTGAAAGAGGGCTTCTCCTCTGAAGAGATTATCGGCGCCGTGGAAAACAGCACGACCCGTACCATCACCTTCGACATCAACTACATGCGCGAACTGAAGACGGCTGGTGCCACTCAGGACCTGATTACCTTTCTCCAGAAAATCGCCAAGACCGACAACGGTTATGAAGGTGTCGTGCTTTGGAACCCTGCCGACGGTGGCAATCCTGTGAAGGTTTACCGCACCAACTTCGAAAAGGAGAGCAAGGGCTTCAATCTCGGTACCATAGCAGGCATTGCCGGTGCCGCATGGGGCGTTGGCAGTATCGTGGGCGGTCGTCATGTGAGCGGCGGCGAGGCTGCAGCCGTGACAGGCGGTACGCTCCTGATGGCCTCAACGGGTAAGGACATCCAGAAGCTGATCATTCCGGGTTCCACGTCCAAGGTGAAAACCGGCACACAACCTGTGTTCCGTTTCTTCTTCAACAAAGAGTCTGGCAAGGACTTCAACCAGGACACCGCCAACTGTTATGAGATGGTGATGAACAGCATCCAGAGCCCCAATGAGTTCCAGCTCATCAAGATGCAGGTAAAGGAGAACAAGAAAGGCGGCCGTCGCCTCTTCCCGAGCAGCATGTCTTACACGGTGGCCGGTTTCGAGGGCAAGAACGCCAGCACGCGCGAGATGGTCAACTTCGAGATCAAGACCATCAACAACAACACGTTCGAGGTGTCGTTCAACCAACCGCTGGAGCCTGGCGAGTACTGCTTCTTCTACAAGAGCGGCTTGAGCAACAAGTACTTCCAGACCCAGCCCTTCGGCTTCGATTTCACCGTAGAGTAATTCCTGGCATTTGACTTGTCATTGATATTCTCAAGTAGAAGCATACAACGAAAGCCCGACAGGGCTTGCAAACATCGTGGTCTATTATAAAGCTGAAAGTCCTAACCGCATCATCAACGGTTAGGACTTTTCTGTGTGCGCCCGACAGGACTCGAACCTGCACGTCGCAAAACACCAGATCCTAAGTCTGGCGCGTCTACCAATTTCGCCACGGGCGCAACGTGACGGAGTGCAAAGTTACACAATTATTCTGATATTCTCTCATTCTTTCCCCCATTTTTCTTCAAAATATTGGTATCCGGTAAAACATTGGTGTCCGGTAAAACATTGGTTATTGATAAACATAAACGCAGGGGCAAGCCCCTGCGCTATAATCTGTCGTCCCTACGGGGACTTGTCGTCACTTGAGCTTCGGCTTGAGCTCATCGGGTGATTCGTTGGTGTACATGTTGACGGGCGGCGCTGTCTTGGTGAAGAAATCGGTGACGACCTGTGCGTCGAGCGTCAGCGACGGGCGGAAGTCGTCCGACTGCATGTATCCGATGATGGCCTTGCGCATCTGCCGTGCCACGGGCCGACGGTCGAGATTGGAGGTTATGTCCATGGTGGTCATGAGCAGACGGCCGCCCAAGACATTGGCCTCCACGACCATACCCAGCTTGCGGCTGACGTGCCAGGTGTCAATGGGCTGCACAGGCGACTGGTAAGAGGCGGGCAGCTCCGAAAGGTTCATGACCTGTGAACGGTTGAGCAGCTCCCACCAGTTGAGGTTCGACCAGTCGTCGGTGGGGAAGTCGCGGAACAACGGATGTTTCGTGTCGATGTAGGCACCCGTGGTGTGTGGCGGCCTCATCTTGAACCAACTGGTGTTCCAGAACACCGGCAGGTACTGTTGCTTGACATCGTTGCCATAGCGCACACGCCCTGCGGCAGTGATGAGCACCTTGCCACCCTTCTTGAGTATGCCGACGGCCTTGGCATCCAGCGTGTCAGTCATGTAGATATCCTTGGGCGCCGCCTCGGCCGCCTCGGCCGGATAGACCCAGTAGTCGTAGGTGTTGCTATAGCTGCGTAGGCCATCGGCCAGCGTAAGCGTGAGTGTGTACTTGCCCGGCTTTGTGGCGTCGGTGAAGAGAGGCACGCGAGCCACCTTCAGGCTCTTGCCTGCCGGCACGTCGGCCGTGAGCACCGTGCCACCGGCTGCTGCAGGTGAGATGGCATAGGAGAGACGCGCCTGGCTGAGGGTACGTCCGCCCGTGGCGTTGTAGACATCGACCGCCACCTCGGCCTTCTCGCCTGCGGTGAAGACAAACTTGGGGAACTCCGCCATGACCACCACCTCGTTGCAGAACTGGCGCCACTGCGTGCTGTCGACATAGCCCTTCTCGCGGAAAAAGACGTTGAGCGGTCCGACGAGAGCCGTGCCCTGTCCGCTGTAGTCGTTGAGGGCGAGGAGCATGAAGCCTGCATAATCCTTGGTGCGCAGGTTGCGCTCTATCTCATACTTGTAACAGAGGGTCTGCAGCTTGCCGCTGGAGTGCAGGAACTTGGTGGCCATCTGTTCCATGCCGTTGTCGCGCAGCAAGTCGGCGAAAATATCGAAGTTGTAGGCCTTGTAGACACCCGTGTACTGCGAGCGCTCGCTGAAGTCGGGGAAGGCGCACCACTGTCCCTGCTCGTGTGCGATGATGGGCGAGTTGTTGGGCTCGGTACCCTTGTAGTTGCGCGGATAGAGCAGCTGCTCATAGTAATCGTCGGTGCTCTGCGGTGCATGGCGGTCCCAGTCGAGTCCGCGGGCGCCCGCCTTGGCATGATATTGCGAGCCGCCGTCCCAGGCCCATCCGCCGCCCACGTTGAAGCTGGCGTAGATGCGTCGCGCGTCGGTCTTCTTCCAGTAGTCCACCCAACGGTCGCCCCACGCCACCCAGTCGCCCGCCGGCTCGTTGCCTGCCGACATCATGACAAACGACGGGTGGTTGCCATAGGCGGCGGTCATGCGCTTCGTCTCGTCCATGAGATAGGTGTCGATAAACATGCCGCGGTTCATCTTCACACCGTGGTTGGGCCAGCTGGGTCCCTCGGGCTGGAGGTAGAAGCCCACCTCGTCGGCGGCAGCAAACGCCGCCTCGGGCGGACAGTAGCTGTGGAAGCGCATGGCGTTGAGCCCATACTGCTTGCACTTGCTGAAGAGAGCCTTCCAGCTGTCAACATCCGTCGGCGGGAAGCCCGTGAGCGGGAAGTCGCAGTTGCCCACCGTGCCGCGTATCCAGATGGGCTGGCCGTTGAGGTAGACCTGCATGCCCTTGACGGTGATCTCGCGCATGCCGAAGGTGGTGCGCACGGTGTCGTCGCGTGTGCAGACGGCCAGCCGGTAGAGGTAGGGCGTGAACTCAGACCACAGCCGGGCACCCGTCATGGGTATCACATAGGTGGAGTCGTCCTGCCGCGAGACCGCCACGGGCGAGCCGTCGAGCTCAAAGTGCAGCTTGCCCTTGGCCTGGGGCACCACCACGCGCGCCACCTGCTGGTGGATGTCGGGGAAGACTGCCACGCGGCCCACGGGCTGCCGCCCTGTGCAGCGCAGCTCCATGCGGCCCACGATGCCGTTCCAGTTGCCTTGCGTCTGGTCGGTCACGCTGTGCGAGTCCTGTCCCACGCAGACATTCTCGATGCCGTTGTAGACGGTGATTGTGAGCTCGTTGTCGCGCCCATACTGCAGACAGTCGGTCACATCATAGACGTGTGGCGTGTTGAGACTCATCTGGTGGCCCACCGTCCTGCCGTTCACGGTGACGGTGGTCTCGATGTGCGGCCGCTCCAGGAAGAGCTCCACGCGCCGTCCCTTCCACGCCTTGGGCACCGTCACCTTACGGCTGTAGGCCACCGTGCCCACATAGTGGCGGTTGGGCGTGAGGAAGAAGGGGAACTTCATGTGTCCCGCCTGGCGATACTTTTCCATGTAGGGATTGAAATAATAAGACGAGTCGTAGAGCGACCCCGTCCATTGGGTGCTGACCGACGGCAGGTCGCCGAGGTCGTTGGTGAGCATCGAGCCAGGCAGCGTCACCGCATGGGTGGCACCGTCGAAGGAGGCTTTCCATGCGCCGCTGAGGCTGACCACATTACCCGCGAGGGCTTGCGCACCCACGCATAACATACTCAGTAGAAGGGCTTGTCTCATAGGTCTGATGTTTTAGCAGTGTCCGTTTGTTGATGATTGTTTGCGCAAAGTTACTAAGTTTTTTGGTTTGCAACCTATGCTTTTTGACATTTCTGCCCGACACATTGGCAATCTTTCCCAAGTTTGACTGAGAATTGCCAGTGCCCAGTAACTCCTGTGCGCTTTTGACATTTACGCCCTGTCAATGAAGACAACAGAGAAGAAAAACAGCCGGACTGGCCGCTCGTCTGCACAAAAAGTGATACCTTTGCAGAAGCAACCTATTATATATATGAATATCAAATACACATTGACTGCCTGTGCGCTGTTGCTCGGCATGCAGGCACAAGCCAACCCTATCAGCCGACGGGAGGCACGCCAGGTGGCGCAACAGTTTGTCGGCATCAGCGACACCACGTCCGACGACGTGGCCAACGCACCTTTCTACGTCTTCTCGCGCGGGGCAGGCAAGGGCTATGTCATCGCCAGCGGCGACGACGAGACAGCCCCCATCCTGGGCTACACCGACCAGGGCGACTATGACCCTGACAACCTGCCCGACGGTCTGAAGCACATGCTCGCATCGTGGAAACAGAAGATCGAAGCCCTGCAGCAGACACAGAAGACACGCACGCACAAGGCCCCCAAGCGCTCGGTGGCCAAGCGTCTGCAGGTATCCGCCTACAAAAGCCAGTGGGTCGACGTGGAACCCCTGGTGAAGACCCACTGGAGCCAGGGCTATCCCTACAACATGCTGGCGCCGAGACGCTCCGACAACAACCAGCAGGCTCTGTCGGGATGTGAGGCTACGGCAGCCTCGCAGATTGTCTATTACTTCCGCCGCGACAACCCCGACACCCTGATCTACGCCACACCGACCTACAACGAGAGCTGGTTCCACGCTCCTGTCACGATGTCGCTGCCCGCCGGAACGCCCGTGCGCTACGACCTGATGAAGCTCAGCGGCTCCGGCACGCTCCAGCAAGACTCTGCTGTGGCGGTGCTGATGTATGCGGTCGGCACCTGTGCCCATCTGGGCTACGGCTACCAGGACGGCACGGCCACAGCCGGCAACACCGACAAGATGGGCGAATCGATATCGGGACAGTTCCATCTGACCAACGACTACCTGGGCAAGTGGAACTACACCCAGGAGTCGTGGGAGAACATGGTCTACTCCAACGTGCGCGGCGGACGTCCCCTACTCTATTCGGGCTCCAGCAGCTCACAAGGCGGCCATGCCGTGGTGCTCGACGGCTACCAGGCCTCGACGGGCCTCTTCCACTTCAACTTCGGATGGGGCGGACAAGGTGACGGCTACTACACCGTGGACGACTCCACGGGCATGAACGGCTTCAGCAGCGGACAGGAAGCACTGGCCAACATCACCCCCAAACGGCAGAACCTGAAGGGCAGCCTCGACTGCAGCACGATGTACTACCGCACGGAGGGACAGATCACCGCCACGGTCACCAACCTCGGCACACTCAGCTACCGGGGCACCTACATCTATTGCAGCTACACCAGCACCCTGCCCTCACGCTCCACCGACAGCGAGGCGACCACCTACATCGCTTCGGGCGACAGCGCCTCCTTCACCTTCACCTATCGCCCCACACAGAACAAGCGCCTCTACATCTGGCTGACCGATGCCAACCAGAACATCCTCGACACGATGTCGGTGCCGGTCAGCCAGAGCGTGGCCGACCTGCATCTGAACAACATCAGCGTGGAGGCGGGCACAGAGCGGGTCGACCATGACGGCATCCGCTACCAGCAGGTCAACGACAACAGTGCCAACATCGCCGTCAGCATCACCAACGGGGCCAATGGCAGCTACTGCCAGCCCGTGTTCACCTGCCAGCTCGACACGCTCAACGGCACCACAGGCGAGTGGGTGAAGTGTGCCACCCGAGCCATGAACAAGATGATCTTCGAGGTGGGCGAGACGCGCGACACCACCTTCACCTTCACGGGTCTGCAGGAGAACCACTACTACCGCGCCTCGATGCTGAAGCGTGTCAACGCCGGTCTGCGCACCGACATGATCTTCGACACACCCGACAGCATCGTCTACTTCATCGTGAAGAACCCCACCCTGGCAGTGGCGGTCCACGGCCGTACGGCCACCGTGACGGGCGACTGGAGTGCCGCACGCTTCACGAAGCTGGCCGACGACCCGTCGGTCACCGCCTACGACATGACTGCCGTGAGCCAGCTGGCCACGCAGCCGAAGGCGGCCAACGCCAACGCCCTCTTCTTTGTCTCGGCTCCCATCACAGGTGCCAAGAACATCGTGACCGACGGTGTGTGCGACAGCCTGGAAATCCACACCAGCTATGAGTTTGCCACCCCGACCGCCTTCACCGCCAACAAGGCCGTGCTCGTGCTCGACAGCGCCCGTGCCGGACAGTGGGGTGACGTGCTGATGCCGTTCCGTGCCTCACTGCCCTACGGCATGCAGGGCCGCGTCATCACCGGAGTGGCCCGCGCACGCCTCACCGTCAGCAATGTGCGCGAGGTGGAGGCCATGACGCCGATGCTCTATCTCACCGACCGCGATGCCCTCCGCACCATCGAAGCCACGGGCGTGACCATCTCGACCGACACCACAGGCACCAGCGTCGACGGTCTGTGGCGAGGCTCCACGCTCCAGACCACGCTCAGCCGCGATGCCGCTCTGCTGACGCCGACGAGCGGCGTGCCTGCCTACAAGTCGTATGACAAGGGCACCGTGCTGGCTCCCTTTGCCACCGAGCTCGACACCATCTACAGCAATGGCTACCGCATCTCCAACTCGACTGATGTCAGCGTGGACCGCAACTACATGCTCCTGGCCGACACCATCAACCTGGCCTACCAGGTCATTGCCGAGTATGGCGAGGGCGCACGCGCCTTCCTGGCCGACAGTCTGAAGAAGAGCGAGGACATCTTCACCTATTACACCTATAGCGGCAAGCAGTATCCCGAATGCCGGGAGGCTTACGTCAACCTCGGCAAGGCCATCCGCGCCTTCCTGGCCAATCCCGTGACCGACGGCATCCGTGAGGTGGAAGTGAGCGACGACACGCAAGCCGATGACACCGATGCCCCCGTGGCCTACTACAGCCTCGACGGCCGTCGCCTCACCCAGCCGCAGCGTGGCATCGTCATCGTGAAGAAGGGACACAAGACGTGGAAGATGGTCGTCAAGTGACCTTGACAGACAAAAGACATTGTACTTACAAGCCCTGAAAGGGCGCAACAAATAGCCCGGGGTAAGCAGTGCGGCTGGTGCCGCACTGCTTACCCCGGGCTATTTAGTTGATGTTCTCACAAGTCGTCGAGACATTCGGCATCGGCCATGTCGTCGATACACTGGCGGATGAGGCGCAGGTCGAAGCCGCGGCCCATGGCATACTTGATGAGCTTCATGCTGCGCTCATAGTCGGAACGTGCCTGGATGGTGGGCCATTTGGCGTGGAGCAGGGGACGGAGCACGGCGAGGTAATCGTCGTCGGACACGCCGTCGAGGGCGCGGGCCATGGCCTCGCGGCTGACGTGCTTGGCAAAGAGGGCCTGCTCTATCTTGCGGCGCCCCCACCCGTCAAACCTCACCTTGTCCTCAACGAACGCCTGGCAATAGCGGTCCTCGTCGATGAAGTGACGGGCCGTGAGGTAGTCGAGGATGCGCTGCTGGGCATCGTCGGGAAGTCCCCAACGACGCATCTTGTCGGTCATCTCGCCAGCGCAATGCTCGGCCTTGGAGCAGAGGCTGGCCAGGCTGGCCAGAGCTTTCTCCTCGCTGACAGTCTTCTTTTGTTCCATGTCTTCGTGAAAGGTTGGGTGGTTGGTATTCATGAGTTGCCGGGGTAGAGGGCCCTGGCAAAGCGCCTGCGGCCAAAAGTATCGTCGAGGACGGCCACAGAGACAAAGCCCTCTTCCGTCAGCATGCGCTCGAGCGGTGCGGCAAACAGAGGATTGATCTCGAACCACAGTTGGCCTTGGGGGCGCAGTGTGTGGCGGGCATACCGGGCGATGGCGCGATAGAAGCGGAGCGGATCGTCGTCGGGCACGAAGAGTGCCATCTGCGGCTCGTAGCGGAGCACATTGGGACGCATGCCGGCCTGCTCCTTCTCGGCGATGTAAGGAGGGTTGGAGACAATGATGTCCCACCGTGCATCATCGCCGTGGGCTGCGGCCTCATGGGCTGCGAGCAACGCGTCGCGGCACACGAAGTTGACCTCGGCCTGCAACCGGCGGGCATTGCTGCGCGCCACGAGCAACGCGTCGGACGACAGGTCCCAGGCAGTCACTCTCACCGGCGACAGGTCGAGCGCCAGCGTGCAGGCGATGCATCCGCTGCCCGTACCCACGTCGAGCACATCGAGAGGACGGGGGGGCTGCAGTGCGCAGTAAGGCCGGCTGTTGGCCGCCACGATGCGCCGGCACAACTCCTCTGTCTCGGGGCGGGGGATGAGCACGCCGGACTCCACATGAAACGTGCGGCCGCAAAACGGTGCCGCGCCCACGACATACTGCACGGGCTCGCCTTGTTCCAGCCGGAGCATCAAGCCTTCCAGCCGGTCGGCATCGGCGGCAGACAAATCGCCGACCTTGCCGCAAACGATGTCGGTCAGCGACAGGCCCCAAAGGGCATCGAGCACCCAGCGGACAATGCTTTGCGCCTCGTCAGCATCATAGAGCGGCAACAACCGGTGCCAAAGAAGTGAATATGTTGTCATGACATTGCAAAGGTAAGGCAAACCGCCGACAACGCAAAGCGAAAGGCTGGCTTTTTGGTCAGCGGTCGGGATCGACAAACGCCAGACTGGCGAAACTGATGCAGGCCGGACGGGCCTGCTCCATCACTTGGGCGCAAGCGCAGGAGGTGGCGCCCGTGGTGACCACATCGTCGACAAGCAGGACATGCTTGCCCGCCAAGCGGTCTGCACGGCGAAGCTCGAAGGCATCCTTCACGTTGTCGTAGCGGCGCCAGCGGTCGCGGTGCGTCTGGCTCTCCTCAAAGTGGGGGCGCACCACTGATGTCTCGTCCACGGCAATGCCGCTGACTGCCGACAGACCGCGCGCCAGCATGAGGCTCTGGTTGTAGCCCCGCTCGCGGATGCGGCGGGGTGCCAGCGGCACGGGGACGATGAGGTCGATGCCCTCCGTGAAGCCGCTCGCCACCATCTCACGGCCGAAGAGCCTGCCGAGGCTCGCTCCCACCTCGGGACGTGAGAAATACTTGAGCTGATAGAGCGGACGGGCCGACTCGGCATGCGAATAGTGATAGATGAAAGCCGCTGCACGGCCTACACAGCGCACACGGCCCCAATAGACTTGGGCCATGGGGTTGTCGTAGGGATGGAGCAGGTGGTCGGTGCGCGGCAGGTCGAGGTTGCACGAGGCGCAGACACACTGTTCCTCCACGGCGAGGGGGCGCCGGCAGATGCTGCAGCGGCGTCGCGCCACTATATCGAAAAGACGTTGCAGTAAACTTGCTTTCATGGCTGCATGGGGTATGTGGATTGTAGAGGTGGACAACGTCACCAAGTCGTCGCAAAGGACCTGCTTTATATGTGTGTACGGATGCAAAGATACGGATTTTCCCGAAGTCCTCGCATCGTTTTGCGGACCAAAACATGTTTCCTGCCCATGTTTCTGATTTAGAGCCAGCTTGCCTGGCCTAACGGAAACCTCTACCAAAGAAACGGCCAAAAGGACGGCTGAGAATCGCGTATTTGCAACAAAGTGCACAGGCGGATGCATTTTCGCTACCGCCCCACCCTTTCGATGACCGAAAATCGCCCAACCGCTCTCTAGCCTGAATCATTCATAGAGAACTATGATGTGTGGTGCCTTAGGCACCTTTTCGTAATCTTTTTACAACGCGTGAGCCAAAGCGGGCTGAACAATGTCTGCCTTAGTAGCGGGCTGAACAATGTCTGCGTGAGCGGACGGGCTGAACAATGTCTGCGTGAGCAGCGGGCTGAGCAATGTCTGCGTGAGTAGCGGGCTGAACAATGTCTGCGTGAGTTGCGGGCTGAGCAATGTCTGCGTGAGCGGACGGGCTGAGCAATGTCTGCGTG
>CAVIOP010000052.1:0-15888 GCA_963644485.1 bacterium | reverse complement strand
TCCGCAGTTGCCCTGGGCTAGGTAATTGCTGGGCTTTCAGCCCGCGGCTCACGCAAACAGCTCAGCCCGCGGCTTACGCAGACATTGCTTAGCCCGCATCGGTTCATGTAGTATTCCATAACTGCCTTAGCAAAAGAAAGAACTTGTGCGAACCCACTACGCTAACGGGCGAAAAAATGCCGTTAGCGTAGTGAGTTCTTTTGTTTTTTCTTATTTCTTTCGATAAAAGATTGTATATTTGCAGGCGTAAACCTAAACATTGCAGACATGAATACAAGATGTGAGATTGTTGGGAGGCAACGTGAAATCGACCTGTTGCAGGAGATTTATGAGTCTCCGGTGGCAGAGTTTGTGGCAGTGTTTGGCAGAAGACGTATAGGCAAGACGTATCTTGTAGACAAGTTCTTTGCCGGAGAGTATGACTTCTACATGACGGGGATCTATGAGGGTACCCGCCGGGAACAACTGGCCAATTTTGCCCATCAGTTGGAATATTATTCGCATGCCGAACAGAAAACGCCAAAGGATTGGATGGAAGCATTCTTTATGCTTCGCAAGTATGCAGACACGCTGAAAGACAAGAAACGCATTGTGATATTCATCGACGAGATGCCTTGGCTCGACACCCACAATGCTCGTTTCCTCAAGGCCTTTGAACTTTTCTGGAACGAATGGGCCTCCAAGCAGGACCGGCTGAAACTGATCGTGTGCGGCTCGGCAACAACCTGGATGACCAACACTTTGCTCGGCAACAAGGGTGGACTGCACAACCGTGTAACCCGCTCCATTTATCTGCGTCCCTTCAACCTGTCGGACACAGAGGAGTTCCTGACCTCAAGAGGCTTCCAGATGCAGCGTTTCCAGATTGCAGAACTGTATATGGTTATGGGAGGCACTCCTTTTTATCTCAATATGCTGAACCGGTCAAAGAGTGTGGCCCAGAATATCGACGAACTTTTCTTTTCGGCCAATGCCCCTCTGCGGAGTGAGTATGGGTTTCTGTTCAAGTCGCTCTTCAAGGAATCGTCGCTCTACCGAAGAGTGGTGGAGGCACTGGCCAAGAAACTAAAGGGTATGACTCGCTCGGAACTGATAGAGGAACTGAAAGTTGAGGACTCAGGGTATGTGTCCACTGTGCTTTCCGACCTGTGCAACTGCGACTTTATCCGCAAGTATTCTGCTTTTGGCAAAACCGACAGAGACTCCATGTACCAGTTGACCGACCTGTATTCGCTCTTCTATCTGAAGTTCGTGAAGAACTATCATGGCGAGGACGAGCAATACTGGAGCCATCGGCAGATGGACATCTCCAGTTGGGAAGGGTATGCTTTTGAACAGGTGTGCCTGCATCATATACCGCAGATCAAAAGGAAACTGGGCATTAGCGGCATCCTGAGTAATGTGTGTACGTGGGCCTGCCGCCCGTTTGTAGATGAGAACGGGTGCAAGCAGCCGGGCGCACAGATAGACTTGGTTATAGAGAGAGGAGACAAGACGGTAAACCTCTGCGAGATGAAGTTTGCAAGTCATCCTTATTCTGTTTCTTCCGACTATTCTGCCTGGCTGGCGAAGCGGCGCGAACTGTTCCGGCAAATCACGGGAACGCGAAGCACGCTTCATCTCACAATGATTACATCTTATGGTGTAGAGCACAATGCTGGCTGGCAAACCATTCAGAGTGAAGTGGTGCTCGACGATTTGTTCGGCCGTGAGTGAAAGGTTAAGAAGCAAACCTTATGTAATGCACGAACCCACTACGCTAACGGGCGAAAAGACATCGTTAACGTAGTGGGTTCTTTCAGCTTCTCTTGTTTCTTTCGATAATTCCTAAACAGTTTCTACTATCCTTGCATCGAAGAGAAGTCACACATACATGTTGCCGTCTTCATCGTAGAAGAGCGGGGCTACCTTCAGGCTGCGCAGCCATGTGGTGCCGTTGGAGGGCACGCAGTCGTGGTGGAACAGATACCACTGCCCTTTATACTCCGCGATGCAGTGGTGGGTGGTCCAGCCCACGACGGGCTGCAGCAGTTCGCCGCGATAGGTGAACGGGCCGTAGGGGCTGTCGCCCACGGCATAGCAAAGCAGATGAGAGTCGCCTGTGGAATAACTGAAGTAGTACTTGCCGTGGTATTTGTGCATCCAACTGGCCTCGAAGAAGCGGTGCGGGTCGTCGGCGGGCAGCACCTTGCCGTCTTCGTCGACGATGATGACCGGACGGGGCATCTCGGCAAACTGCTGCACGTCGTCGGTCATCATTGCCACGCGTGAAGGCAGCGGCGCCTCCTTGCCCTCGGGCAGATGTTCGCATTTCAGGGCCTTGTTGTCTTCATACCACTGGAGTTGTCCGCCCCAGATGCCGCCGAAATAACAGTAGATCTTGCCGTCGTCGTCCTTAAACACGCAGGGGTCGATGCTGTAAGACGCGCGTATGGGGTCGGCATTGGGCACGAAGGGACCTTCGGGACGGTCGGCCACGGCCACGCCGAGGCGGAACACGCCGTTGTAGTCCTTGGCCGAGAAGATAAGGTAGAACTTGCCGTCTTTCTCCACCACATCGTTGTCCCATGTCTGCTTTTCGGCCCAGGGAATCTGTTCCACCCCCAGCACCTTGCCATGGTCGGTCACCTCGCCCTCCATCACATCGTCCATAGACAGCACGTGATAGTCTTTCATCTGGAAGTGGCCACCGTCGTCGTCGAAACACTCGCCGCTGTCCCAGTCGTGTGAGGGATAGACATACAGACGGCCGTCAAACACGTGGGCAGAAGGGTCTGCCATATAATCCTTTGGGAATAAATATCTTGCTTTCATGGCTGATGTTATTTTTTGTCTTTTGCAAACAGTTTCACAATGTCTTTCACCACCGGTTTCAGTTGACAGTTGCGGTCGATGAGCAGCGGATAGTTGGTGCGGCCCTTTATAGGCCATCCGTTGAGCCACGACGACTCGTCGGTGGTGCCCCAGAAGGTGACGCGCGAGATGACATCCTTGTGGCGCTCGATGATGCGGAAGAGGTCCAGGTAGCGCTGGTTGAAGAGTTTCTGTGCTTTCTTGTCGAGACCGTCCACATAGGGGTTGTACTTCTTCTGCAGTTCAAAGTTCTGGCTGATGTCCGCTCCGCTGAATCCGTGCGGATTGGGGAGCATGTTCATGTCGAGTTCGGTCAACATGACCTTCACGCCCTCAGCGGCAAAAGCCTCGATGCTCTTCTCATATTCCGTGTAGTCGGGATAGTCGTAGCCGTTGTGGCTCTGCATGCCGATGGCATCTATGCGGAGCCCCTTAGCCTTGAACTGGCGCAGCAGGTTGACGTAGGCTTCGCGCTTGCCGGGTTTCGACATCGAGAAGTCGTTGATGTAGAGTTCGGCGTCGGGGTCGGCCTCGTGGGCAAACTGGAAGGCCAGTTCGATGAATTCGGGACCAATGATCTTGTAGTAGAGCGACTGGCGGTAACTGCCGTCGTCTAGGATGGCCTCGTTGACGACATCCCATCCCTTCACCTTACCCTTGTAGTGGGTCATCACGGTCATGATGTGGTTGTACATACGGCCTATCAGCGTCTCGCGGCTCACCAGATTGCCCTCCTTGTCGGTGAACATCCATTTGGGGGGTTGCGAGTGCCAGACCAGGCAGTGACCTGTCAGCGTCTTTCCGTTCTTCTGTGCCCATTCCACCAGCCGGTCGCCGTCGCTGAAGTCGAAGCGGTTCACCTCGGGATGGTTCTCTTCGCCCTTCATGCAGTTTTCGGCCACCACTTGGTTAAACTGTGCCTGCACCACCTTTTCCACGTCGGGTGTCTTGCCGTCTGTCAAGTCGGTGTTGACGGCGGCACCTATCAGGAAATAGGGTCCCATGACCTCCTGCAGGGTGGGTATGTCGGTTTGTGTGGTCTTTTGGGCAAAGGCGGCAGAAGCCATTGCTGCCGCCAGTGCCAGTGTTGTTATCTTTTTCATGTGCTATGTTGGTTTATTTCTTTATCACTTTCTTGCCGTTGACAATGTAGAAGCCGGCGGGCAGACTGCTGAAGTCGGTGCCCTCGGGCATCCTGCGGCCCACAGCGTCGTATATGCCCTGCTTGGCGTTGTCAGCATGCAGCGTCTCGCCAGCCTCCACCTGCTCGAGTCCGGCTGCGGTCTGTCCACTCAGTCCGCGTGCAAATCCGGCATACACATGCTTGCGGTAGTAGTTGGTGTCCCAGATGCCCACAGGGTTGTTGGCACGCCATCCGCCCTCCTTCGGTGCGTCGGTGGCACACCATTGGCAGATGCCCCACTGCTGCTCGACGGGGATAATGGCGAGATACTGCTTGATGATCCACTCATAGTAGTCGGCCATGCGCTGGTGCATCTCCTCGGTCATGTCTTCGGTGGCCACGTCTTTGTTGTCGGTGCCAATCATGCCCATGTCCATCTCGCTGATGCGCACCAGTTTGCCCGATGCTGCCAGCAGGCGGAACATCTGCGTGACATACTTCTTGCGGTAGTTGAGGTCGTTGTCGTTCATGCAGCATGAGATGTGCATCTGTGTGCCTATTCCGTCGATCTTGGTGATGCTGTCGGCCTCCCATTTGCGTATCCACTTGATGAGCGACTTGAGTTTCTTGTTGTCGTCCCAGAAGCTCTCAAGGTTATAGTCGTTGACAAAGAGTTTCATGTCCTCGGGACCATACTTCCTGGCCAGTCGGCATGCCTGCCGCACATAGTCGATGTCGCCCAAGTAGTCTTGCCAGTAGAAAGAGTCGCCACCCACATCCCAAGTGCCGCTGTTGTAGCCGTCGGAGTGCTGCAGGGTGTAGTTGCCCGAGCCGTCGTTGCCGCCGCCCGATATGGCTTCGTTGACGAGTTCCCACGCCTTCACCTTTCCGTCGCAAGCCTCCATCATGCCTTTCACCCATCTGTCCATGGCCCAGACGAGTGTGTCGTAGCGCTCCTGGGCGGTGAGGGGTATCGACTGCGGCACGTAGACATACGTCAGGCTGTCGCAGACGGCCGGTGTCTCTGTGGCGCCGCCATATTTTCTTACCATGAACGATGACATGTCGGTTCCCTCAAAGTCGCCGTTCTTGATGGTCTCCGTTCCGTTGATCTTCAGGCTCACGTTGTCGAAATAGTAGTTGTTGGAGTCGGCTATCTCGCTGAGGTTCAGTGCAATGCTACTGCCCGCTTTGCTGAGTGTGCCCGAGAGATTGACGGTATTCCACTGGGTGGTAAACGGGATGGTGCCTATTGCCTCGTAGTGCACATAGGAGCCCGGTGTGGTGTGTATCTGTGTGGAGGCGGTTGCCTCCTTGTCGGCACGCACGTCGGCGCTGAACTCGAACGTTGAACCCGCGCTGAACGCACCGGTCATGAGCCATGCCTGGTTGTCCCACACCTCGGACTGTCGCTCGGTGGTCTCGATCTTAAGACAGCGGCGCTCCTCATTGATGGTCTTGCCCAGTTTGGCCTCCTCTAACTTTATCTCCTTAATATATATGTCGCCCTGGAAGTCGCCGCACTGAATGAGGAAGAAGCAACTGCCGAGGGTGGCCGTGTAGACGCACGACACCTCTTTCCACTCTGTGGTGAACGACACGTTGGCATTGTTGCCGCTGCTCCAGTCGCCCAGTCTGGTGCCTATGTGTCCGGCTTTCGAGCCCTTGATGGTCATCGTCATCTTGTATTTCTTGCCCACGGTGGTAGGAATGTCGGTACAGGCCAGGAACTGCACTTCCCACCACCCCTGTTCCTTGGTGTTGGAAACCTTCATGCCGTCGGTAGAGTCGAATGTCACGCTGTAGGCATACTGCGTGTAGTCGCTGTGCCAGCCTATGTTCTGCGAGGTGCGGAAGTCCTTGGTGTACGACGGCTCATAGACGGTGACGTCGCCGTCGGTCAGTTCTTCGGCCGGCTTGTCTTGCAAGAGTTTCTTCAGCCATGCAATGGGCTGCTGTGAGTGCCAGAACAGATTGTGGCCATACACCTCAATGCCGTTCTTGGTGGCTGCGTTGACAAAGTTTTTCACCGTGGTGAAGGTCATGTTGCCGTTGCCGTCCACACAACTGGCCATTTTCATGGCGTTGCCAGCCGCCGTTTCGTCGGCATTGCGGTTGATGAGTTCGCGCACGTTGTCCTTGTTCACATAATCGGCGGCACCCGTGGCGATTGCCAAGCGGAAGGTGGGATACTTGTCTCTGTCGACATATTCCTTGAGCCCAGCATAACTGTCGAGGTAACGATAGTTGTCGTCGTCGGGTTTTCCTTTCTCGAAATTGTAGGACTGCGCCATGCCTGTGGCTCCTATCATAAGCCCTAATGCAATCGTGTAGATTCTCTTCATGATTATAATGATATGTTCAGGTTTCTTGATGTTTGCAATACTTCTCTTGTTCACGCCTGATGGCGTGCCTCTATCTGCCGGTTGATGTCGTCGATGACCTCGTCGGTGAGTTCATACTTGGAGATGATCCACATGGCCAGCAAGAGCAGCATGGCCGGTATGACGCAGACCAACCAGCGTATGCCCTCCTGCGCGAGCGGTGTCTGTAGCTCCAGTCCGTTCATGAAGTAGGCGCCCGCGGCGTTGCCCACCGACATCATGGCAAAGGCCGTGATGAAGAACAGGGCCACCACGCGGAGCGGCCTGTTGCGGAAGAACTCCGTCCACAGGTCACTCACCTTGACGTTCTTCGTGTCCTTCTCGTCCATGACCACACGCTCCTTGGTCTGCGTGAAGCAGAACACGAGCAAAGCCAGGCCGACGAGGGCATAGACGAGCATCGCCACAAACCAGGCGTTGCTGTCGGACGGCAGTGTGCTGCCTTCCTGTGCTGCCGCAGCCTGATAGCCCGTCCAGGCCAGCACCGCCCCGGGCACCACGCCGCCCAGGGCCATGCCTGCCTTATAGAAGATGCCCGTCAGGGCGTTGACGATGCCGGCAATGCGTTTGCCGCTGGTAAACTCGGCATAGGAGATGACCTCGGGAATGAGCGCCCACATATAGCCTGTGGCCACGATGACGCCGGTTGACTTGATGAACTGTGCTATGTAGACGAGCGTGATGTGGTCCTCCACCGGTCCCATGCGACTGATGACATAGAGCATGGCCATGCCGATGATGGCCACGGTGAGGAAGATGTAGAACATGTTCTTCTTGCCCACCCGCCTCTTGATGGCCGGCACAAGGGGCATGAAGATAAACGAAGGCAACGAGCCGAGGCCCATGAAGAGGGCCATCTCTATGGGCAGGTCCTTGGCGGCAGCCAGCATGGCCACAAGGATGGGCACGCCGGCCGACACACACAGTCCGCCCACGTTGGCCATGAACATGCGGACAGAGGTCAGGACGGTAATCTCGTCGGTGTCGCGCGTCAGCGAAGAGTTGAGGGCGCCATAGGGCACGTTGACCAGGGTGTAGAGCATCGACAGGCCGACGTAGGTCACGTAGGCGTAGACGAGTTTCAGCGTGTCGGTCTGCCCCTCCATGCCGTTCCAGAAGCAGAGGATGGCCAGCACCGTCAGCGGCAGGCCCGCCAGGATGAGGTAAGAGCGGTACTTGCCCCAGCGCGGGCAGTGCTTGTCGACATAGGTGCCCACGAGCGGGTCCCACAGGACATCCACCAGGCGCACCACAAGAAACATCGTGGCCGCCACGCCCGGCCGCAGGCCGTAGATGTCGGTGTAGAAGAAGAGGAGATACATGCAGATGGTCTGGTAGATGAGGTTCTGCGCCAGATCGCCAGACCCGAAGCCTATGCGCTGCAACCAGCTGAGCTTGTAGAAGCCGCTTGAAGCTTGGATTGTTCCAGAGTTGTCCATGGTCAGTATATAATTATAGGTGATGGTTATTGGTTGTCCTCTTTTTGTCGCTGCCGCGCGGCGTTATGGTCCGTCAGGCATTGTGCGGCGTAGCGGCCCATGGCCTCATAGCCCGCAGGGTTGAGGTGGAGCCAGTCGTCGGAATAGTCGGGGCGCAGACGGTCGGGCTGTTGCGGGTCGCGCACGATACTGTCGAAGTCGATGACCGCGTCGAAGACTGTGTTGTGGCGTATCCACTCGTTGACCGTCTGTCGGGCAGCCTCATGGAACAGCGAGTACCAGCTGTTGCCCTTAAACGGCGTGATGGTGGCCACGTAGGCCTTGAGGCCTCTGCTATGAGCCTTTGCCGCCAGTGTCTGGTAGGCCGCAATGAGCTCCGCAGCCACCTGCTCGCTGTTGCCTTGTGCCAGTCCGATATCGTTGGTTCCCTGGAAGACGATGACGGCCTCCAGACCCTCCTGCCCGAGGATGTCGCGGTCAAAGCGTTGAAGGGCCGGTTGGCTGATGCCGCCTCTCAACACACAGTTGGCTCCAATGCCCAGATTGAGCACGCCCGTCGCGCCGCCAAGCGCTTCAGCCATGCGGTCGGGCCAGCGGTTCTGTGCATCGGTAGTGCTGCCGCGCCCGTCGGTGAGCGAGTTGCCCAGCACCGCCACGGCCTTCGCGTCCGACTCGACGCAGACCTTGGTCAGGTTGTACCAGTGGGTCAGCCGCTCCGCCGTGCGGAAGCGACGGCCGGGCTTCACCTCGCCCTTGGCAATATAAGAAAAGGTACGCGAGCCACGATGCGAGGTCATATGGACGGGTGTCGACGCACCATAGGTGATGGTCACGGCCAGGCGTTGCAAGGGACGGAGCGCAAAGTCGAGCGGGTCGGAGAAAACCGTCTTGCCCGCCGCTATCGTCACCGACCGCTTGCCGCCGAACGCCAGATAGCGGGCGCTCGCCGCCTTGATGGCCGACGAGTCGGCGGCATCGGCCACATACACCGACCGTATCTCCACGGGCTCGTCGCTGAAGGCATTGGACAGTTCCACTCTCAGTCGGCTTCCGCCCAGTGACACGCGCACCACCTGGCGCAAGGTGTTGCCCGACAGACTGATATGTTGGGGCATGTCGGACGGCCCTGTGTACTCGGGCGCCGTGGCGAAGGTGCCCACCCAGGGGGCTGCAGCGGTGTCCGCAGCTGAGCATGGGCGCTGGGCCGGGGCTGTCAGCGCCAGGCACAAGAGGCCAAGAAGCAAGCAAAGTCTTTTCATGGGTTATGGTGATTGATGCTGCAAAGGTATGCATTAACGGCCATTAAAAAATCTTTTTATGTAGCCCACATGTTTTAAAATGTCTCATTCGCTTGCGCTTTTTATGTTTTTTCGTTACTTTTGTACTCAAAATAACCGATATGAGACATTTCGTTACCCTACTGACCTCAGGCATGCTACTGCTCGTCACGCTCCTGATGCGCGCCGACAGCGGCCAGCTCTTCACCGCCGACAAGCTGCCCAGCAGTCTGATCAACTGCATCGTGCAAGACCGCAACGGCTACATCTGGATAGGCACCGACTATGGTCTGAGCCGCTTCGACGGCTACCATTTTGTCAACTATCTCCATGACGACGCCGACACCACGACCATCAACCACAACACCATTGTCGACTTCCTTGTCGACAGCAAGGGGCGTCTGTGGATAGGCAGCTCCAAAGGGCTCATGAGATACGACTACGGCAGCGACTCGTTCCACCACTATCATATGCCGGGCGGCCGCACCCTGCGCGTCTCCGACATCATCGAGAGCCGCACGGGCGACATCCTCATCGGCTCGGCCGGCTACGGGCTCTATGCCGTCGGCCGGGGAACGGACACGGTGACGGCTCTCACCCAGTACCGGCAGCGTGGCTCCGACGAGTTCTTCGTCCATCTCTATGAAGACCGCAACGGAGACCTCTGGCAATCCAGCCACCACTCGACATTCAGCCGTTACCACAAGGAGGGCGGTCGCGTGACCCTCACGCGCTACCAGTCGCCCTGCGGAGCTCCTGTCGCCTTCACCCAGCGGGGCGACAAGCTGCTCATCACCTGCATGTTCGGCATCGCCCAGTACGACTACCGCACCGGACAGATCAGCGACGCGGGTTACGATTTCGGAGCCTTGGACGGCAACATCACCATCAATGCCGCCATGACCGACAGCCAGGGCAACAGTTATGTCGGCACATCGGAGAGCGGTGTGCTCGTGGCCTGGCGCGGCAGCAAGCACTTCGTGCCCTATCCCGGCGTCAACATCAGGGGGTTTGCCCCGCAGGCCGCTTACATCAGGGCCCTGCTCATGGACAAGGACCGGAACCTGTGGGCCAGTTGCTATAAGAAAGGTCTGCTGCTCCTGGCCGACCAAGAGCAAAAGGATTTCGACACATGGACCTTCGAGTCGCAGAACTACAACACGGGCAGCGCCGTGTCGTCACTGGCCCACGGCGACAATGGCGACACGTGGTGTGTGGTGCAGAACAGCGGCGTCTTCCGCTTCGACCGCTTCGGCCACATCACCGCCCATCCCAAGGCGCCGGCCGGCACCAGCATCATCTACCGCGACCGCAACGGCAACTACTGGCTGGGGACGGGCAACGCCCTCTACGCCTACCAGCCCGAGACGGGGACCGCGCAGCAGTGCATGGCGTTTAAGGGTGCGGGCGTCTACAGCATCGCCGACGACGGCCAGGGGCACCTCTTCGTCTCCGTCTACAGCAAGGGACTGTATGTCCTTGACACCCGCAGCGGCAGTGTCACAACGCTCAACATGAACAGCAAGGCTACCGGCGGGCGTCTGTGCAACGACTGGGTGCGCGGGCTCTACTTCGACGGCGGCCACCGCCTGTGGATAGCCACGTCAAACGGCGTGTGCAACCTCAATACCCTGACGCTGCGCTTCGACGACCTCGGATGGGACATCATCCTGCCCGACATACAGGCCAATGCCATCACTGCCGACCAGCTGGGCAACATTGTCATTGGTACCGACAACGGCCTCTACCGCTATGATACCAAGAGCAAGCGCACCTCGCGCTTCCCTGGCAGCGAGGTGCTCGACGACAAGCAGGTCTGCTCATTGGCAGCCGACAGCGACGGCAACCTCTGGGCCAGCACCACGATGGGCATCTGGCAGTGGAACGCTGACAGGCGCCAGTTCCAGGGCTATGTCAGCGGCAGCGGCCTCGACGGCCATGAGTATGTGCTGGGAGCCATGGTGCGCATGGCCGACGACCGCATCCTCTACGGCACGAGCGGCGGCGTCACCACGTTCTATCCGCGTGAAGTCAACCGCCACCATGACAAGGTGGGCGAGGCACACCTCACCAACCTCATCGTCGACGGCAAGCGGCATCCCTGTCTGGACAGCACCATATCCCTGCCCTACAGCGAAAACTCGTTCACCCTGGAGTTCTCGCTGCTCACCTTCAAGCACCAGGCCGACATCTCGTATGCCTACCGCATCAACGGCGGCAAGTGGACCAACACCGACGAGGGGGTCAACGCCATCCCGTTCAACAAGCTTGAGCCCGGCACCTACACCCTTGAGGTGCGCGCTTCCTACAACGGCAGCCTCTCGGAGCGCACGACAACGCTCATGATCACCGTCAGGCCGCCATGGTATGCCTCGACGGTGGCCTACGCCATCTATTGCGTCCTTTTCGTCTCGCTGCTGGCCTTCGTCCTGCTCACCTACGAGCGCAAGCGCAAGGCCGACCTCGACGAGCAGAAGATGCGCTTCCTCATCAATGCCACACACGACATCCGCTCGCCCCTGTCGCTGATCATGGGGCCGCTCGCCAAGTTGAAGAAGAAGCTCGGCAACACCGACTGTACGGAAGAGATAGACGTCATCGACCGCAATGCACAGCGGTTGATGATGCTCGTCAACCAAATCCTCGACGAGCGGAAGATCGACAAGAAGCAGCTCAAGCTGGAATGTCAGGAGACCGACCTCGCCAGCTTCGTGGCACCCATCATCAGCCTTTACAAGTTCCACGCCGAGGAGAAGCACATCACGCTCCGTCTCACCGACGCCGACGGCAAGCCCTGGCACTCCGAGCACGTGGCGGTGAAGGTATGGATTGACCGCATCAACTTCGACAAGGTGGTGGCAAACCTCTTGTCCAACGCCATGAAATACACGCCCGACGGAGGACAGATAGACGTGCGCGTGGGCCACGGCGACGGCATCGTCACCCTCACGGTGGTCGACAACGGGCCCGGCCTGGGCAAGGGAGACGCCAGCCGCCTGTTCGACAGGTTCTACCAAGGCAAGAACCTGTCGGGCGAACAGCACATCGGCACAGGCATCGGTCTCAACCTCTGCCAGGCCATCGTGGAACTCCACCACGGCAAGATCCGGGCCTACAACCGCAACGACGGCACCCACGGTGCCTGCTTCGAGGTCACGCTCCGCGAAGGCAACAGCCACTTCCTGCCCGGCGAACTCATGGAGACGGGGCTGGCTGCAGAGCCTGCCCGCGGGAAGCACAAGACCACGGCCAACCGCAACCTGCGGGTGCTCGTGGTCGACGACGACAACGAGATACCCAAGTACATCTCCAGCGAGCTGGGCACATGGTACCGGTTCTCCATCGCCAACGACGGCAAGGAGGCCCTCGGCAAACTGCTCACCGACAGCTACGACCTCGTCATCTCTGACGTGATGATGCCCGTCATGGACGGCATCACCCTGCTCAAGGAGATCAAGGGCAACCCCAACATCAGCCACATACCTGTCATCCTGCTCACCTCCAAGAGCGACGTGGTCCACAGGCTCGAGGGCTTCCGGCGCGGAGCCGACGCCTATCTGGCCAAGCCTTTCGACATGGACGAGCTGCATGTGCTCATCGACAATCTCGTGGACAACGTGCGGCGCCTGCGCGGCAAATTCTCAGGCGCACAGGAGCAGCAGGACAAGGTGCAGGACATCAGCGTGAAAGGCAACAACGACGCACTGATGGAGCGCATCATGAAATGTGTGAACGACAACCTCCGGAACCCCGACTTCAACGTGGAGATGCTCACCGAAGTCGTGGGCATCAGCCGCGCACACCTGCACCGCAAGATGAAGGAGATCACCGGCATATCAACCTCCGACTTCATCCGCAACCTACGGCTGGAGCAGGCGGCCAAGCTCATCAGGGAAGGCTCAATCAATGTCACGCAGGTGGCCTACTCCGTGGGATTCAACAACCGCGCTCACTTCTCCACCGCCTTCAAAAAGCATTTCGGCATGAACCCCACCGAATATTATGAGACTTGCAGAAAAGAGACAGAGACATCAGGGAATGACGAAGCGGCAGACTTGTCGTAACTTTGCCGCCAAACCCTATCTCTAAACTCACATGACAAGTCTGCACAAGTTTATCCTTACATTCATCCTGGCGTTCCAGTCACTTCTGTCCCAGGCCAACGACGGCCACGGACTGTGGCTGGAACGCCTTTCACTTGTAGCCCCCACCGTCTGCACGCATCTCGACAAACGCATGGACAACGACGGGTCGTTCCGCCTCGTCTGCGACAAGAAGGGCCGTCTGACTGTCAGGGCCGCCACACGCGCTGGTCTGACCTACGGCGAGTTCACCGCACGACGGCTCTCGGCGCTGGGCCAGATGCACGAGATGGACAGTCTCTTCAGACCCGCCTTCCGTCTCCGCCTGCTCAACCACTGGGACAACCTCGACGGGACCATCGAGCGCGGCTACGCCGGCCGAAGCATCTTCTGGAACTGCGGGCTGCGTCCCGAGACCTTCTTCACCGACCATCCGTCGCCCCAGGCGCTGCGCATCGACGCCTACGCGAAGGCCAACGCGTCGGTGGGCATCAACGGCACGGTGCTCAACAACGTGAACGCCTCGCCGCAAATGCTCACCCACGTCTATCTCGACTCGGTCAGGATGATCGCCGACATCCTCCGCCCATGGGGCCTGCGCGTCTATCTCTCGGTCAACTTCGGCACGCCCAAGGCGCTCGGAGCCACGACGACCGCCGACCCGCTCGACCCTGACGTACGCCAGTGGTGGAAAGCAAAGGCCCAAGAGATCTACAGGATGATACCCGACTTCGGTGGTTTTCTCGTCAAGGCCAACTCCGAAGGGCAGCCCGGTCCTTTCGACTACGGGCGCTCGCATGCCGACGGCGCCAACATGCTTGCGGCGGCCCTGCATCCCCACGGCGGCACCGTGATATGGCGGTCGTTTGTCTACGGAGCCAAGCACAAGGGCGAGGACCGCGTGAAACAGGCCGTCTCTGAGTTCAAGGACCTCGACGGACTGTTTGCCGACAACGTAATCCTGCAGAGCAAGAACGGACCGCTCGACTTCCAGCCGCGAGAGCCCTACGCACCTGTCTTCGACCAGATGACACGCACCGACCAGATGGCCGAATGGCAGATCACACAGGAATACACCGGGCAGGCGCGCCATCTTGTCTACCTCGCCCCGATGTGGAAGGAGTTTCTCGGGTTCGTGGCACCGTCACGTCTGCGCGGCGTAGCGGGCGTGAGCAACATCGGCGACGACCGCAACTGGTGCGGCCACGACTTCTCGCAGGCCAACTGGTATGCCTTCGGGCGCCTGGCCTGGGACCCCACACTCAGCGCCGACAGCATCGCCGACGAATGGCTGCGCCTCACCTTCGGCGACAGCCGCGAGCTGACGGACCGGATGCGGCCGGTCATGATGCAGAGCCGCGACGACTGTGTCGACTACATGATGCCCCTGGGCCTCCACCACATCTTCCGCTTCGACCACCACTACGGTCCCGAGCCCGACGGCTACAAAGCCGATTATCCGCTCGAGTGGTGCCCCGTCTACTATCACAAAGCCGACACGGCAGGAGTGGGCTTCGACCGTTCTTCCCGCGGGTCGGGCGCCACACTGCAGTATCGCGAGCCATACCGCACGCTCTACGACAACCTCGACACGTGTCCCGAGGAGTACCTGCTGTGGTTCCACCACGTCGGATGGAACTACAAGATGAAGAACGGACAGACCCTCTGGCACAATCTCCGCACCCACTACGACCGCGGCGTGAAAGCCGTCGAGGGCTACCTGCCCGTCTGGCAGTCGCTCAGGGACGAGGAGACGGCCCACGGTGATGCCGACGGAAGCCGCTGGCGGCGTGTCGAGGCGTTGCTGCGCGAGCAGGCGGCCAGTGCCAGGGAGTGGCGCGACACGTGTCTCGGATACTTTGGCCAGTATGCGGAGAAGGCGGATGATGGGGTCACCCTCGGAGGTTCCAACGGTGCAGCTGATCAACTCACGAACTGAGATGGCACGCAGAAGATTGGACTGGGTGCAGTACCGAAAAAGAAAAATGGCAACGGGATATCGATGTAGGCAAATGTCCCTGTACTCTTAAAAATGTGCCGCAAAAGAAAGATTCCTTCTAAAACATTTGGTGAAATCAAACATAATGTGTACATTTGCAACACAAGAACCCGCCAAGCCTCTTAGCAATGCTTAAATCGGCGGGTCGTTTTATTTTTGTACTTACCGTTATTGCATGCAATACGAAAAACAATATTCCACTCCTGCACAGTTGTTAATCTACTGACCGCCTTTACTGTAACAGTCTTTAAGGGTATCAGTCGAAATGATGCCGGGTACCAGTCGGGTACCAGTCAGAAGGGAAACGGGCACCAGTCGGGTACCAGTCAGAAGGGAAACGGGTACCAGTCGGGTACCCGTCAGATGTTAGAACATCGTCCGTTTGGTCCTAATGTAATGACGCTGCAGGAAAGAATCATTGAATTTTGTTCTGAACCAAAATCTTTACGGGAAATCGCTTGTTTCTTAGGTGCAGCCAACAAGAAAAAGGTGAAGGCAAAATACATTGATGACATTTTGGGAACCAAAATAGTTATGACTGTTCCAGACAAACCTAATAGCAGACTACAGAAATATGTAGCGGTAAAATAGGTATTATAAAGGCAAGACGTCTATGGCTGCAACTATCATGAGTTGCCGGTGGCTATGCATTGCACCACAAAAAAAGCGGACAATCTATATGCTGAAAATGGGCTTGAAAGTCAGCAACCGGTCCTTTGGCCGAAAAGACG
>CAVIOP010000051.1:0-16099 GCA_963644485.1 bacterium | reverse complement strand
ATTGCTGGGCTTTCAGCCCGCATCGGCTCATGCGTTGTAAATCCGAAACTTGAATTTATAATTATTGTCCTGTTTATCTGGGCAAGATTTTAATGCCCTTGCCACCTTGGAAGCGTATGACAGGCTGGCCGGCTTGTGGCGACGGCACCTGCATGCCTGTGAGTGTGTAGAAGCGAACAGGCTGGTTCTCCGGCATTTCGGGCTTCGTCACGCCTGTCCCGGTTTTCACGATGAACAGGCGCATATTGTCTGCCTGAAAGCCCCCCATCGTGGCAGCGCCATCTGCCTTGGGACAGTCGTAACCGAGCGTGACCGTTTCTTCCTCAGGCAACGAGAAGGTCAGGCACAGTGTGCGCCAGTTTTGCAGATTCTCATTGTCCTTCACGTTGATATTGACGGTCTGGTCATTGTTGTAAGGTTCAGAATAGACGGTGTCGGCGTTCTGTTGTGTGCCGACCACGGCAAAAAGCCGTTGGCTTCCGGTGATGGCCTGGTTGTCTACGCAGCGCAGGTCGCCATAGAGGTCATAGTCGCCGGCCGGCAGACTGACAGCCTGCGACAGGCGTACCGACACATAGTCGTTGTTGTACCAAATGTGCCAGTCGTACTTGCCCTCTGTGGGGTTCACGCTGCGTTGGTCACTGGTGCTCAAAGCACCCCAATTCCCATCGGTATCGGGGAAAGACAGCGTCCAGTGGGTGGGTGCCCATGGAACGACATTCGTGTCTTTCTCCTCAAAGCCCGGATTGAGCAGGTAAAGCGCCGTCACGTCCTCGCCGCGGGGCTTGTCGGGGTCTTCCTGCGGCTCCTCAAGCGTGCTGCCGTCAAGGAAAAACTCGTAGTCGCCGCTGCCCAGCGTGAAGGTCACCAACGTGTCGGCATGCTGCACATCGGACACACCCTCCACGTCCTCCAGAGCTACGCGCCCTTCCTTCAGCTGCTTGTTGCCAATGATGGGCAATGTCACCAAGGCTTTGGCCCCGGCCGGCACGGAAAGCCGGTAGGTGGTGGTTTGCGAAGTGCGCTGCCATGCCATGCCCACGCTGCCGCGCGGAGTCATGGTGGCTATGTCGGCCTCTGCCATGTCGGCAGGTATCCAGGGAGCTATGCGCACGGTCTCATAGCCGTTGCCCGCATCGCTGATGCCACCGAGCTGAGAGAAGAACCACTCTTCTATGTGGTCCATCATACAGTGGTTTTGGCTGAGCGACATGTCCCAGTATTCGAGCGATGTGGTGGCACCTTGCTTGATCCAGTAGCCATAACTGGGATAGGTGGTCTTGTTGGCCATGCGGTATACCACGTCGTTGTAGCCATGCTCGGCCAGCGACATCAGTGTGGGACGCAGACCCACCTCGCCTGTCTTGATGCAGTAGCCGCTCTCCTTGACGGCCGTGGCCAGGGCTTGCGCTACCGCGGGAACATCGGCGTCGTCGACGAGACCATAGTAGAGAGCCATGCCGTAGTTGGCCTGGTTGCCATACTCATAGACACCATTGCTGAAGAAGCGCGCGTTGAATGCTTTCTTCACCTCTGCAGCCTCTGCTGTCCATCGGTCGGCATCGGTCGAGTGTCCGAGGGCCTGCGCCACCTCGGCCATGGCGTTGAGCAAATAATAATAGGTGCAGGTGAGGGTGAAGGGTGATGATGTGGGTTGAGCCAGACCGCTGGTTTCCTGTCCCCAGTCGGACAAGACGCTGTAGTTGCGGATGATGTGGTTGTCGGCAAGCGAGGAGTAGTAGTCGATCAGCGATGCCATCTGGTCGTAGTATTGCGTCATCAAGTCAGCGTCGCCATACATCTTGTAGTGCCGCCAGGGAATGGTGATGGCCGCGCCACCCCAGTTGAGGTCATCGTCATAGGCACGCATGAAATGGGGTACGGTGCTTGGCACATAGTGGTTGGCGCCTTGAGAGTCGAATGCGTCCATGACCACTTTTGCAAGTAGTGACTTGACATCAAAGTTGTAGGACAGTGACTGGTACATGAGATTGGGCACGTCGAGCCATCCCAGCTTTTCCCGGTGCGGACAGTCGGTGACGGTGTTGTAGAGTTGGCTTTCCATGCCACGGTAGCAAATGGTGTGAATGTCATTGAGCAGTGTGTTGCTGGTGTGGAAGCTGCCGGCCACATCCATGGCGCAACGGATGCGCTTGGCTGTGAAGGCTTCTGGGGCGGGGGCTTCCTCAAGGCCGCTTATCTCCAGGTAACGGAAGCCATGGTACATAAATTCCGGACCCCACGTCTCGCCTTTCTCATCGCCCCGGAACACATAGGTGTCGAGCGTACGGTTGGATGCTCCGTTGGGCTGGTACATGTACTCGAATTTGCATGCACCGTTATCCTGCAGTTCCGAGTCGTAGAGGGTTATCTTGGTGCCGGCGGGTGCCTTGAGGGTGAAGGAATAGGTGCCGGCGAAGTTCTGGCCGAAGTCCACGAGATAGTTGCCGGAAGCGTTACGCGTGACGCTCACGGCCGTCCAGCTTTCCACTACACGCAACGGCTCATACTCGCGTGCCCGCATCTGTCCGACGGACAGGGTGTTGGCCGACACGCTGGGCGCACAGAACGTGGGTTGCACCACCATGCATTGCTCCCATGTGCTTACGTCGTAGCCTGTAGCATAGATGTCGCTGGGCAGCAGTCGTGCATCGTAGTCTTCGCCGCCGTACCAGTTGCTGCCTGTGGTGGGGGAGGCGTGTGTTCCCCACGCTTCGTCTGTGGGCACGCATAGTTCAGTGCCGTCTTCGAAAGTCACATACAGGAGTGCGCGCAATGACGTAGTGGCTGTGTTGGAGGCTAACTCGGGTTTTACAAATCGGTCGGACATCGTGCTCATGTTGGCGATGCCGCCGGCCACTTGCGCCAGGAGCGTGTTGCGCCCCTCCGCAAGCAGTTGGGTCACATCATAGGTGCTGTAAAGCACATGCTTGTCGAACGCACTCTCGCCGGGCTCCAGTACATTGTCGGTGACGGGCTTTCCGTTGAGGCGCATGGTGAACACGCCTATGGCTGAGGCGTAGAGCCGCGCTGCGACGACCTTTTGTGTACTGTCGATTGTGAAGGTGCGGCCTAAGTAAGGAATGTTGGTGTCATTGGTGTAAGTGGGTGGCTGGGCATCCTTTGTCTCATAGATTGGCGAATAGTCGCCATCGGATGTCGCTGCCGAGAGCGTGTACGTGCTTGGGAAGTTGGCTGCTTGCTCGGTGTTACCCACAGCTGCTGCGTCCTGACGCGGATAGAGAATGATGCGCGTCACATCGGTCACGGCACCCAGGTCGGCCACGATGGTCGTGGCGGTTACATTCTGAGGCGTGGTGAAACCATTGGTGGAACCGCCCGACACCACACCGTCGTGCAGATAGTCGATGCTCCAGCCATAGTTGGTGAGTTCCCACGAGGAAGTGGCAGTGAATGTCGCGGTGCGCGCTACATTCGTGCCTTCGGCATCATAAATCTCCAACTCGGCCAACTGCACAAAGCCATAGTTGGGATCCGCAGCGGCGTGAGGACCCGACGACTGCACGTCAAGCTTCAGATAGCGGGCTTGTTTCATGCCCCCCTCGGGCACTATTTCGACCTTTGCCTTGCACGACGGTGCCTTGGCTGCTATCCAGTTGGCGGTTGTCCATTCGGCTTCATCGAGAAGGGCTGTCTCAAAGGTACCCGTACCAGTGGTCGATGCTTGTCCGCTGGTGTCATAGGCCACCACTTGCCACTCGTATTGCGTGCGGCTCTTTAGGGCAGGCCCTTCGTAGCGCACGCCAACCTGACGCGTACTGGACACCTTGCCACTTGTCCATACTGTGGAGCCGCCAGACTCGGATACTGTAATCTCATAGGCTTGCTGGCGGTAGCCGCGCTGGTCGGATTTCACCTTCCAGCTGAATCGAGGTGTGCTCTCTATGCCGATGGGATTGACCAACCCGAGCGTGCGTGTCTCCACTATTTCAGATGAGGCACTAGCTGTCAGGCTCACCCATGCAGCAAGCAACAGAGTCTTTGTTCTTGTTTTCATAAGTTTGTAGGTTTGCGTGAAAAGTTTGGCCCAAATTTACTTCAGTCTTTGTTGTGTAGGAGACTGTTTTGTGTTCAAAATGGTCTGATATGAGTTCATGGGGCAAAAATGATACATTTTGAGTCTATTGGCAAACTCAAATTGAACGGAAATGCCTACATTTGCAACATGAACATCTATAGGACATACTGCATCCTGTTGCTCTGGTTGTACCTTCTCCAACCGGTCGGCGCACAGGAGTACTGGCAACATATAGACAACTTGCCTTGTGAGGAAACTACATCGATTGCCCAGGACTCTGAGGGATTCATGTGGTTTGGCACTCGGCTGGCCTTGGTGCGCTACGACGGCTACAACATGAAGCAGTATCGCAACGACATGGACAGACCGCATGGTTTCAGTTCGTGCGACATACGCAGTCTGTGCGCCGATGACAACGGTCATGTATATGCCGGTTCCTTTTTTGGGCTCAACATCTATTCCTGTAGCACGCGGCAAATCACCTCGCGCCACTTCAAGGCCAACGATTTCATTGGTGCCCTGTGCATGGACGGGCATACGCTGTGGGTGGGCACAAGCAGAGGGTTGTATCGTATCGGGCAGCAAGCGCGTTGCTACAGGCAAGGTGGCCTGCCGAATCTCTCCGTCCGGGACATCGTCCGTTTGCCTGGGGGCGGTGTGGCGGTTACGGCAACCGATGGCGTCTACCGCATAACGGCAGACGGGAGGCTATGCACTCGTCTGCGGGGAACGGAAAACATCGGCCCTACGACGGCCACGATGGTGGATGGCGGGAAAATCATCATAGGCACCCAGGGTAAGGGTCTCTACCTGTATGACGGCAAGAGGCTGCAAGCGATGGAGGGTGTCAAGTGCGCTGCCGTCCGTTCGCTGCTTTATAGCAACAAGCGCCGGTGCTTGTATGTGGGCACAGAAAATGGGGTCGTGGCACTGGGCCAGGATGGGAGGCTCACCACACACATGGCAGGGAAGGTGGTGGCGCGTCTCTTCGAAGACCATGCAGGAAACCTTTGGGCGGCAACCGATGGTGAAGGCATTTGGCTCAACCGTTACGGAGGCGTGCCCTTCCGCACGGAGCGGCCCACTTTCTTGCGGAATACGTGTGCACTCATGTCGCAACTGGCCATCAGGCATCAGCCTGACACTGCGTTGCTGGCTCATCACCGAGACATCAACTGTTTGTATGAAGCTTCAGACGGCCGGCTCTTTGTAGGCACGCTTACCGACGGAACCTATATTTACCGCAATGGCAGGCTCGAAAGGCACCTGCTGGCAGGGCGAACGCCATGGCTGCACCACAACGACTGTTATGCTTTGGCAGAGCTGCCTTCGGGTAGGATGCTCATGGCCTCATGGAGCGGCCTGTATCTCGTAACGCCCGATATGCAACATGGACAACTCGTCCGTCACATCGGAACAACGGACATCCGGCAAACGCACATCCTCACGATGAACCGTACAAGTGACCGGGAACTGTGGCTCGGACTTGTTGGAGGCATTGTGCGAGTGACTTTCCGTGATGATGACCTGCGCCGTGCACGCCTTACGCTTTACACCAAAGTAGGGGTGCGCGGGGATAGGCAGCCCGCCAGGCTGAGTGCCCTGACCGACAGTCACTCAGCTTACGGGCCTTATCAGATAGGCGGCATTTACCGTATCGTGGATGACAGTGCAGGACGGATATGGGCTACTACCAGCGAGCCGGGCCTGCTGCTCTATGATGCCAAGACAGATGCGTTCCAGTCTGTCAGCGCACGTTATGGCATCAGGGGCGACAATGTTCACAGCATGGAGGTGGACAGAAACAATGACTTTTGGCTGACCACCAACTATGGTATCATGCAGTTGCGGCTCAACAAGGAGGGGGATGTGGCTTTCCAACGACTCTACACGCAATATGATGGACTGCCAACCCATTATTTCGGCAACGCCATCAGTACACGCCTGGATGATGGAACCGTCTGCATCGTCAACCGGCATCTGCTCGTCAGAGTGAGCCCGACGGGACGTAATAGGCAAGCCGGAAGACGGACGGCCATAACTGATGTGGTGGCCGGAGGAGAAAGTGTTTGCTTTCAGAAGACCGATGGATGGTTCCGCCTCAGCCACAGGCAAAACACATTTTCTGTGGCTTTCTCTACGTTCGACTATGGAAACGAGTCATCCGTGCGCTACTGCTACAAGCTCGACGGCGTAGATGACAGCGTCCAGATGACCGACATGGGCGACAACCTCATACGCTACAACCATTTGTCGCCGGGAAAATATGTTTTGCATTACGGTGTGTACGAGCCCGGACAAGGAAATTGGGGCGTGGTGCAGACGGTGACCTTTGAGATTGTTCAGCCATGGTGGTGGAGATGGTGGGCCAAAGCGGCCTATGCCATAGCGCTTGTGGCACTGGTCGTGGCCGTGGTGCGCAATAGGTCTAAGCACAGGCGCATCAGGCTGCAACTGGAAAAGTCGGCTTGGGAAAAGCGTCAACTCAACGAGCAATACAACAAGATGGTGCAGTTCTACACCCGTGTTATCCATGAGTTCATGACACCCGTGACGCTCATCAGCGGGCTGGCCCATGACCTGCAGAAACGCGTCAGGCCCGCCTTGCAGGCGTCTGCCTACATGATGGCAAGCCAAACCGACAAGCTGATTGACACGCTGAACCAGTTAGGTCAGTCGGAAGACGACAGAGCCATGCAGGAGGCTGTGGGAAAAGCGCGGGAGATGGCCATGACGGACAAGGAGTTTCTGCGCAAGTGTACAGAATCGGTCAACAACCACATAGCTGACGAGAATTATACCCACCGCGACATGATGGACGAGGTCGGGGCGTCGCACGCCACACTCTACCGCAAGCTCAAGATACTGACGGGAAAAGATTCCACATCGTTCATACGTGGCATACGCATGAAGGCTGCCTGCCAGATACTGACGGAGAATCCAAGCATACGCATCGGTGAGTTGGCTGCACGTGTGGGATACAGCAACCCGAAATATTTTTCAACGTGCTTCAAGAAAGATATTGGGGTCTCACCGCGCGAGTACTTGGGAAGAGAGATGACGCTGGAAGGAGAAGACCGAGATTGATGGTTTCCCTCCGGCAAAAAAAATCCCCACTGGCAACCTGCCAGTGGGGAATGGTATTTCAGTTTACAGAAACCCGAGTTAGAGAGAACGGTCCAGGCGTGTGAAGCCATAGACAGCCTCTGAGCCAAGCTGCTCCTCGATGCGGATGAGCTGGTTGTACTTGGCCATACGGTCGGTGCGGCTCATAGAACCAGTCTTGATCTGACCGCTGTTGGTAGCCACTGCGATGTCGGAGATGGTGGTGTCCTCCGTCTCGCCTGAACGGTGAGAGGTGACGGTGTTGTAACCGTGGCGGTGAGCCATCTCGATGGCCTCCAACGTCTCGGTCAGTGAGCCAATCTGGTTCACCTTAATCAGAATGGCGTTGGCAGCGTGCAGCTTGATGCCCTTCTCCAAGAACTTGGTGTTGGTCACGAAGAGGTCGTCGCCGACGAGCTGAACCTTGTCGCCCAGCTTGGCGGTGAGCTTCTGCCAGCCTTCCCAGTCGTTCTCGTCGAGACCGTCCTCGATAGAGGCGATAGGATACTTGCTGCAGAGCTCCTCGAGGAATGCGATCTGGCCCTCGTCGTCGAGCTCCTGGCCGTTAGGATCCTTGGGCATGCCGTTCTTGAGCTGCTTGTAGTTGTAGTAGTATTTGCCGTCCTTCAGGGTAGCGAACTCGGATGCGGCACAGTCCATGGCGATGGTCACGTCCTTGCCCGGCTCGTAGCCAGCGTCCTTGATGGCCTGGCAGATGCTCTCGAGAGCGTCGTCGATGCCGTTGAGTGCGGGAGCGTAGCCGCCCTCGTCACCTACAGCGGTAGAGAGGCCGCGCTTCTTCAGCAGCTTGCCCAGGGCGTGGAACACCTCAGCGCCGCAGCGGATGGCTTCCTTCTCGCTCTTGGCAGAGCGGGGCTGGATCATGAACTCCTGGAAGGCAATGGGGGCAGAAGAGTGAGCACCACCGTTGATGATGTTCATCATCGGGATGGGCAATGTGTAGCTGTTGCTACCGCCGATGTAGCGGTAGAGAGGCATGTGAAGGGCAGCGGCAGCCGTGTGGGCGGCAGCGAGTGACACGCCGAGGATGGCGTTGGCGCCGAGCTTGCTCTTGGTAGGAGTGCCGTCGAGCTCCAGCATCTTATAGTCGAGGCCGCGCTGATCGAACACATCCCAACCCTTCAGGGCGGGAGCGATGACGTCGTTGACATTGGCAACAGCTTTCAAGACACCCTTTCCGAGGAAACGATTCTTGTCGCCGTCGCGAAGCTCGAGGGCTTCGTTCTCACCGGTAGAAGCGCCTGAGGGCACGCTGGCGCGGCCCATCACACCATTTTCCAATGTTACTTCTACTTCCACTGTCGGGTTGCCACGAGAGTCAAGGATCTCGCGAGCATGAATTTTTTCTATTTTCATCTTTTAATCCTTTAAATATGGTTCAAGATTTATCGTGTGCAAAGTTAGGAAAAAATCCGTAATAACCATACGGATAGACTATTAAATTTGTGTAAAATATATAATGTGGCGTACTTGAAGCGGGTTGATGTGTCCGTCTCTCTGCATCGTAGGGTCGGCATTTGCTATAGCAACGGACTGAGCAGTCGCAGCAGGCTTTCTCCCAACCGCTTGGCGAAGGGTCTGTTTTCCACGCGTTTCATTTCCTCGATAGGCCGGCTTTGCGCCAGGTCATCGAGGAAAACGCGCTTCAGGCGGAGCGCCATCCCTTCATCGTAAAAGAAGATGTTGGATTCGAAATTGTGCTCAAAGCTGCGGAAATCGATGTTGGTGCTGCCGACAGTGGATATGCAGTCGTCGCAAACGAGCAGTTTGGAGTGGTTGAAGCCGGCCTGATAGAGGTAGACCTTCACGCCGGCTTGGAGCGTCTCCATGACGTATGAGATGGTGGACCAGTCCAGGATTTTCGAATCACTTTTCTGCGGTATGATCAGCCTCACGTCGACACCGGCGAGCGCAGCCGTTCTCAGGGCGAAGAGGATGGGCTCAGTGGGCAGGAAATAAGGGCTCTCCATGTAGACGTACCGCTTGGCTTCGAGCAGGATACGGACGTAGCCTTGCATGATTTCGGGCCACGGTGTGATGGGGCTGCTCGTGACAATCTGTGCCAGGCAGTTGTTGTTGATGGACGGGTTGAGAGGCGGATAGTATTTCCGGTCGCTGAACAACGTGCGGTCCACGAAATACCAGTCCACCAGGAACGCACGCTGGATGCCGTAGACAGCGCCTCCCTCCACGCGCAGATGGGTGTCTCGCCATGGTTGCGTCTTGGTCCCCTTGACATAGCGCAGGGCGATGTTCATGCCGCCCATGAAGCCCACCCGTCCGTCGATGACGCATAGTTTGCGGTGGTTGCGGTAGTTCATCTTGGATGTGAAGGCCGGGAATTTCACGGGCATGAAAGGGTGAACCTCGATGCCTTCGTTGCGCATGCGCTCGTAGAAGTTGTTGTCTACGCGCCAGCAGGCCACGTCGTCATAGATGACGCGCACCTCCACGCCTTCGCGCGCCTTGTCGATGAGGGCGTCGGCGATGAGCCGTCCCAGCGGGTCGTCGCAGAAGATGTAGGAGCTGAGGTGAATGTGTGCAGTGGCCTGGCTGATGGCTTGCAGCAAGGCCGGGAAGAACTCATAGCCGCTGGTGTAGATTTCCACCGTGTTGTCCTTGAAGGGCAGGGCCATGCTTTGGCTGTTGAAGAGTTGCATCAGGGGTCTGTGCGCCTCTGGCAGGCGCAGGTCTTTCTGTTCGGCAAACTCGAGCATAGACCGCTTGGTGAGCTGGTCGAGCGACCGCTGGCTGATGAGCCGCTCTTTGCGTGTGTTCTGTCCGAAGAAGAAATAGAGCACGATGCCCAGCAGAGGCAGGAACCATAGCACGAGCACCCACGCCATAGTCTTTGCCGGTTCGCGGTTGTCCATGATGATGCGTCCCATCACTCCGAGGACAACGACGGCATAGATGACAAGCCAGATGTCGCGAAGGTACTCCAACATAATCGCCTTATTACTCTTCGACCATTCCGTATTGGTTGAGTTCGCGCGCCTTGCAGTAGACGGTGACGTGCCAGTTGTGCCCATGCATCCGTGTGCATTTGCCCTCATGCGACAAGCAGAGGTGGTGGCTGGCCGAGATTTCGAATTCTTTTTCTATATAATACATTGCCTATGCTGTTTAGTGACGGTGAAAAAGATAAGTTGTTTTGTTTGCAGGGTCTATGTCCTTCGGATGGTGCAGGAGGTTATCCGTCCGTTTGTTTCTCCCTGTTTCGCTGGATGTAGGCCAGTTCTCTTAGTGCGAAGTCGCTGTTTTTGGGGTTGTTGAGCATCTGCTTGAGGAGTCGCTCGGCTTCATCGTAGTTTTTTGTGGCCACGAGCAGGTAAGCCTTCCGTCTCAACAGGAAACAGTAGATGTGCTCCACCTGTGCGGATGATGCTTGCAGTTTCGGCTTGTCGCGGCTCTCCTCGTCGTCGCTTTGGCTTGTCGTCTCGCGGAGGAAGTTGATCAGGTTGTCGATGATGTGGAGTGCGCGGTGGTCCTTTTGGTTCACCAGGCAGTTGACATAAGCCTCCGTTCCCTCTTGGTTTGCGAATGGCTCGGTCTGTTGCAGGTAGTAGATTGCTTTTTCATACTGCCTCAGGCAGCCGTAGCATACGCCGAGCATGAAGTACAGCGTTTGCCTTTCGCGCTTTCCGCATTGCTTATGGCCTTCCGTTTTTGTGGCAACGATGCCGTAGATCCTCTCGAGCCATCCGATAGCTTCATAGAACCTTTTCTGTTCGAAGAGCATGCGTGCATTGTAAACCATGATGCCCACATCGGGCGACTGCATGTTGACGAGCGTCCGCTCATCCTCGCTCAGTTCGCCGGTGTTTCCGCTGCTGACTTTGGCCTGTGCTTCCTTCCAGAGGTATCTGAACTTCTTCAGCCGTTCCTCGGGAGGTGTGAGGTCGTAGCCGAGCAGCACGCTGACCTGCCGCTTGGGCGCCCTGCTGACGGATGTCTCGACGCTCCGGCAGGGTGCGACGGGTGCCAGCGACAGTGTGATGCGGTAGAAGAGCGTGTCGTGTGTGGCATCCTCCTGTTCGAAGTCCAGGGTCAGGTGACGCATCTTCACGGGGTCTCTCGGATCGTAGAAATCGAGCCGGGCCAGTGCCGCTGCGCTTCGGAAGGTCCCTTCGGAGATGAGCGGCCGTGAGATGTCGAAGTTGAGGATGTCGTCGGTGTCATCGAGCACCGTCCGCCCCTTGTCGTCATAGGCCACGAAATGTGCGGGCACGATGTCGGTCAGTCCCATGGCTGCGTTGAGCAGTTGCCCCAGCCGGCAGACGTTGTCTTGCCCTTGATGGCCGTCGAATTCGGTATTTTGGTGCGTCATCTCCATTTCGCGCAGAAGGAACGTCTCGTGCTGCAGTGTGGCCGCATCCTTCTCGGCATCTTGTCCGGGAGTCTTGGCGTGGTCGGGCAAAAGCTCATTGAAGCGTCTGATGAACACGTTCTGCCATTTGAACGTGTTGCCCATGGCGCGTTCGAGCACCTCTTTCACGGTGTTGTCGGTGACCATCAGCGAGCAGACGATGTGCATGTCGATGACTGCTGTCTCGTCGTTGATGGTGTAGACGACGCGGCATGTCTCTGTGTTGAGGTTGCACTGGTTGCATACCTCCCTCACCAGTTCGAGGTGATGGGGCACGGTTTCGAAGAAATAGAAGAAGGAGAGACGGATGTAGGGTGAGTCCTTTTCCAGGCGTATGTTGAAGTGTCCGCCCTGGTAGGCGTAGCGTGCCACGAGGTCGCCATGGTCCTCCATCCATTTCACCTTGCAGTTCATTTGCTTGAGGGCATAGTTGACGCTGAGCTTGTTGTCGTCCTGCGACCGCGCATAGAGTCCCTTGTCCGCATCGTGGCGCTTGCGCCATGCGGGCAGGAAGACGAAGGCTATGATGTACAAGATAGCCCACAAGATGACGATGATCGCTATTTCTGTCATACTCTGTTGTTTTTATGCCCCCTTGTCCGTTTGTCGGACTTGGTTTTTCCTGCGGTCTCAGGCGATGATGTTGCTGCCCAGCTGTCGGGCCAGCTGGTTGCGCAGGTTCTGCATGTCGCGGTAGTTCTCCATGTGCTCCTTGATTTTTTCCATGTCGTTGCCCAACGTCTTCATCTCCGTCTGCAGCTTTTTGAGTTGTGCCTCGACATAGTCCATGCGGAAGTCGAGCAGCAGGTGGATGGAACGGCCGCGCAGGTCTTCGGTCTCGTTTTGGAGGGCTTGTCGTCTGGCCTCCTCATTGTCGGGACCCTCCGTCTTGGGCTGCGAGAGGTGGTAGCGGTCCATGCTCAGATCAGTGGCCAGCTTGCTGATGTTGATGTCCTCATGGTTGATGAAGTAGGGCTCCGCCACGAATGACGGGTCGGCGCAGTGCTCCGCCGCCTCGCTCAGCACGCGGTCGAGCAGTTCATTGCCCAGCGACAGGTGGTCGGCCGTGAGGTTGTAGAAGACATATTGCGCAACGGTCAGGCTGTAGTGTTGTCCGTCCTCGCCCTCCACGTCGTCCATGATGATGCGCTCGCCGTGCCTGATGACGAGTTGTGTGATGAGCATGCTGACCTTCGAGACCTGTTGCAGCGGCGTTGGTGTGGCAGCCGGCGTGGCCCCGGTGTCGGGTTGCGTCTGTGGCCCTGCGGGGGCATGGTCTTGCCGCTGGGCCGTGGTGCCGGCCTGCCGGTTGCGTATGAAGTTGTTCATCTGGTTGATGAGCGTGCTCTCGTTGAGGCCGATGCGCTGCGAGCAGTCGTGGATGTAGGTGTCGCGCAGGATCTGGTTGGGCACGACGGAGATCGACTCCACGATGGAGTTGATGGCCTCTGCCCGCTTCTTGGGGTCGCGCTCGTTTCGGAGCATGAGGTCGGTCTTGAACTGTATGAAGTCCACCTGGTGGTCGTCGATGTACTGCCGGAAGTCGGCTGCGGTGTGCGACCGCGCAAACTCGTCGGGGTCTTGTCCGCCGGGCAGCAGCAGCACGTTGAGGTTCATGCCCTCGGAGAGCAGCATGTCGGTGCCTCGTAGTGCAGCGTGGATGCCCGCCGCGTCGCCGTCATAGATGAGCGTTATGTTGGAGGTGAAGCGGTGGAGCATGTGTATCTGGTGCATGCTGAGCGCCGTTCCCGAGTTGGCCACGGTGTTCTCGAGGCCGCACTGGTGCATGGCGATGACGTCGGCCTGTCCCTCCACCATGTAGACGCGGTCCTCGCGTGCAATGGCTTTCTTGGCCTGGAAGATGCCGTAGAGCTCGTGGTCCTTGTGGAAGAGGTCGCTGTCGGGCGAGTTGACGTATTTCTGGTTGACACCCTTGGTGCGCGAGTCGAGCACGCGTGCCGTGAAGCCCACCACCTTGCCGTTCACCCCAATCCACGGGAAGGTGACGCGTCCGGCGTAGCGGTCGATGAGCTCGCCGTGGTCGTTCTGGTAGCAGATGCCCGTCTTGACGAGAAAGTCGGCCTTGTATCCCTGCTCGGTTGCCGCCTGTGCGAGCTTGAAGCGGTTGGGCAGGTCGTAGCCCAGTCGGAACTTCTTGATGATGTCATCGCGGAAGCCGCGGCTTCTGAAATACTGCATGCCGATGTCGTCGCCGTTGGCGGGCGAGTGGAGCAGGTTCTCGAAATAAGTGGCCGTCCACTCGTTGATGATGAACATCGACTCGCGCTGGCTCTGCTCCTCGCGCTCGCGGTCGGTCAGCTCGCGCTCGTGTATCTCGATGTGATACTTGTTGGCCAGCCATCTGAGGGCCTCGGGGTAGGTCATCTGCTCGTGCTCCATGATGAACGTCACGGGACTGCCGCCCTTGCCGCATCCGAAGCAGTGGCACGTGCCGCGCGCCGGCGACACGTAGAACGACGGTGTCTTCTCGTTGTGGAAAGGGCACAAGCCCTTGTAGTTGGCCCCCGAGCGGCGGAGGGTCACAAACTCCGACACCACCTCCACAATGTTGGCGGCCTCCTTGATTTTCTCTACTGTAGCGCGGTCAATCATGGCTCGTGGGTGTTATTTCAGGTATTTGGCCAGTGGACTGCTGATGAGCTTGATGCCCTTGGCAATCATCTTGGCATTGTTCTTGGCACCCTTGTATGACGTGTGGGTATGGTCATGGTTGAAATATTCGGCAGCGCTCTCCTTGCTCTTGTAGTGCTTGTCGAGCCAGTCGGCAATGAGGTTGTGAGCATCCACGAACTCGCAGCCAGTGTCGGCCACCACCTCGCGGTACCACTTGCCGTAGGAGTCGTTGCGGCGCTCCACGTGGCCGCCGGGCCACTCGTTGCGTGTGGTGAGCGACACGAGGATGGGTGTGGCCCCTTTCTCGCGTGTGTCGTCAATCATCTTCTTCAGATACCAGCCGAAGGAGTAGACCAGCTCGTAGCGGCCGTCGTTCTCCATGCGGTAGACATGGCATGTGTCGCCCGTGCCGGGGATGACACCGCGCTCCTTCTTGTCGTTGATGGGGCAGATGTCGTTGTGTCCGAACTGTATGAGAACGAAGTCGCCAGGCTGCAGGGCGTTGTAGACCTTCTCCCACCGGCCCTCGCGGATGTAGGATCGTGTGGAGCGTCCGGCCATGGCGGCGTTGTAGGGTGTGCACTTCGTGGTGTCGAACACCGTGGCGGCCAGTGCGCCCCATCCCCACATGCCGTCCTTCTCGCTGTCCTTGTTTTTCACTGTTGAGTCGCCCGTAATCCACACCACGGGCTTGCCCTCCCTGCGCTCCACGGGCCACACGGGCAGGCTCACGCCCGTCATCATGGCCTGCAGCGGAGCCAGTGCGGGGTTGCGGCTGGCCATGATGCCCTCGGCCGCCGAGCGCGCGTTCATCTCTGCACCCCAGTAGCTGGTGTGTATGTGGTCGCCGTAGAAGTGGTATTTCTCCTTCCAGTGGCTGTAGGTGTCGAGCTTGCGTCCGCTGATTTCGTTGAGATCCACGAAGGGCACCCCCTCTTCGGCGGCCACCAGTGCCGCCCAGCCCGTCTGCGGCTTGCGCACAATCTTGCCCGTCTGCTGGTCGTAGTCGTCGCGCGGGGTGAGGCTCATCAGGATGAGGTGGGCACCTGCCTGCCTGCACTCTGCGATGTAGCGGCGCAGGTATCCGCCGTAGGTGTAGACCGTCTCGCGGTCGCCCGTCTCCTTGATGGTCACCGTGATGGAGTCGTCGGCCGTGCCGGGAATGACCGCGCGTGCCCTTCCCGAGTCGTAGGGGCCGTTGTCGTTGTGCCCGATGGAGATGATGACCCAGTCGCCGGGGCGCAGTGCCTTGCGCACGTCGGGCCACAGCTTGCGGTAGAACGTGCGTGTCGACATGCCTCCGAGAGCCTGGTTCTCCACCGTGATCTTGTTGCCGTTGAAGTACTGGCTGGCATAGTAGCCCCATCCCCATTGTCCGTTGGAGCCGTCTCCCTTGGTGCCGTTGCGCATGGTGGAGTTGCCCACGAGGAAGAGCACGGGGTTGGTGCCCTTGCGCGTAGAGCCCGGAGCGGGTCGCGACATCAGGGCCTTGGCGATGGAGTCGGGCGTGTTGTCCACCACTTTGTTCACGTCTTCGATGGGGTCTGGCAGATTGTCAAATCCCTGTGCCATGCTTGCCATGGCCGTGAGGGTCAGAAGTGTAATGGCTGTCAGCAGTTGTTTCATGTATCTTTTCCTTTCGTTTGTTTTTGCAAAGATACTAATTTTTGCTCACTTTTGCAACGGCCATGTGGGCAAAAATATGCCTTGACGATGTTTTTTTTAGTAGGTGTCACTTGACTGATGCCGCAGGTAAGACGGGTGTGCTTATACCTTTCGCAAACCATATTGCAACAGGCGGAAATCATGTTCGTTGTAGAGGTCATAGATATTGTTCCTTTCCACACCAAGCTCTTTCCATCGACCATTGGGCCATCGGCCCAACAGAAAGTTGTCGATGTTGTCTCCCCGTTGGGATGTGACTAAAGTTG
>CAVIOP010000050.1:0-16138 GCA_963644485.1 bacterium | reverse complement strand
GGGCTAGGGCTGGGCTTTCAGCCCGCGGCTCACGCAGACATTGTTCAGCCCGCGGCTCACGCAGGCATTGTTCAGCCAACATCGGTTCATGTAGTATTCCATAACTGCCTCCTTTTACTAATATTTTCATTTGTATAGGCAGGGTGGGTGATTACTTTACACACAATGGGCAGGTGGCTTTTGAAGCTACGTCATAAGAGTTATAGGTAGAAGACGGCCTCGTTTCCCTCGTTGAACAAAAGGTCAAGGATGGAGAGGTTGGGCTGGAAACCATGTTTCTGCTGGTATACCTGATAATAAGGTGTGGGCACGAAAGAAGGGTCGGGTATGGGCTTTTTGGGTCGGATGGCATCGCGGAAGTCGTCGGCCCCCAGAGCTTCGGCATCGACATAGCTGTCGGTCAGTTGCAAGTTGGGACGGATGTCGAGCAGCTCGCACAGTTTGTGTGTGATGGCGAGGTTGAAATCGAACAGATGCTCCCATTGCTGCTCAAAGAACGGACGCAGGTCGTCGGCGTAGTATTCGAAGAACGGGCTTTCGCCGTAGGCTGAGAGCAGGGCGTTCCAGTGGAGGTGACGCCAGTTGCCGTGGTCGCTGACGCGTATGTCTGTCATTCCGCATTTTGATTCCTCGCCATGTTCTGTTGGTACGGTGAGTGCCTGCGTTCCGGCCGTTGTGGCGATGAGGCAGCGGTTGCGGTAGGTCTGTTTGACGAAGTGGTCGTGGCGCTCGAGCAGACAGAGTCCGTAGCGGTTGAGCTTCTGGTACCACTGCACTGGACCGAAATAAGTGGATGACAGAAGGGCTACAGATGTGCCGGCAGCCATGTCGGCAGGTTGGTTTACCATGGCAGGTGATAAAGTCTTGAGGCTTTTCCCTCCACCTGGTGCAAGTGGACCAGCATGTGGGATTGTCCCGTGTTGACGAGATAGAGCTTGCAGTCGACGCAACCGCAGCGGCGGCAACAGTGCCTGGGTATGCGGTAACGGTAGCGGCCCACGCGTATCGTGTCGCCCGGCCCGGCCACTACGGCTCCCACCAGCCGTTCAGGCTGGCGGAAGACCATGAGGTCGCCTTGTCGAAACGAGGCATGGGTCATCTTGTTCACCATCACGCGGTCGCCCTGCCGGAGTGTTGTTGTGATATCCGTGGGCACGGTGTAGATGGCAAATGCGAAGGTGTGCACGGCCAGGAGGATGGCTGCAAACACGCAAAGGGTTAAGAGAAACTTGGCGAGTTGCCTCATTTGATGTTGTCAACCCATCTGAAGAGCCTGCTCCAGCGAATGCCTTTAAAGCCCTTGCGGTCGGGGTCGGAACTCCACCAGATGAAGATGGGTTTGCCGACGATGTGGTCCTCGGGCACGAAGCCCCAGTAGCGCGAGTCGGCAGAGTTGTGGCGGTTGTCACCCATCATCCAGTAGTAGTCCATCTTGAATGTGTAGCTATTGGTTTGTTTGCCGTTGATGTAGATGCGGCCGTTCTTCACCTGCAGGTCGTTGCCCTCGTAGATGCGGATCGGTCGCTCGTAGACGGCGATGTTGTCCATCGTCAGTCGGATGGACTTGCCTTTCTGCGGAATCCAGACGGGGCCATAGTTGTCGCGTGTCCATCCCGTCACGGCGTTGAGCGGATACAAGTCACCCACGTATTGGTCGGTGTTCAGACGGATGCTTTCCACGAGATCCTTGCGGGTCTGTAGCGCTTTTGCGGCATGCTTGGTGAGCGGCATGTATCCATTCTGGTTGAGGCTTGTCAGGTCCTCCATGCTGATACCGAGGTCATGCATGAGGTCTTCGGTCAGGTCTGCCTTGAGCTTCACGTAGTAGGAATACTGCACGTTGTCGGGCTCTTTGTTGGGTTTGCCGTCGAGATAGACGATGCGGTTCTTGATCTGCAAGGTCTGTCCGGGCAGTCCGACGCAGCGCTTCACGTAGTTCTCCGTACGGTCGGTGGGTCGCGATGCGATTGAACCGTAGGTGTTGGGATTGTTTGCGATGTAGTTGCGGCCCAAAGCATAGAGCATCTTGAAGTACTCATCCTGCTGCTGCCGGTTGAGTGTGGCGGGGTCTACAGGGTTGCTGAAGTTCTCCTGGTAAATCTGCAGTCCGATGCTGTAGACCATGCCGTAGTAGTCATACGACTGGTATGCCGCTGCGGTGACGATGGTGTCGCCGGCCGGGTAGTTGAACACCACGATGTCGTTGAGCTGAACCTTGCCCAGCCCCTTCATGCGGCGGTAGTCCCAGTGGGGCCACTCCAGGTAGCTCTTGGTCTGTATGAGGGGCAGGGTGTGCTGCGTCAGCGGCATGGTGAGCGGTGTCTCAGGGATGCGGGGACCGTAGCTCACCTTCGAGACGAAAAGATAGTCGCCCGTGAGCAGCGACTTCTCCAGCGAGCTCGAAGGTATGACGTAGTTCTGGAAGAGAAAGAGGTTGATGAAGTAGACTGCCACCAATGAGAACACGATGGCGTCCACCCAGCTCATGATGAAACGCACAGGCCCCTCTGAATCTTTCCACCACTGCCATCGTATCCTCTTTGTAATGTAAACGTCAAAGAGAAGACCGGCGCCGATGAGCGTCAGCAGCCATCCCGTGATGGAACAGGGCTGCACCCAGGCGATGTACAGGGCATAGACGATAATGACAATGGCGAACTTCGTCCATTGCTTTTTCATGTTCAGCTTAGCTTTTTCCTTGTCTATCATGGTTGTCGGTGTGTCAGGGAATGAGCGTGCTGAAGAGGTCGCTGGTGGTCAGCAGCCCCGTATGGTTGGCGGTGTATTCGGCAGCGAGCACGGCACCGAGGGCGAATCCCTGGCGCGAGTGTGCGCTGTGGCTGATGGTGATTTGGTCGGCCTCGCTATTGTAGGTGATGGTGTGTATGCCTGGCACTTCATCATGGCGCACGCTGTTGATGAGCAGTTCGTTGTCCTTGTGGTCGTCCGATCCGTCCACGTGCCCGTCGTCCCAGGTGGTGGTGCCCTTCTTCCACGATGTCTTTCGGTCGAGGCAGCTTATGAGGTTTTCGGCCAGTGTGATAGCTGTTCCCGACGGTGCGTCGAGCTTGTGGATGTGGTGTGTCTCTTCCATCTCCACGTCATACTGCATGAATGGGTTCATCATCTTGGCGAGATACTTGTTGACGGCATCAAAGATAGCCACGCCGATAGAGAAGTTGGAAGCCCAGAACAAGGTCTGCTTGCCGTCTTTGGTGAGTGCTTCCACATCGTCCTTGTGGTCGGTCATCCAGCCGGTTGAGCCGCTCACCACTTTTACGTTGTGCTTGAAAGCGCGCAGGTAGTTGCCATACGCCGCTGTGGGGTTGGTGAACTCTATGGCCACGTCTGCGGAGGCAAAGGCCGGGCAGTCAAAGTCTTCTTGGTTGTCTACGTCAATCTTGCAGACAATTTCGTGGCCGCGGGCGATGGCAATTTGCTCTATCATGTGTCCCATCTTGCCGTAGCCGATCAATGCAATCTTCATGTTTGTTTTTTGCTTCGAATGGTTTGGTAATTGCAAAAGTACGTATTTTCAATGAAAGTTGTTGGCTTTCAACCTTAAATAATTAAAAAAATATGGTGCATCAGACATTTGTGTCGTGCGTCGAGCAGAAGCGGGCCGCCGGGTGAGGACAAGGCAAACTGGATGAAGCGGCATGGCCTTCCCAAATGTCCACAGGGACAAAAAAGTGTCATTTTTGTGGCTAAAAGAGCACTTTCCGCCCATACTTCTTTTGCGAGTGGTTTGAAATGATTAACTTTGCACATCGTTAGTTTATAACCCTTATTGGTCAGGCAAATAAGAAAAGATTGTCTATGAAAATTCAACCCCTGCTGCCTTGCATGGCGGTTTGTGCAATGTTCACATCCTGTTTCAAGGATGAGCCGCTGAATGCGGAATGTGACATTGAGGCTGTGTATTTCCATCTCGATGAGCCGCTGGGCACGTTCTATCAGTTGAGCGACACGTTGCAGACGGTGATGTCGGACAACACCGACATCATCTTCAACGTCAGGCGGGAGCCTGCCGCTGACCTCGCCAGCATGGAGCCGCAACTGGTACTCACATCGGGCGCCAGCGTCAAGAGTATGGCCAAGAGTAGCGGCGAGGCTGCAGGATCGGTCCGGTGGAACTATGTCATCGGGTCTCAGGACGGCCAGTGGTCGAGAACCTACAATGTCAGCGTGATACCCACGGCACGCACTGTGCAAGACACCATATGCTACGATTTCGAGAAGTTCGAACTGGATTCCCGTGAACAGAAATATTATGTGTGGCACGACGAGCAGAGTGACGGCACCTGGGGCAACAACTGGGCCACGGGCAATGCCGGCTTCCGTCTGAGCATGGGCAACGCTGCCGCCGATAAGTATCCGTCCGTTCCTCTGGCCGACGGCTATGACGGCTACGGCATACAGCTCACTACCTTGAGCACGGGTGCCTTTGGCGTGATGACCAACATGCGCATGGCGGCCGGCAACTTCTTCCTCGGCCGCTTCGATGTGGCGAGTGCGCTCACCGATGCCATGAAGGCCACCTGCATGGGTATTCCCTTCGACCGCAAGCCTCTGAAGCTGCAGGGCTACTACAAGTACACGCCCGGCGAGGTCTATCAGGACAAGAACGGCAAGACCGTGGAGGGCAAGACCGACGCGGCCGCCATCTACGCCGTGTTCTACCGCAACGAGGAGACCGTGACCAACAGCGACGGCACCACCGAGCAGCGCAGTGTGGTGCTGCACGGCGAGGACACCAAGACCAACAGCAACATTGTGGCCATTGCCGAGGTGTCTTATGTGAAGCCTACCACGGAGTGGACACTGTTTGATGTGACGTTCGACTACACGTCGGAGATTGACCTGGAGACGCTTGCCAGCCGGGGCTACAACCTGGCCATCGTCTTCTCATCGTCGACCGACGGCAACCACTTCCAGGGAGCCATAGGCAGCCAGTTGTGCATCGACAAGGTGCGCGTGGTCTGCGAGAAGGAGGAATAACACAACCCACAACATCACACCACCCATGACAAGAAAGTTATTAGTCAGCATAGCCCTTGCGGCGGCTACCTTGCAGGCAGGCGCCGGCACCTTTCTGAAAGACATCACCATAAAGTCGCGCGAAGCATACAACATCGGCGGAACGGCTCCGCTGCCTATGCCGGCCAGCATACGCCACCTCAACAGTTACTCGCTGAAGGCCAACTGGTGCCTCGGCCTGGATGCCACCAAGCCCATCGACGACCGGTGGGGCGTCTGCGTGGGCCTGCGCTTTGAGGGCAAGGGCATGAAGGAGGATGCACAGGTGAAGAACTACCACGAGGTGATGGTGCAGGGCGACCAGACGCTCGACGGCATGTTCACCGGCGCGGTGACCACCGACGTGGGCCAATGGATGTTCACCGTGCCCGTGCAGATGTCGTGGAAGGCATGCCACAATGTCGACGTGCGCTTCGGCCCCTATCTGTCGGTGCTCACCTCTAAGAGTTTCACGGGATTTGCCCACGACGGCTATCTGCGGCAGGGCGACCCAACGGGCTCAAAGATTGTCATAGGCAACACACAGAGCACCATGGGCTACTACGACTTCTCCGACGACATGCGCCGCCTGCAGTGGGGCCTGGGTGTGGGTGTCGACTGGGTGTTCTGGCACAACTGGGGACTCTATGGCGAGGTGAACTGGGGACTGAGCGGACTGCACAAGAGTTCGTTCCACGTGCTCGACCAGACGCTCTACCCCATCTACGGACAGGTGGGCGTGGTGTGGAAATCAGGCAAGAAAAACAAGAAAAATACTAAATAACCAATCGTATTGTTTATGAAGAAAATCTTTACTTTGTTAGCAGCCGCCATGGCTGCAGTGAGCAGCATGGCTGCCGACTATACCGACAGCCTGACCGTGTCGGTTAACGGTGCGGCTAGCGAGCAGCACGCCACCGTCTCGGTGACCAAGGGCGACGACGGAATGATGACATTCTCGCTCAAGAACTTCACCTTGGCGTCCGACGAGACCGAGATGCCTATCGGCAACATCATCATCGACAGCCTGGCACCTGTTGTCACAGGCACCGACACCCTGCTGGTGTGCAAGCGCAACATCACCATCACCGACGGCGATGATGCCAGTATGGGCATGTGGCTTGGGTCTATGTTGGGCGAGGTGCCCATCAACTTTGTGGCCAAGTTGGCCAACGGACGGGCCTATGCCAGCATCAGCATCTACATGGAGACCCTGCAACAGAACATCGACGTGACCTTCGGCTCGGGCTATCAGATTCCCAACAGCGGCTTTGAAAACTACCATGCCTACAACAACATAGACGAGCCTCTGCGTTGGCACTCGTTTGCCACAGCCGACGGCAAATTTGCCAATTTCGTCAAAGGCACAGCACATACCTTCAAGTCGACAGATGTGCGCCCGGGCTCAGCCGGCAGCACCAGTCTTAGCGTGAAGGCCACAAAGGTGGTGGGCGTTGTAGCCAACGGCACCGTGACCACAGGCCGCATGATTGCCGGCAGCATGAAAGCTGCCGATGCAGCCAACCATGCCGAACTCGACATGAGCAAGACCGACGTCGACGGCAACGGCAACCCCTACTATGTCGACATGGTGGGACACCCCGACTCGCTGGCCGTGTGGGTGAAGTTCTCACAAGGAACCGCCCAAGAGGATCATCCTTATGCCACAGTGAGTGCCTACATCACCGACGGCACCTACTTCCAGGATCCGCAGGACAAGGCCTACACCAACATCATGGCCAAGGCGCAGAACAACGAAATCGCTACAACAGACGGTAAGTGGAAGCGCATCGTCATCCCATTCACTTATGTAGACGACAACGTGAACGGAAAGGCTATCCTGGTGACAATCTCTACCAATGCTGATGCCGGCAAAGGCAGCAACGGCGACGAGATTCTCATCGATGACCTCGAACTGATCTACAACGCCGAACTGGTGAATGTGGCTCTCGACGGCGACCAGGTGACGACCGAACTCAAGGGTAAGGGTGCCTTCAGCGTGGTGACTTACGGCACCGATGACAACGACCACAAGGTGGCTACCATCGATGTCTACTCTGACGACTTGAAGACTCACAGCACACACACCTTCGACATGACTGCCGCCGGCATCAACGGCGTAACGGCCGGCAACGCCGTTCGCCAGGTCTACAACCTTGGCGGCCAGCGTGTCAACAACATGAAGGCCGGCGAGGTCTACATCGTCAAGCAGGGCGGCAAGACCTACAAGGTGCTGAAGTAGGAATCCGAAACAAACATTGGGCTGTCATGCCCCAATAAGATATCTGAGAGCATAGGCTCATGAGCCTTTGCTAAACCCAAGACGCAGGAAGAAAGCAACCAGCCTTCTTCCTGCGTTTGTTCTTTCCCCTTTCTGTGATTCAGAAAATGCACCGTCAATAAAACAAAACGAAGATTTGCTTCCCCCCTTTCGCGGCTTTTTCGTATTTTTGCGAAAAAATAAAGCGTTATGGCAGAACAGCAAGACATAAGATGGATACAGCGGTTGAGCAACTACAACAAAGCGGTGGCCCGACTACAAGATGCAGTAGCCATTACCAGTGCGAACAACGGATTTGGCAAAGAGACCGATGACCTTCTAAAGGAAGGTCTGATTCAACGATTTGAATACACCCAAGAACTGGCGTGGAAGGTAATGAAAGACTATGAAGAATATCAAGGCTATACGGATATTCAGGGTTCAAGAGATGCCATCCGCAAAGCACTGCAAATGGGTATTATAGACAGCCCTGCTTGGATGAACACCATCTATTCGCGCAACCTGACATCTCATTGTTATGACGAAAAGGAGTTCAACACCATATGGCAGCAAATCACAGTAGACTATCTGCCCATATTTGTCAGTTTCAGCGAAAAGATGAATTCCATCAAGGCTGCCATCATATAAATTGCTCTTAATTCCTGTAAATTGCTCTTAATTCCTGCATATTATGAAACGTTACGGCATTGAAGAATACGAATGGGAGAAAATTCGCACGGTTTTCACCCATTATCCCCACATAGAGCGGGCCGTGCTTTTCGGCTCAAGAGCCAAGGGTACCAACAAGCCGTTTTCGGATGTAGACATTGCCTTGATGGGCAGTCACCTGTCGCTAACTGATCTGTTGGAAGTGAAAGGCAAAATCGACGATTTACTGTTGCCCTACGAGTTTGACTTCTGCATCTACAAAAACTTACAGAATGAAGAACTCAAAAGCCATATAGACAGAAGAGGAATAGACGTTTTTCACTCTGCCTATAATCAACGGTAGCTTTTGTAAACAAACATATCAGCATTTTTTTTGCAACCCGGTTGCAAAGTTTGTCGTATGACAAGCTTGCAACCGGGTTGCATCACCTTATTGTTATCTTTGCAGCATAATTGAAAATCGAAACCATGACGAAACGTTTATTGATCATTGTTGTCATTACGGTCGCAGCTGTCCTGGGCTTCTCCAAGCTTGCCAACGCTCCTGCGGAAGCCCATGCCCATGAGGAAGAAGAACATGTGGATGTGGACAATATCGGTGTTACCCTGCAACAGATGAAGGTGGCCGATATCCGCCTGGGGCAGGTGACGCGCCAGCCCATGAACATATCCATACCTGTCAACGGCCAGCTGACGCTCCGTCCTCAAGCCCTGGGAGAGGTTACGTCCCTGATGGGCGGTGTGGTCAAGCGCATCCTTGTGACCGATGGACAGGCTGTGCGCAAGGGACAGGTGGTTGCCATGATCGAGAATACCGACATCGTGGCCATGCAGCGCGAATATTATTCGGCCTCGCGTCAGTCGCAGTTTGCCCAGCTCGAGATGGAACGCCAGCGGAAACTCCGCAAGACAGGAGCCGGTGTGGAGCGCAACTTGCAGCAGGCCGAGAAGGACCTGCGTGTTGCCCAGGCCAACCTTGCGGGCCTGGGCCGACAACTGCAACAGGTGGGCGTGTCGCCGTCGCTCGTAGCGAAAGGGCGCTTCGTTACCACATTCCCCGTCCATGCGCCCATAAGCGGTACTGTAAGTAGTATCGATGCCACATTGGGGAGCTATGTTGACATGCAGACTCCGCTGATGCAGGTGCGCGACAACAGTGCTCTGGAGTGTGATGTCAATGTCTTCGAGAAAGACCTTGACAAGGTGAAGGTGGGACAGTCTGTACTGCTCTCCGTCACCAATCAGCACGGCAAGCGCATTGCCGGCACCGTCTACGGCATCAATGGATACTTCAACAAGGGTGCCAAGACTGTGGCCGTGCATGTCCGTCTCCATGACACCGCCCGTCACGGGCTGGTCGACGGCATGTATGTCGACGGTGTGATTGTTGTCGGCAGCCGTGAGGCCGAGACGTTGCCCAGCACGGCCATTGTAAGGGCCGACGGCAAGAGCTACATCTTTGCGCTCAACGGCAAGCGGACTGGAGGCTACAGCTTTTCGCGCCATGAGGTGACTACGGGATCCTCGATGAACGGCAACACGCAGGTGGAGCTATGCGAGCATATCCGCAAGGGACAGGAGATCGTCACCGACAATGCTTATTATCTCGCCTCCATGACGGGCGAACATGGCGAACATTGACAAGAGTGAAGGTTTATGTTTCAGAAGCTCATAGAATATTCGATCAGACATAAGCTTGTGGTGGGCGTGCTCACCGTGGCACTCGTGGCCTGGGGCACATGGTCGCTCGTCCACCTTCCGTTCGACGCCACGCCCGACATCACCGACAATCAGGTGCAGGTCATCACGCAGGCGCCGGCGCTGGGCGCACAGGAGGTGGAGCAATACATCACCACGCCTGTGGAGATGGAACTGGCCAATGTGCCTAAGCTGAAGGAGCGCCGCAGCATATCGCGCAGCGGCTTGAGTGTCATCACCCTGGTCTTCGACGACGATGCCGATATCTATTGGGCACGCTCGCAGGTCAGTCAGGTGCTGGCCGACGTGGCCAAGGACCTTCCGCAAAACACATCCACGGAGATGGGGCCTGTTGCTACGGCCCTCGGCGAGATTTACCACTACACCGTCAGGGCCAAGAAGGGATACGAGAAGAAGTACAGCCTCACCCAGTTGCGCACCTACCAGGACTGGATTATCCGCAAGCAGCTGGCCGGAACGCCCGGCGTGGCGGAGGTGAGCGGATGGGGCGGCTACGTGAAACAGTATGAGGTGGCTGTCGATGCCGAGCGTCTCAATGCCTCAGGCGTCATCCTGGCCGACCTCTACCAGGCCTTGCAGGACAACAACGCCAACACGGGCGGCAGCTACATAGAGCAGGATGCCAACCAATATTATATCCGTGGAATTGGTGTCGTCAGGTCGATGAGCGACATCTCGGCCATTGCCGTCAAGACGGTCGACGGACAACCCGTACGCGTCGGCGACGTGGCCACGGTGCAACTGGGCCACGCCACACGCTTCGGCGCCGTCACACGCAATGGCGAGGGCGAGGTGGTCTGCGGCATCGCCATTATGCTCAAGGGCGAAAACTTCCAGGAGGTGAGCCGCCGCGTGAAGCAGCGCATGGCCGACATACAGAAGTCGCTGCCCGAAGGGGTAGTGGTGGAGCCCTTCATCGACCGAACCAGTCTGGTCGAACGGGTGGAGGGAACCATCGCACGCAACCTCGTAGAGGGTGGCATCATCGTCATCTTCGTGTTGTTGCTCTTCCTGGGTTCGTGGCGGTCGGGCCTCGTCGTGGCCAGCGTCATACCATTGAGCATGCTCTTTGCCTTCGGCATGATGAAGACATTCGGCATCGACGGCAACTTGATGAGTCTGGGAGCAATCGACTTCGGCATGATTGTCGATGGTGCGGTCATCATTGTCGAGGCTGTGGTGACCCATATCCATGGTGCCCCGCTGCTCGCCGGGAAGTATGCGGGCCAACGTGCCTTGACTCGGCAGCAGATGGACGATGAAGTCTTGGCCTCTGCCTCTGCTATCCGTCGGAGCGCCTCCTATGGCGAGATCATGATCATGATTGTGTACATTCCCCTGTTGACCCTTACGGGTATCGAGGGCAAAATGTTCCGTCCCATGGCACTCACGGTGTTCTTTGCCATCCTCGGCGCGTTCCTCCTGTCGCTTACCTACGTGCCGATGGCCAGCAGCCTGCTGCTCGACCGCACGTTGAAGACCAGCGAAAACATCGCCGACCGCATCATGTGCAAGCTGCAACAGGCGTATGCCCCCCTTCTCCGCCACGTCTTGCGACAAAACAAGGACATCATCACGGCCACAGTGGCCGTCTTTTGTGTCAGCGTGGTCGGGTTCAGGTATCTGGGTGGAGAGTTTATCCCCAACCTTGAGGAGGGCGACTTTGCCGTGGAGATGAGCATGGCGCAGGGTACATCACTCTCGCAGATGGTGGCCACCACGACCCAGGCCGAGAAATTGCTTTGTGCCCGTTTTCCCGAGGTGAAGCAAGTGGTGAGCCGCATAGGAAGCGCCGAGATACCGACAGACCCCATGCCCGTGGAGCGCGCCGACATCATGGTGGCGCTGAAGCCGAAGGCCGAGTGGACCTCAGCGCGCACGGCACCGGAGCTCATGGAGCAGATGGAGGCGGTGCTGCGGACCATTCCCGGCATCGATGCGGAGATTTCGCAACCCATCCAGATGCGCAACAATGAGCTGATGACCGGCATCAAGCAGGATGTGGCCATCAAGGTCTTCGGAGACGATATGGAGACGCTTGCGCAGCAGGCCGCCAAGATCCGCAAGCTCATTGAGCACGTGCCAGGCGTAGCCGACGTTTTCACGGAGCACATTTCGGGCCTGCCGCAGATACAGGTGGTCTACAATCATGAGCGCATGGCGCGTTATGGCCTCTCCGTCAACGATGTCAACCGTGTGCTTGAGACGGCTTTTGCCGGCGGTGTGGCGGGTAGCGTGTTTGAGGGTGAACGCAAGTTCGACCTGGTGCTTCGCCTCGATGAGCGCCTGCGCAACGACGAGCGGTCTGTCGAGAACCTCTACATACCGCTGCCAGGACAGGCTGAAGCCTCCGTGCCTCTGCGTGAGGTGGCCTCCGTGCAGTACGTGTCGGCACCGGCGCAGGTCAGCCATGAGAACGGTGCCCGGCGCATCTATGTAGGCTTCAACGTCAAAGGGCGCGACGTGCAGAGCACCGTGGCCGATATCCAGGCTGTGCTGGCTGGCAAGCTGAAGTTGCCAGAGGGATACTATTACACCTACGGTGGCGAGTTCCAGAACCTGCAGAGCGCCACCCGTCGCTTGCTGGTCGTTGTCCCTGTGGCCTTGCTGATGATCTTCTTCCTGCTCTATGCCACGCTGAAAAACATGCGCGAGTCGCTCTTTGTCTTTTCTGCCATTCCCTTTGCTGCTATCGGTGGCGTGTGGGCGCTGTGGGCACGCGGCATGAACTTCAGCATCTCTGCCGGCGTGGGCTTTATCGCTCTCTTTGGTGTGGCGGTGCTCAACGGCATCGTACTCATAGGCCAGATGAACCAGATGCAGCGCGATGGGGTGAGCGACATCACGCGCCGCATCACTGACAGTTGCATGATACGCCTTCGCCCCGTACTCATCACGGCCCTCGTGGCCTCCATGGGCTTCCTGCCGATGGCGCTGAGCCATGGCGACGGTGCTGAGGTGCAACGGCCGCTGGCCACTGTGGTCATAGGCGGACTGGTAACCTCCACACTGCTCACTCTGTTTGTGTTGCCGGCAATTTACAAGACTTTCACCAAGCGGTAGAGGCGGAAGGCGCCCATCGTGTAAAACATATAACCTCATTTTTCATGACCACAGATGCGTAATTACAATCGCTGATTTTGCAGCCGTTGGATAACGCTTAAAACATTTATCATATCATGAGAACGACATTGTTCCACCTGATAGTTTTTTCAGGGATTTCATTTCCTGTCTTGGCCCAGCAACCAGCGGACTTGCCTCCCGTAACAGGTGCCAAGGCCGCGGAGCGGCTCACCCTGCAGCAGTGCCTGGACCGCGCCAGCCAAGGCAACCTGTCGCTGCAGGCCGCCCGCAAGGGTGTGGAGCGTGCGCAGGCCTTGCAAGGTACGGCCTGGAACCTCGACAAGACTGACCTGACGCTCGGACAGGACCCTACCTCGGGAGCCTCGCCGGACAATGCGCTGACGCTGTCGCAGACGATGGACTTTCCCTCGGTCTATGTGGCGCGGCGCCGTCAGTTGAAGGCTGAGACACTGGTGGCCGAGGGCGAAGCCGACGTGCTCCGCAACGAAGTGCGCAGTAGGGTGGCTTCGCTCTATTGCCAACTGCTCTACCAGAACGAGCGTATCCGCATCCTGCAGCGACAGGACTCGCTGTTGCAGGCCTATGCCGATATGGCCCGTAAACGGTATGAGGCAGGCGATGTGCGGCAGGTGGAACCCCTGTCGGCCCGACACATGCTGCAGGACAACCTGCTCGAGACCGATATGGCGAAGGCCGAACGCGCCAACCTGCAGGCCACACTGTCACGCCTGATAGGTGCCGACGGCACCATTCAGCCAGCCGACACGACACTCGCCCCCATCGACGAGGGACCAGCCGGCGGTTTATGCTATGCGCAGACACCCGATGGACAACTGGCCCATGCGCGCTTGGCAGTGGCCGACGAGGCTGTGAAGGTGGCCAAGAGCGATTACGCTCCATCGCTCAGCTTGGCTCTCCGCACGCAGATGGTCATCAAGGGGTGGAACCCTTATCATGTGGACCGTAGCTGGAACAATGGCAACTTCATGGGCTTCGAGGTGGGCGTGGGACTGCCTCTCTTCAGTGGCAGCACGCGGGCCAAGGTCAAGGCTGCCAAGAAAGAACGCGAGATTACGCAATTGCAGATCGACAGTCAGGCACAGGAACAGCAGGAAGTTTACACTGCGGCTGTCAATAGCATGGTCGTTGCGAAGAGACGCATGGAGTATTATGTCTCGTCGGGCAATGCCGGCGCGGCAGAGATAAGCCGGCTGAGCGCTCTCGACTACGCCAGCGGAGAGATTGGCTATGTGGAGTATGTCAACGCGCTCGAAAAGGACATCGATGCCCAGCTCAAGCGAGCCGCAGCCATCAACGACTACAACCAAGCCGTCGTGGCGCTGAAAAAGTTGCAGGGAATGTAGGCGGCCGCTTAGAAAATCGACTTTCTTGATGGCTGCTATCGATTTTGTTTGTATCTTTGCAACACATTATTTATAGAACGTCTGCAACATGAGAAGACTGATTTTGGCCGTGGCTCTCTGCTTGAGCGCCATGGGAGGCATGGCCCAAAACAATGACCACAACTTTGATGTGGCTAAGAATCTCGGCATTCTGAATGCCATATACAAGAACCTCGACTTGATGTACGTCGATACGCTTGACCCCAACGAGGTTGTGGGAAACGGCATCAACTCGATGCTCCGAAGCCTTGACCCATACACCGTCTATTATCCGGAGGACAAGCAGAAAGACCTGAAGATGATGCTTACGGGAAAGTATGCTGGCATCGGAGCGCTTATACGCTACAACTATCAGCTCGGTCGTGTCTGCATCGATGAGCCCTATGAGAATATGCCTGCCGCTGAGGTGGGGCTGCGCAAGGGCGACATCATCCTCAGCATCGACGGCGAGGATATGACCAAGCAGACCAACGACTATGTGTCGGAGCATCTCAGGGGCGAGAGCGGGACGACCTTTGAACTGAAGATACACCGCCCGTCGACCCGCAAGGATATGAAGTTCAAGGTGACACGACGCCTCATACAGATGCCGGCCATTCCCTATTATGGCCTACAGCCCAACGGCTTCGGTTACCTCAATCTCTACTCTTTCACCGAGGGGTGCGGCAAAGAGGTGCGCAATGCCGTCATCGAGATGAAGAAAAACGGCATGAAAGGACTGGTGTTCGACCTCCGGGGCAATACAGGAGGGTCAGAGATGGAGGCTGTGAACATTGTTAACTGCTTTGTGCCCAAGGGCAAGCTCGTCGTGAGCAACCGAGGCAAGGTGAAGCGCATGAACCACGACTATCTCACCACCGTGGAGCCTGTCGACACCGTGATGCCTGTCGTGGTGCTGGTCAACGGGTCTTCGGCATCGTCCTCTGAGATCACGAGCGGTGCGCTGCAAGACCTTGACCGTGCCGTCATCATGGGTACGAAAACCTATGGAAAGGGACTGGTGCAGACAATGATCGACCTGCCCTACAACACACAAATGAAACTAACTACCAACAAATACTATATTCCCAGTGGCCGCTGCATACAGAAAGTGACCTACCGACATGCCAATGGCGGCAGTGCTGAGGAAGTCTCCGACTCGCTCTCGGGAACCTACCGCACTGCAGCCGGCCGACTGGTGAAAGGCGGTGGGGGCATAGAGCCTGAGGTAGAGGTGAAACCCGACTCGCTGCCCAACATCACTTATTATCTGGCAGCCATGCGCGACAGCGACGAACTGGTCCACAACTTCGAAATCGACTATATCGCCAAGCACCCCACCATTGCACCGGCCAGCGAGTTTGCACTGACCGATGCCGACTACGAAGAGTTTAAGCAACGTGTCCTCAAGAGCCATTTCAAGTATGATGCCATGAGCGCCAAGACGCTCGATGACCTGGAGAAGTTGTCTAAGTTCGAGGGCTATTACGATGATGCCAAGGCGGAATTCGAGGCCCTGCGCAGCAAGCTGAAGCCCAACCTGTCGAAAGATCTCGATTTCAACAAGGAGAGCATCTGCGAAATCCTCAACAACGACATCGTGGCGGCCTATTACTATCAGCGTGGCGCAGTGCAGAACACGCTGCGCACCGACAAACAGGTGAAGGCGGCCTTCGACCTGCTGTCCGATATGCCTCGTTACCAGCAGCTCCTTAAACCCACAGACAAGGATAAAGCCAAGAAATAATCAAGAATGCCTGTCGTTCTGCAGAGCCGGACCGGTAGGCCTTGGGTCCATACGGGCAAAGCCCCGAAGGAGCGCGATGCGTGTCATGTGTATGGATGCATGGGCATAACGCAGCAATGTCTGCGTGAGCCGCGGGCTGAACAATGTCTGCGTGAGCCGCGGACTGAACAATGTCTGCGTGAGCCGCGGACTGAAAGCCCAGCCCTAGCCCAGGGCAACTGCGGACGGGCTGAAAGCCCAGCAATTACCTAGCCCAGG
>CAVIOP010000049.1:0-16416 GCA_963644485.1 bacterium | reverse complement strand
ACAATGACGGGGTCAGACGGGTGGGTCGCCGCTATAGGTATCTTATCGTACCGCGATAGATGCCTTATAGCGGCACGATAAGATACCTATGACGACGCGATAAGGCATCTATCGGGGCACGATAAGATACCTATAGCAAAACCGGAAGTGCGCTTGGAGTTTTGGTTTTCTGCCTGATGCTTGTAACAATAGGAATATCAAGACTTTACGAAAAAGGCCTGAGAATCGCGTATTTGCGAACAAATGTTCGCTTCGTTGCAAAGGACGCGATTCTCAGAAGACCTTTTGTCCGCTATTTTGAAAGTCACACCTGTCCCAACATCGAAAGGACGGCGGCGCGCGCTATCTTTCCCGTTGCGGTATGCGGCACAGCGGGTGCCGCGTAGATTTCCCTGGGCTGCCAGTAGCGGGGAAGACACACCGACAAGGCTTTCCTTATCGAAGACCATTCATCCCGCAATGCTGCAGGAACCGCTTCGTCCGCCCTTTCGTCCAGACGCACTATCTGCCGTGACGCGGAAGGCGAGCTGTCGGCAACTGAACCAGAAAACATTTCGGGGACGGCGATGAGCAATACAACCATCTCGCCCAACCGATGGTCGGGCCGCTTGCTCACGGCAAAGTCGCGCGTGATGTGAGGGGCGAGCAACTGCTCCACCTCCTCTATATGGATCTTGATGCCGCCGCTGACGATCACGTTGTCCTTCCTGCCGACAATGCGGAAACGGATGCCGTCAGGATGAAAATCAACCATGTCGCGGGTGTGGAGCGGCAAGGAACAGACATCGGGGGCTTCGACACAAAGACAACCGTCGTCGCCCTGCCATAGGCGCACCCCCTCGAAGGGAGTGTAGTAGTCCGAGGCACTGTCGCCGCTAAGCCTGCGCAGGGCGATATGCGACAATGTCTCCGTCATCCCGTAGGTGCTCCACACGGCATTGGGGAAGCTTCTGAGTGCGCGCTCCATGTCCGGATCCACCGCTCCGCCACCGATGAGCAGATGCCTGATACGGCGGAGCATGTCCAGTTCTTCCGGCACCTGCATGGAGGAATAGACCTGCAGCGGCACCATGGCGGCGAAGGTGGGCGGCTCCTCCAGGTCTTTGAGCGGATGGGACGACGGGGCAACGCTGACAAGCCGCATCCCGCTGACGATACTGCGCACAACGACCATCTTGCCTGCTATGTAGTCGAGCGGCATGCAGAGAAGGGCGGAGTCACCCCTGCCGAGCGAAAGGAAACGGCACGTCTTGACCGCACTGGCCCTCATACGCGCCTTCTCCACGCGCAGGGCCTTCGGCTTGCCGGTAGACCCGCTCGTGTGCACGGTGATGCAGTCGTCGGCGCTCTTCCAGTCTTCAAGAAATTCGTCTAATGTCATGGTCTGCTGATGCTTTGCCGTCATGCTTCAATCCTTCATCATCCAGATTCTGTTGCCACGTATTTCGGTGGCGGCAGGGAGATTGTCGGTGTAGAGAGCGCCTGTCCCGAGACCTTGCGGGAAGGTGATGCCGGGGCCGTAAATGTCCGATGCGAGCTGGGCTATTGCCGAGAGTCCCACGCTACTCTCCAGTGCACTTGTCATCCAACTGCCGATGCCTCGGGCGGCAGCAAGCCGCACCCACTCGCGGGTGCCGTGAATGCCGCCGTGCAGCGAAGGCTTGAGAACAAGATACTGTGGTTTGATACTGTCGAGCAGTTCTTCCTTCCGCCCTGCATCGTTGACTCCAATCAGTTCCTCGTCGAGCGCAACGGGTATGGGCGAGAGGGCACAGATGTGCGCCATCTGTCTCCATTGCCGCTGCTTGACGGGCTGCTCGATGGAGTGTATGTCGTAGCGCGAGAGTTCGTCTATCCTGTCCAAGGCATCGTCGCACGAAAAACCGCCGTTGGCATCTACGCGCAGTTCTATTGTCTCCTTGGAAAACCTCTTGCGTATGCTGCGCACGAGGTTGAGCTCACTCTCGAAGTCGATTGCGCCGATCTTGAGCTTCACGCAGTTGAACCCCTGCTCGATCTTCTCTTCCATGCGGCGGTTCATCTCCTCGTAAGAACCCATCCACACAAGACCGTTGATGGGTATGCCCTCTTCGCCACGGGCGAAGGGGGTGTCGAAGAGCGTGGTGCCCCGATGCAGGGCGAGGAGTGCCGTCTCCATGCCGAAGAGCATCGACGGATAGGGACGCAGCAGCTGAATGTCGGGCCGTCCCGCAGCCTCCAGACACCGGCAGAGGCCACTGAGCACCTCACCGTAGTTGGGAAGACTGTCGCAGCTGAGGTCGGGCAGCGGGGCACACTCCCCCACTCCACTCTTCCCGTTCATCGTGTCGGTAATCCTGAGAAGCCAGATGTCTCGCGTGGTGTACACGCCACGCGATGTTCCTGCAGGCTTCTTGAAATGCAGCGTGTGCTTTATGATTTCTGTCTTTAGCATATCACAAGTGGTTTGGTGCGACGGAAAAACGAGCTGGCTCCAAGGTCATGTTTGTTCAGTCGCTTAGGGCGGGATGATGCCGAAGCTTACGGCAGCTTGGGGTACTTGCTGAAATCGGGCTTGCGCTTTTCGAGGAACGCCTTTCCTCCCTCCTGCGCTTCATCGAGGAAATAGTAGAGCATGGTGGCGTCGCCGGCGAGCTCCTGTATGCCCGCCTGTCCGTCGAGCTCGGCGTTGAGCCCGGCCTTTATCATCCTCAGGGCCAGCGGACTGCGCTCCATCATGACGTGCGCCCATTCCATACATTCATCCTCGAGACGCTCGAAGGGCACCACCTTGTTGACCATCCCCATCTGTTCCGCCTCGCGCGCCGAGTACTGGCGGCACAGGAACCATATCTCGCGGGCTTTCTTCTGCCCCACGATGCGTGCCAGGTAGGAAGCGCCGAAACCGGCGTCGAACGACCCCACCTTCGGACCCGTCTGTCCGAAGATGGCATTCTCGCTGGCGATGGTGAGGTCGCACATCAGGTGCAGCACGTGGCCGCCTCCGATGGCATAGCCGTTGACCATGGCGATGACGGGCTTGGGCAGTGAACGGATCTGCTTCTGCACATCAAGCACATTGAGCCGCGGCACGCCGTCGCTGCCCACGTAACCTCCGCGCCCCTTCACGTGCATGTCGCCTCCGGAGCAGAAGGCCTTGTCGCCGGCACCCGTGAGTATCACCACGCTGATGTCCTGCGCCTCACGGCAGTAGGCGAAGGCACGGCTCATCTCGCTGGTAGTGAGCGGCGTGAACGCATTGCGGTAACGGGGGCGGTTGATGGTGATCTTCGCCACGCCCTCACACGCTTCAAAGAGTATTTCCTCGAAGTCAAACCCTTCGATCTTCTTCCAAATTCTGTTGTTCATGTGTTCTTTTCTCTTTCTTTATGATGATGTCCTTATATCAGAGCGTTCAGTTCGTTGACGGCCCGCTGGTCCGCTTCCACATCGGTGAAGACCTCCATGACGATGGGGCGGTTCGTCTTCTCATTGAGCAACTTGTCGAGCGACCGACGGTATTCCTCCTCGTTGGTTGCCGCAAGGTATCCGATGCCGTATTGCTCACACACGCCACGCGCACACACCCGATGCCGCCCGGTGATGTAGTCCATGCTCCGGTGCGAGGTGTCGAGCCCGTCGAGACCATGAAAGATGCCGCCCCCGCCGTTGTTGAGGAGCATGATGCGCAAGTTGCCGCGCAACGAGTCGTTCCAGAGGGCGTTCTGGTCGTAGAAGAAGCTGAGGTCGCCCATCACGCAGATGGTCATGGCACGTGTGGCAAGAGAGAAGCCGGCGGCCGTAGAGAGGGAACCCTCGATGCCGTTCACGCCACGGTTGCACCATATAAAACGGCGGCGGGCGCAGAGCAGGCCCAGCCTGACGGCACTACTGTTGGCATAGTGCCGCTCCACCTCGTCATCCCTGTCTTCAAGCGAAGCCTCCAGTTCCTTCACGGCCATGAGCTGCGAGTATGGCGGCCGGTAAGCATCGATGGTCCTCACGGCACGTTGGATGAGCGGCATGACCCGCTCCCGGATCGTGTCGGTCGCGGTGTGTTGCCGGCCTATCCTGTCGAGAAGCGTTTTGAGGAAGTTCGTCTCGTTGTCGGCCACGGCACACGTCTGGTGCATGAACGTGTCGTGGGCCGTCCCGGCAGGGTTGACCTCACAATGGCTTCTGATGTCCAACAGACGGAGCGTCTGCTTGATGCGTTTGCTCACGAAGTTTCCGCCAAACGACAGGAGCATGTCTATCGGCACGCTGGAGAGTTCGCGTGCCATGGCCGGCAGAACATTGTCGAACGGTTCGGCAGCGGCCGAGGCCAGCGGTTCGCAGAGGATGAGACAATGCTCGCGCAGCCGACCGATGACCGCATCGAGTTCGGGGTCATGCCGGGTCATCTGGCCGATGACGATGAGTCGGGTGTCTGCCTTGATGAAGGCGTCTATGACACGTTCTGCCTCGGGGCTTGCGCCGGTGGCGGATGGCACGGCAGCGACGATGTTCCTGTTGGCCGGAAGACGGCTTTGCGTGAAGCGGAACAGCGGTTCCTTCAGTTGCATGTTGATGTGCACGGGACCCGCCTCACCCTTCACACACTCGTTGAGTGCGGTGTTCATCGAGAGCGACGCAAAGTTGAGCCCTGCCGGGTCCTCCTCCCCGACATCGGGGATGTCGGTGCCATGCTTGATGATTCGCTCCAATATTCCGTTTTGGGGCAATGTCTGTCCGTCTTGCCGTCCTATCCATTCGATGGGCCGGTCAGCCGACACGACAATGAGGGGCACATGCCGGTAGAAGGCTTCCGCCACGGCAGGCGACGTGTTGAGCACCGCCGAACCGGAGGTGACGCACACGGCCACCGGCTCGCCCGAGGCGAGGGAGAGGCCGAGGGCGCAGAAGGCGGCCGACCGCTCGTCGGTCATGGGGAAACACTCCAACAGAGGGTTTTCCGTGAAGTTGTGCACCAGCGGGATGTTTCTCGAGCCCGGGCACACCACGACCTTCCTTACACCTTTCTCTATGAGCAGTGAGGTGAGGATGTTCACCGTCGGTTTGTTGCTGTACATATTCTATGGTTGCTGTACATATTCTATGGTTGGGTTATACACGCCTTCATTGCCTGCATCTTGCCGACGGTCTCGTTCCACTCTTCCTCCACGCGGCTGTCGGGCAGTATGCCGCCTCCGGCATAGAGGGTCAGGGTGGTACCGTTCACTTTCATGCAGCGCAACGTGACGTAGAGGTGCATGTCATCGGCCGTCACCGGACCGCAAAATCCACTGTAGTATTCCCGCCTGCCCGACTCATGGTCGGCGATGAATTGGCGGCACAAGGGCATGGGGAAACCGCATACAGCAGGAGTGGGATGAAGGCGCAAGATGATGTCGCCGGGGGGTGTCGCACCGTCAGCAAGAAAACGGAAGTCGGTGCGCAGATGAACCAATCCTCCTGCGTGGAAGGTGTACGGGCCGTCTTCCGTCAGGTCGTGCGCACACCCTTTTATTATGCCGCGTATGTAGTCGGCCACAAGACGTTGCTCGGTCCTGTTCTTCTCGCTCCACACACATCCCGCTGTGTCGTCACCATGAGGCATCGTGCCGGCAAGCGCCATCGTGCGGTACTCGCCGCCACACCTTTCGAGCAGGATTTCGGGCGTGGCGGTGAGCCATGTGCCGGCAACGGTTGTCCTGACAAGCGCCACGAAGCAATGCGGGTTCTGGCGGCAGGCTGCATAGAACATCGCGAACGCATCGGCAGCCGTGTCGGTCTCGACATCCTCGGTGCGGGCCAGGACAATCTTGCTGACCGTGCCCTTGTCCACGAGACGGTGGAACGCATCGAAGTCACGGCCATACTGCCGTCGGTCGGCCTTTTCGCGCATGATGCGGCATGGCTGAGGACGAGCCTGTTCGCCTGCATGACGGGAGGTGAACCGGACCGGTTTCCCCTTGAGGGTGACAACAGGAGTGGTGTCGGTGGCGTCGAAGGGTGCAAAGACAAACCCGTCGGTGCGGCCGACCGCCGCCACTGAGGGCGAGAGGGTAACGTCGCCGTCATCACACTCCACATACGCACAGTCGCTGCTGTCGGGGTGTCTGAAGATTGCAAAATTGGGCTTCATCTATTTCTTCATCATCTCCTCGACGGCACGGCGGAGCTGCTGGTCGTCGCCGGAGAGTTGCTGCTCGGGCGAGTTGTAGACAATGATATCGGGTGTGAGTGTCTGGTTTTCGCCAAACTGGCCGTCCATGCCCATGCACCCCACCTGCGGGATGCCGAAGATGGTCTGGCCGTCGAGCATGGTCTCCCACCACACGGCAGTCATGGTGCCGGCCACCGGTGTGCCGATGATGGGGCCGATGCCGAGCTTCTGATAGACATAGGGGAAGCCGTGCCCGTTGCTGTAGTCGTCCTCGCAGACCAGCACACAGGAGGGCTTGACCCACTTGTTCCAAGGATCCCAACCGATGAACTGCCCGCGGGGCATGAAGCTCTGGTACTGGCGTCCGCTGAGCAGTGTGCAGAGGTCGTCGTGGAGCCATCCGCCGCCGTTGTGGCGCTCGTCCACGATGACGGCCTTCTTCTGCCGGCTGCTGTCGCTGAGCAGTTCGGAGAACACCTCGCGGTAGCTGTCCGAGTTCATGGCCTTCACGTGGACATAGGCTATCTGGCCGTTCGACCACTTGTCAACCATGGCCTTGTTGCGGTCCACCCATCGGCGGTAGAGCAGCTCGTTCTGCTCGCTGCGGCTGATGGCTTTCACCGTGACGTCGCGGCCGCCCTTGAGGGTGATGCGCACCGGGCGTCCCACCTTGCCGTCGAGCAGGGCGTTGTAGTCTTGTCCGGCCAGGATCTTCTGTCCGTCGATGGCCTCGATGATGTCGCCCGCCTTGACCTTGGTGTCGCGCACGGCGAAGGGTCCCCGCTTGATGACCTCCTGTATCTTCAGGCCGTCGCCGTCGTAGTCGGGGTCGAGGAAGAGGCCGAGACAAGCCGTCTGCAGGGATGCGCCGCTACCGTAGAAGCGTGCGCCCGTATGGCTGACGTTGAGTTCGCCGAGGAGCTCGGAGAGCATCTCGCCGAAGTCGTAGCCGTTGTTGATGTAGGGCAGGAACTTCTCGTAGGTCTTGCGGTAGTAGTCCCAGTCGACCCCGTTGAGGTCGGCAGCATAGAGCTTGTCCTTCACCTGTTGCCAGGCGTGGCTGAACATATAAGCCCGCTCGCCGCCGGGCCGGTAGTTGAACCGCGCCTCGAAGCCGATGTTGGTGGTCTGCGCGTTGGCGAGCGAGAACTTGCGGATGGTTCCGCCGCAGAGGTAGAGGTTCTTCACGTCCTTGTCGGCCACGACCTGTCCGCCGATGCCCTTGGCCACGATCTGCGTGCGCCCCTCCCTGATGTCGTGTTTCCAGAGGTCGGAGCCGCCCTCGAAGCGCGCCTGGTAGTAGAGCGTGGCACCGTCGGGCGTGAGCACGGCGTCGCCCATGTGCGACGAGTTGACGGTGAGGCGTATCACGCGGTCACGGCAGTTGTCCAGGTCGAGCTTCAGCGGCTCCGTCTTCTCGGGCTTCACGGGGTCGGCCGAGGCGGTCTTGTCCTTGTCCTTGGCTTTCTTCTCGTCGTCCTTCTCTTTCTTTTCTTCCTTTTTCTGTTCCTCCTTGTTGGTCTCCTTCCAGCGCGCATACTCCTCCTTGGTCATACGGAACTGCTCATAGGCGTCGAGGTCGAAGAACATGATGTAGGCATCGTCCTCCGCACCCCACGACCCGTGGCTGCGGTATCCGGCGCGGTCGCTCTGGAAGAGCATGGCCTTTCCGCCGAGCACCCACTTGCCGTTGACATCGTTGTATCCGCTGTTGGTGATGTTGCGTATCTCGCCCTTGCCGTCGGCCGGCACGAGTGCAATGTCGCGGTTGTTCCATCCGCCGGTGCCGATGTAGCTGGCCAGGAGCCACCGGCTGTCGGGACTCCACTCGAACCACTGGTCGCCGTCCGAATAGCTGTACATGTATTTGCCGTCCATGAGCTGCCTGACGTGGTGGCTCTTCACGTCGACGGCACAGAGGCGCGTGCGGTCCTCGAGGAAGGCCACGCTCTTGCCGTCGGGGCTGTAGGCGGGCTGGAAACTGGTATGGTCCGACTTCACCAACTGTTCCTCCTCGATCTCCGTGGCATAGGTGAAGAGGTCTTCTTTCTTGTTCTTCAGCGTGCTCTGGTAGATCTGCCACAGCCCGCTGCGCTCGGCGGCGTAGGCGATGCTGCGTCCGTCGGGCGAGAAGCAGATGGACCGTTCCTGCTCGGGCGTGTCGGTGATCTGCTTGGTGGTGTTGTAGTCGACACTTGTCACATAGACGTCGCCGTGCATCACGAAGGCCACCTCCTTGCCGTTGGGCGAGACGGCTATCTCGGATGCGCCCGTGTAGCGCAACTGTCGGCTGAGCTCCGTGTCGGTGCGGTCGGCCGTCACGCTGACCTTCACCTTGCTGGGCTGCTGTCCCTCGCGCAGGGTGTAGAGCTCGCCGTCGTAGCCGAAGGCAAGGGTGCCGTCGTTGGCGCGCGAGAGGAAGCGCACGGGGTTGCCCTTGAAGTGGGTGAGCTGCTGCCGGGCCTGGCTGCCGACAGCGGCACGGTAGACGTTGAACGTGCCGTCCTCCTCGCTCAGATAATAATAGGTGTCGCCGTCGCCCCACACCGGGTCGCGGTCCTCGCCTGCAAAGTGGGTGAGCTGGCGGTAGTGGCCGTCATGGCGCAGCCAGATGTCGCGGGTGATGGGCGAGGTGTGGTGCTTGCGCCACTCGTCCTCGTAGCCTTTCTGGTCGTAGTAGAGCACGTCGCCCTGCGCATTGATGGACGGTCGCTTCATGGTGAGGTCGGAGAAGAGCGTGGGGCGTCCGCCATTGACGCTGACACTGTAGAGCTGGGGAAACGAACTGCCGGCAAAGAAGATGCTCTGTGCCGAGGGCATGACGGCCGACTCGAAGAGCACATGTCCGTCATCGGCGAAGGCCACGGGTATCTCCGACCCGCTGTTGGTGGTGAGGCGGCGCGGCTCGCCTCCCTCGCGCGGCATGAGCCACACGTCGGTGCTTCCCTCGCGTGTGGAGGCGAATGCTATGTTGCGGCTGTCGGGGCTCCAGACGGGATAGCTGTCATAGGCGGCATGTGTGGTGAGCTGCTTGGCTTGTCCGCCGGTTGCGGGCACGGTCCAGATGTCGCCCTTGTAGGCAAAGGCGATGAGCGACCCGTCGGGCGCGATGGCACTGTGCCGCATCCATAACGGGTCGTTCTGCGCCAGGGCCGTGACACTGACGGCCAGTGCTGCAAGGGCAAGGAGATGTCTTTTCATGTGATGGTGGTGAATGGTGAAAACAAGAAATGCCGCCTGTCTCGGGCTGTCGCCATGAGGCATGGCACGAGACAGGCGGCCGTGGGTGAGGCACGCCGTCAGATGAGCGTGTGTATGAAGTTGTCCATCTTGTCGTAGTGGTCGACGACGTGGTGGTAGAGCGCCTGCTGGTTGCGCGTGCGCACCAGGTTGTGCTCAGCATAGGCTGTCTTGTAATAGGTGTCGCCGTTGAGGTAGTCGGCGAAGAAGCGCACACACTGCATGAAGGGGAAGAGAGCCACGGCATAGGGCAGGTTCTCTGTCTCCACAGGTGTGAGGAAGGAGCGCGTGGCATCGAGATAGCCTTCGGTGAAGGCACGGAAGATGTCTTCGTTGAAACCCACCTTCGACGTGTCGGGGTCGTCCTCGGCCACATAGTTGGCGCCCGTGCGCAGGAAGTCGCCATAATCGGAGAAGACGAAGCTGGGCATCACGGTGTCGAGGTCGATGACGCAGAGCACGTTGTCCTGCTGGTCATACATCATGTTGTTGACCTTGGTGTCGCAGTGGCAGATGCGCTTGGGCAACAAACCTTCGCGGTAGAGGCGTTCGGCCTTGCACATCTCGTGCATGTCCTTCTGCAGGTCGGCGATGATGTCGGCCACGCCTTTCACGCGCCCGGCCCTGTCTTGCTCGATGGCCTCCTGGAGCTGGCGTGCGCGCAGCTCCATGTTGTGGAAGTCGGGGATGGTCTCGCCGAGCGTCTCGGGGATGTCGACCAGCATGCGTTCAAAGTCGCCGAAGGCCTTGCCGGCGTTGCGCGACGAGGTGGGGTCCACCTGCTCGCGTGTCACGGCATCGGGTATGAAGACCGACACACGCCAGTAGCGGCCCTCGGGGTCGAGGTAGTAGGTCTTGCCCTCGCGTGTAGGGATGAAGCGCAGCACCTTGCGGTCGATGTCGACTGTGTGGGCTTCCTCGAGCTTGCGGCGTATGTGTGCCGTGACCGCCTCGATGTTGCGCTGCAGGAGGTCGACATCAGTGAATATGTTGTTGTTGATGCGCTGGAGCACATAGTCGGGCGCCGTGCCGCGGGTGTCGGCGCGGAACGTGTCGTTGATGAGACCACTGCCCAGGGGCTTGACGGTCTCCACTTCTCCTTCTATGAGAAACTGTGAAAGGATGTTGCCTAAGTTAGCTGTTTGCATGTCGTGTGCTGTTATTGGGTGATTCGGTTGATGGCGCGTGATGGCGCATGACGGCAGGGGGCGGCGTCAATACTCGTCGACCTTGAGGTCCTTGCGGTATCTGGCGAGGGCTTGCTGCAGCTCTTGCGTCACCTTCTCATATCCCTTCTGGCCGAAGAGGTTGTTGAGCTCCTGCGGGTCTTTCTTCATGTCGTAGAGCTCCTCGTAGTCCACGGTGTCGTGGTCGCCCTTCATCGGTGCGCCGTAGAAGTGGATGAGCTTGTAGCGGTCGTTGCGCACTCCGTCGTGACGGCGCACGTGGTGCTCGGCCGGGTAGTCGTAGTAATGGTAGTAGATGTCCTTGCGCCACCCCTTGCCGTTGCCGTCGAAGAGGTCGAGGATCGACCGTCCCGGCATGTCGGCAGGCTTCGTCACGCCGGCGGCGTCGAGCATGGTGGGTGCGAAGTCGATGTTCTGCACGAGGCGGCGCTCCACCGTTCCGGGCTTGATGGTCTTGGGATAGCGCACGATGAGGGGCGTGCGCAGGCTCTCCTCATACATGAAGCGCTTGTCGAACCATCCGTGCTCGCCCATGTAGAAGCCCTGGTCGGAGCAATAGACGAGGATGGTGTTGTCGAGCAGTCCGTTGCGCTCGAGATACTCGTAGATGTCGCCCACGCTCTCGTCGACAGAGTGGATCACCGAGAGGTAGTCGTGCATGTAGCGCTGGTATTTCCATACGGCCAGCGCACTGTCCGACAGGTTGGCCTCGAGCATGGCGCGGTTGCGCGGAGCGTAGTAGGCGTCCCATGCCTTCTTCTGCAGGTCGTCCATGCGTGCCAGGCCCCATTTGCGCATGGTGCTGTCGAGCTCGTAGACCTTGTTGTCGTAGGCGAGCTGCATGTGTCGGGCGATGGTCATCTCCTGCTGCTTGGCACAGGTGCCGCGCGTGGCGTAGTCGTCGCGGAAGGTGGCGGGCAGCGGAAACTCGATGTTGTCGTAGAGCCCGAGATACTTCAGGTCGGGCATCCACGTGCGGTGGGGTGCCTTGTGCTCCACGAGGAGGAAGAAGGGCTTCTGCTTGTCGCGGCCGTTGAGGAACTCCACGGCGTGCTCGGTGACGAGGTCCGTGGCGTAGCCCTGCTCGCGGATGTACTTGCCTTGTGAGTCGTGCGAGACGAATGAGGGGTTGTAGTAGTCGCCCTGGTTCCAGAAGATGCGGAAGAAGTCGAAGCCCTTGGGGCGGCACTGCATGTGCCACTTGCCGACGACGGCCGTCTGGTAGCCTGCGTCGTGCAGCAGCTCGGAGACGAAGGTCTTGGTGGAGTCGATGCCCTTGTCGAGGGTGCGCTGTCCGCTTTGGTGGCTGTAGAGGCCTGTGAGCAGACAGGCGCGTGCCGGTGTGGAGAGCGAGTTTTCGACGAAGGCGTCGTCGAAGCGCGCACCTTCGTCAGCCAGACGGTCGATGTGGGGTGTGGGTGCCAGCTGCGACACCTCGCTGCCGTAGGCCGAGATGGTCTGGAACGAGTGGTCGTCGGTGATGATCCACACGATGTTGGGGCGTTGCGACTGGGCTGCAGCGTTCAGACCGCATCCTGCCAGGAGGATGGCCGTATAGAGACGGGGGTTATTAGGGGCCATAGGTTGTCGGTTGGATGATTGCGGGGCTTGCCACGGGGGGTGGCGCCCTTTTCTCTGCAAAGGTAAATAAAGGGTGGGAAAAAGCAAAGGGTTTCGGGATAATGTTTGAAAACTTTTTGTAACTTTGTCGTCAACCGACACATGTCCATCACCATGTCCACATCTCCCAATGACTCTTCCCGGCACGCCACCGCCACACCCTTTGCCCGGCCCATGTATGTCATGGCCAAGCCGGTGGGGGCGGCGTGCAACCTGCACTGCGACTATTGCTATTATCTGGAGAAGGCCCGTCTCTACGGCGACGGTGTGCGCCACGTGCTCTCCGACGAACTGCTGGAGCGCTTCGTGCGCGAGTACATCGCGAGCCAGACCACGGCGGAGGTGCTCTTCACCTGGCATGGCGGCGAACCGCTGCTGCGACCGCTCAGCTTCTATGAGAAGGTGGTGGCGTTGCAGCGCCGCTATGCCGGCGGACGCCGTGTGGCCAACAGCCTGCAGACCAACGGCACGCTCATCGACGACCGCTGGGCGCAGTTTTTCCATGACCACGGCTGGCTCGTCGGCGTGTCGGTCGACGGTCCCGAGGCTTACCACGACGCCTACCGCCGCACGAGAGGCGGCGGCCCGTCGTTCGCGAGGGTGATGGCGGGCATCGACACGCTCAACAGGCATGGCGTGGCGTGGAACGCACTGGCCGTGGCCAACAGCCTCAACGCCGACCATCCGCTGGCCTTCTACCGTTTCTTCAAGGACATCGGATGCCAGTACATCCAGGTGACACCCGTCGTGGAACGCCTCAGCCCTCACGCCGACGGCCGTCACCTGGCATCGCTGCATGACAGGGGCGAGGTGGCGCCGTTCTCCGTCCGCCCCGCGCAGTGGGGGCGGTTCCTGTGTGCCATCTTCGACGAGTGGGTGCGCCGCGACGTGGGCTCCTGTTTCGTCAACCTCTTCGATGCCACGCTGGCCAACTGGGTGGGTGTGGCACCGGGCATCTGCACCATGGCGGCGCATTGCGGCCATGCGGGGGTGATGGAACACAACGGCGATGTCTATCCGTGTGACCACTTCGTCTTTCCTGAGTATCGCCTGGGCAACATACGCGAACAGTCGCTCCTGGAGATGATGTACGGCGAGCGCCAGCAGCGCTTCGGCCAGGCCAAGAGCGGCAGCCTGCCACGGCAGTGCCGCCAGTGCCGTTGGCTGCGGCTGTGTCACGGCGAGTGCCCACGCAACCGCTTCGCACTGACGGCCGACGGCGAGCCGGGCCTCAACTACCTCTGCGAGGGCTACCGCGAGTTCTTCGCCCACGTGGCTCCCTACATGGAGGTGATGGCGCGCCTGCTCAGCGAGCAGCGTCCGCCCGCCGAGATCATGTGCCTGCTCAGCCGGCCGTAAACAAGAAACAAGCACAGAAGAAAGAACTACAAAATTTTGGAATATGAATGAAAAAGACGTAACTTTGTGCACAGGATTGCCACAACTTAACGATATGCGCAAATAGCACTTGGTCAGATTCATCATCTTCTAAACAACACCGACTATGGCTCTCAAATTATATCCCGTAGGAATACAGACGTTTAGCAATATCATAGAGCGTAATCTGTTCTATGTTGACAAGACGGAATACGTTTACCGCATGACTCATTCCGGCGGCACGTTCTTTTTCCTCAGCCGACCGCGCCGTTTCGGCAAGTCACTGCTCGTCTCTACATTGGCAAGTTACTTTGAAGGGAAGAAAGAACTTTTCAAGGGATTGGCCATCGAGAAGCTGGAGACGGAATGGACGGAATATCCTGTGCTCCATTTCAGTATGGCTGGCGGCAAGCACATGGAGAAGGAGCAACTGGAACGATATCTTGACAATCTACTAAAGGATCCTGAAGCGGAATATGGTCTTACAAATCCTGCGCAAGACCCCAACACGCGTTTATCAAACCTCATCAAGACAGCCTATAAGCAGACGGGCAAGCAGGTAGTAGTGCTCATCGACGAGTACGATGCTCCGCTGCTTGATGTGGTGCATGACGAGGAGAATCTGCCTGTCTTGCGCAACGTGATGCGCAACTTCTACAGTCCACTGAAGGACTGCGAAAAGATGTTGCGCTTCGTCTTCCTCACCGGTATAACGAAGTTTTCGCAACTCAGCATCTTCAGCGAGCTGAACAACATCGCCAACATCTCAATGACGAAGGAGTATGCCGGCATCTGCGGCATCACCGAGGAGGAGTTGCTCACAGCCATGTCGGAAGATATCGACATGCTGGCAAAGGAACAGGAACTCACACGCGAGGAAACTATTGAGAAACTGAAAGAGCACTACGACGGCTACCATTTCGCAGCGTCCTCACCTGATATATTCAATCCCTTCTCATTACTCAATTGTTTTACATTCAAGAATTTCGGACCCTATTGGTTCGGGTCAGGCACACCCACCTACCTGATTAATATGCTTCGCAAGTTCGAAGTCTTGCCAGCCAAGATTGCACCGATAGAGGCCCAAGTCTCTGCTTTTGATGCACCAACGGAATACATGACCACCATCACGCCGCTGCTCTACCAGAGCGGTTACGTCACCATCAAGGATTACGACAAAGACATTGACCTCTACACCCTTGACATTCCAAACAAGGAAATCCGCGTGGGACTCTACGACAGTCTCCTTCCGCATTACCTCAAGGGCATGTATGCCCAGAATGGCGGAGTGACAATAGCCCGCATGTCGGGGTTGATCCGCAAGCGCAACATGGACGGAGCCTTGCAACTGTTGCAGGACTTCCTGGGCACTGTGCCATACTGCAACGTTACAAACTATGAGGGCCACTACCAGCAGATGCTCTTCATCATCTTCTCCCTGCTTACCAACCTGCTCGTTGACGTGGAAGTGCACACTCCCAAGGGCCGCGTAGACATCGTCATCCTTACCCGCACCGACCTCTACATCGTTGAGTTGAAACTCAACAAGAGTGCCCAGGCCGCCATGCAGCAGATAAACCTCAAGAACTACCGCCAGCGCTTCGCCCTCTGCGGACTGCCCATCACAAAGGTAGGCATCAACTTCGACTCCACCACAGGCAACATCACCGACTGGGTGATAGGGGAATAGATTTATACATACACGAACAAAGCGGAGGCCCGTCGCTATGGAACGGGGCTCCGCATGCAATGCTTTGGTGAGCGGTGGTCACAGACAACTGTTCATCCCGAGCGTGGTAGCCACGGCCGTCAGGATGCTGAGGACCAGCTGGATGATGCTTTTCCAGGTTTGCTTGGACATAGTCATGATAGTTTGATGGTTTTTTTACAGTTAGTGGTTTAGGTGATTCTGTCTTTCTCCTCGTTCAGTCAGAAGAGAGAGGGGCAAGCCTCCTTGCCTGGCTACAGGCCGTGGCGCGAAGGCTTGCCGTGGAGCGCCTGTTGGCGGTCCGCAGGCTTACTCGCCGTCCGCTGCCTCGCTGGCGTCTACGGCGTTCTTCGGAGCCTCCTTGGCGGTGACGCCGTCGAGCAGGTCCTTGACATAGGTACCCTTGCGGCGGTTACTCTCCGACACCTGGCCGTTGCCGACGAAGTGGACCTTGGGCGAATAGTTGATGTGGAAACTCTTGATGTTCTGCGCGCCAAAGTCAGCGCTGGTGTTGGCCGGAGCGGTGCTGAGACCCACCGTGAACGAGCCGATGCCGTCGAGCTCCACCTTGTGGGAGTTCTGCAGGTGACGCTTCAGTGCCTGCGAGGTCTCGGCCAGCACGGCCACCACATCGGCATAGGTCACAGTGGTGGAGTGTGCGATCTCCTCTGCCAACTCCTTGGTCGACACGACATTGAGCATGACGCTGCGGCCATACCACTTGCCGAAATTAGTACTGCCATTACGCTTGTCCTGATACTTACGATAAAATACTGCCATAGTGTTTTTCTTTTTTTAAGGTTAAACTTGATTGTGTGTGTTGTGTTTGTGTGTCGCACGGTGTCCGTCCCCTTCCCGGGATGAGGGTCGTGTCATCGTTCTGACGGTTGCAAAGGTACGCACATCTTCCTTTTGCGCCAAATACCAATGGGACACCTTTGGGGGAACCTTATTCCTGCCGCGCAGCACAACCGTCTGACCATGAGGGGCTTGCCCGGCAGAGGATGGCCATCAACACCTCACGCGCCAAGCCATGAAAGGTGGAGGCTTTCGGGCACGGGTCGCACACGCGAACCTAAGTAATTTAAGTATCGGATTTACACTGCGTGAGCCGAAGCGGGCTGAAAGCCCAAAAGTACTTAGCCCAGGGCAAGCGA
>CAVIOP010000048.1:0-16574 GCA_963644485.1 bacterium | reverse complement strand
TCGGCCAACGGACCTGTTGCTGACTTTCGCGCCCATTTTCAGCATATAGATTGTCGGCTTTCTTGACGACCTAAGACCATCGGCATCGCCATCGGCAGAGTGTTCAAAATGGTTTATGATCCTGTTTGTATTGAAGGCAAGGAACGCGAACCACGTCTGTACAGAACATTGGAGAGACTATACTTCCCAAGGGAGATACGGTATATTACAACGTTCAAGAACTTCCCCTGTATTTGCAGGTTACAGGCCGTGGTTCCGAAGCACTCTTGCCTAAAACACAAAGGAGATGACCATAAGTCATCTCCTCATTGCTATTTATCAAATCTTCTCATACACCCGCACGTAATCAACATAATAGCGCAACGGGAACTGGCTGTCGTCCGGCATACCGCCATTGCCGCCTATGGCAAGATTGAGCAAGATGTAGTCGCCGAATCCGTCTACATGGTTGCTAAAGGGGTTTTGCCTGTTACCTCCCACTCCACCATTGACTGTCTTCGAAAGATCGGTCTCGTTCAGTAATTCGTCGTCCAGATAGATACGTATGAAGTTCTCGTCCCAGTCCATGCGCCACACATGAAACTTCTCTGCCCAGGCGGCATCCCTGTCGGTGAAATGTTCGAATGGCGTTACCGTAGAGTTCCACACGGGGTCAAACGGGCGGGTGGATCCCCAGCAAGTATTGGCCAAAACCGACTGCTTGCCATTCTTGACATAGAACTCCATGATGTCAATCTCCCCGTTCTCGGGCCAACTCCATTGATTGCCCAACAACCATATAGCAGGCCACGACCCCATTGCCGTGGGTATCTTGGCCCTCACTTCAAACCGTCCATAGCGAAACGTACGGCTACGCCGTGTCGTGATGCTCGAAGAAGTGTAGCGAGCCTCGCGCCTCGAGTCGGCCCAGTGCCGACTACCCTCACGATAACCCGGATTAGGCACCGTCTCGCGTCGTCCCTCAATGATGAGCGTGCCGTCTTTCACTATTGCATTGCCCTCTTGATACCACTGCAGCTCTTCGTTTCTCACGAAGCCTTGTTCATAATCCCAGTCGGCCGAGGGAAGTCCATCGCAGTCGAACTCATCGTTCCACACGAGGCGATAGCCCTCATACTGCGTCACGACAGTCTGCGGACGATAGGAAATCGAGTCAGCGGCCAAAGCCGGCGACAAAGCCGAAAGCGCAATGGCCGCCATAACAGAAGATAGCTTTTCCATCATACACCATTTATTTTATCCGTTGCAAATTTACAAAAAAGCTTTTGCCCCTCTGGTCATTTGCCATGCCCAAATAAGTTAATTCATGCTAAATCTGTGTAGCTTTGGAATGAAAGATTCATAAATATTTGGCATTCTGCTTGGCAATCCGTATTTTTGCGAACCAAAAATATTCGCAAATACAACACTGACAGTGAAAAAACTACTGCTTACCCTCTTTGCGGTCATCCCGTTTCTCGGCCTTCAGGCGGAAGACCCCGACTCTCTCTACGCCAAGGACATGTTGTCCGTAGGCACCCTGGCCCCCGAGATGGTTATCGACTCAGCCAGCAACATCACACTGGAGTCATTGCGCGGCCGCTATGTCGTGCTTCACTTCTGGGCTTCATGGTGTCCCGACTGCCGTCGGGACATGGCCGAGCTCAACGAACTGTCTTATGTCTACAGCTCAGACAGCATTGTCTTCATCCACGTTTCCTACGACACCAACAAGGAAGTCTGGCTGAAATACATAGAGGACAACCGGATGCTAGGCTTACAGATTTCCGAGCTCAAGAAGATGCGCGAGTGCAAGACCTATGACCTGTTCAAGATTCACTGGATTCCCGCCTACTATGTACTCAACACTGAGGGGCGCATCATCGAACGCACGGTGGACGTGAAGAAACTGGCCCGCCGCATGACGCTGCTCGACCTCTCACGCGTGCACATTCCCAAGAGCAAGATGTCGAAGGCCCCCGAATACAAAGGAGGCGAGACCATGCTCCGTTATTATCTCGCCAAGAGCATCAAATATCCACGCATAGCCAGCAACTACGGTCTGGAAGGCCAGACCGTGGTGAAATTCATGGTGGAGGCTGACGGCAGCATCACCAACGCACGCGTCATAGACAACCGCATCACCGTGGAAGACAAGTTACCCTTCCAGAAACTGCGCGGCGACAGCAAGACGCGCACCCGCCAGGAGGCCCTCGACGCCTTCAGCGAGGAAGCCCTGCGCGTGATAAACGACATGCCACAATGGAACCCCGGCAAGCGCTATGGCAAGCCCATCAAGGTGGAATATGAACTGCCTATCAACTTCAAATTGAAATACAACAGCGACGACGTCTGGTCGGGACATCAGTAAGCGGAGGAACCATCATGTCGGTGATACACCTGAAAGACATCAACAAGACGTACATGGGAGCCCAGCCCCTGCATGTGCTGAAGGGCGTGAGCCTCGACATTGAGGCCGGCGAACTGGTTTCCATCATGGGAGCATCGGGCTCAGGCAAGTCGACACTGCTCAACATTCTCGGCATCCTCGACAACTACGACAGCGGCGAGTATCTTCTCGACGGCACACCCATCAAGGATCTCAGCGAGACCCGAGCAGCCGAGTACCGCAACAAGATGATTGGCTTCATCTTCCAAAGCTTCAACCTCATCGGCTTCAAGACAGCCGTGGAGAACGTGGAACTGCCGCTACTCTACCAAGGCGTGAGCCGCCGAAAGCGCCACCGCATGGCCATGGACTATCTCGACCGCCTGGGACTGGCACAATGGGCCGACCATTACCCCAACGAGATGTCAGGAGGACAAAAGCAACGGGTAGCCATCGCACGCGCCCTCATCACCGACCCGAAAGTCATACTGGCCGACGAGCCCACGGGGGCACTCGACTCCAAGACCAGCCTGGAGGTGATGGAACTGCTGAAACAGCTCAATCACGACGAACACAAGACCATCGTCGTGGTAACCCACGAGAGCGGCGTGGCCAATGAGACCGACAAGATCATCCACATCAAAGACGGGGTCATCGGGAGCGTGGAAGACAACCATAACCACAATTCCAGTTTCTTCGGCGGAAGCACCATCATGAAGTAAGGAAGCACCATGCTCGACACCATTCAGGAAATCCACGCCACCATCAACCGCAACAAGCTGCGCACGGCACTCACGGGCTTCTCCGTGGCATGGGGCATCTTCATGCTCATCGTGCTGCTGGGCGCCGGCAACGGCCTCATCCGCGGCATAACCAACAACATGGGCGACTTCCTCGCCAACTCCATGATGGTCTTTGGCGGACAGACCTCCAAACCCCACAACGGCTTGAAGGAAGGTCGCGACATCACCCTCAATGACGGTGACATCAGTACCACGCGCCAGCGCTTCGGTGCCAATGTGGAGAGTGTCGGAGCCGAGATACAGCAGTCTGGCATCACCATTTCCCTTGGCGAGAACTACGTCACCTCCACCCTCTGCGGCGTCTATCCCAATGAAGCCGTCATCAACAAGATCCACATACTGGCCGGCCGTTTCATCAACGATATCGACATCGCCGAACAACGCAAAGTGCTCGTAGTAGGCGACGACCAAGCGCGCGAGCTCACTGCAGGCAACGCCACTTCCTTAGTGGGCCAGACGGTCAAGGTGGGCAACTTCGCCTTCCAAGTGGTGGGCATCCTCAAGAGCGACGACAGCGGCATGGGTACCGATACCTACACATCCTTCACCACCCTGCGCACCATGTTTGGACGGGGCGACAAGGCCGACCGCATCCTGTTCACCTTCCATGGCCTCAACAGCCTGCAAGCCAACGATGACTTCGAGCGGCAGTACAAGGTCGCCATCAACCGCAACCACGGTGCCGCGCCCGACGACGAAGAATCCACATGGCTGTGGAACCGCTTCACACAAAACCTGCAGATGAACACCGGCATGTCGATCGTCAGGCTGGCCCTATGGATTGTGGGCATCTTCACCCTGCTGTCGGGCATCGTGGGCGTAAGCAACATCATGCTCATCTCTGTAAAGGAACGCACACGCGAGTTCGGCATCCGCAAAGCCATCGGAGCAAAACCCGTCAGCATCCTGCGCCTCATCATCACAGAGAGCATCGTCATCACCACCTTCTTCGGCTACATCGGCATGTTGCTCGGCATCGCCGCCAACCAATACATGGACGCCACGCTCGGCCACCAGACGACAGACCTGGGCTTCGCCAAAATCACCACATTTCTCAATCCCACCGTAGGGCTCGACGTATGCATCGAAGCCACGCTGCTCATGGTGCTGGCCGGCACTCTGGCCGGGATGATTCCTGCCATCAGGGCAGCTCGCACGAGGCCCATCGAGGCCTTGCGGGCAGAATGAGCCTCTGTCACACCATCCTCCCGCCACTAGACACGCCGTTCCACCGGCAAACATAACGTCACCGCAGACTAAATCTTTTCACCGTGAGATTTGACATAGACCAATACCGCGAGATACTCGACACCATCACCCGCAACAAGGCACGCTCCTTGCTGACGGGCTTTGGCGTATTCTGGGGCATTTTCATGCTTGTGGCACTGGTAGGAGGCGGCCAGGGTCTGAAGGAACTGCTGTCGTCCAATTTCGAAGGCTTTGCCTCCAACAGCCTCATTCTCTTCCCACAATCGACCACCAAGCCCTACCACGGCTTCCGCAAGGGACGCGACTGGGGGCTTACCTACAAAGACATCGAACGACTGAAGGCACAGGTGCCACAGCTCAGCGTGGTCAGTCCGATGCTCTCGCGGTGGGGCGGCTTCGCCGTTCACGGCGACAAGAAGAGCAGCTGCTCGTTCAAAGGCGTGCTACCCAACTATGCAGAAGTGGAGGCACCCAAACTCTACTTCGGACGCTACATCAACGAGATGGACATCGCTGACGGACGGCGCGTCTGCGTCATCGGCAAGCGCATCTACAAGAGTCTGTTTCCCGGCGGGGGCGACCCCTGCGGACAGCGCATACAGGTCGATTCGGCCTACTACCAAGTTGTGGGTGTCGACTATTCCGACGGTGCAATGACCGTCAACGGCAACGCTGACCAGACAGTAGTGGTGCCCATCACCCTCATGCAGCAAGCCTACAACCGCGGCGACAGCATCGACTTGCTATGCATGACGCTTCGCCCAGGCTACCGGACTGCTCAGGTGCAGCAGCGCATACGTACCGTAGTGGCTCAGGCCCACGATGTGGACCCGACAGACGAGAAGGCACTTTTCACCATCAACACAGAGGTGATGTACTCCATGGTCGACAGTCTCTTCCATGGCGTCAACATCCTTGTCTGGCTTGTTGGCATCGGCACCCTGCTGGCCGGGGCCATCGGCGTGAGCAACATCATGATGGTGACCGTGCGTGAGCGAACCACAGAGATAGGCATCCGCCGCGCCATAGGTGCCACGCCCCGCATGATCCTCTCGCAAATCATATCGGAGAGCATCGCCCTGACGCTTGCCGCAGGCATGGCTGGCATCATCTTCGCCATCGCCATCCTGCAACTGCTCGAACTGGCCTACACCAGCGACGGCATCACAACCGCCCATTTCCAAGTGGATTTCTGGACCGCACTCGGGGCCCTCGCACTGCTGAGCGCGCTGGGGGTGCTTGCCGGTCTGGCACCAGCAGTCAGGTCCATGAGCATCAAGCCCGTCGATGCCATGCGCGACGAGTAACCGTCGGTCCACCCCGTCAGAACAAACAAAACACATATAACAAAGCGGACCATCCCTCCATCGGAGTAGCTTGGCCGTGACTAAACATTATGAAGAATTATTTCAAAATCATCCTTGCCGTCCTCATCCTCCTGGTGTTCATCGGCACGTTTGTCTTCCTATGGATCAAGAGTCGGCCACAACCCGTGGAGTATGACGAATTCACTGTCAAGGCCACCGATATCCAAAAGACCACCATCATCACAGGACGCATCGAGCCCCGCAACGAAGTCAACGTGAAGCCACAGATTTCGGGCATCATCACCGACATCTACAAGGAGGCCGGAGAGAAGGTTGCTGCCGGAGAGGTCATTGCCAAGGTGAAAGTCATTCCCGACGAGAGTCAGCTCAGCTCCGCACAAGCCCGCATCCGTCTGGCTGCTATCAATGCGCGCCAGGCACAGGTAGACTACGAACGTGAGAAGACTCTCTACGACAAGGGGCTGGTCAGCGGTGACGAGTATGACCAAAAGCGCAAGGCATGGCAACAGGCCAACGAAGAAGTGCGCGCAGCACAAGACAACCTGGAGGTCGTGCGCGACGGCGTGTCGAAAGAGAACGCCAGCAACTCGTCGACCCTTATACGCTCCACCGTCAGCGGCCTCATCCTCGACGTGCCGGTGAAGGTGGGCAACACTGTCATCCTCTCCAACACGTTCAACGACGGCACCACCATCGCCACCGTGGCCAACATGAGCGATCTCATCTTCCGTGGCAACGTGGACGAGACTGAGGTGGGACGCCTTGTCACCGGCATGCCCATGAAAATCACCATCGGTGCCATGCAAGACGAGCATTTGAGGGCCTCACTGGAGTACATCGCTCCCAAGGCCACTCAAAACAATGGTGCCAACCAGTTTGAAATCAAGGCAGCCGTGCACGTGGGCGGCACGAACAAGATACGGTCCGGCTACAGCGCCAACGCCGAGATTGTTCTGGCCGAAGCCCATAAGGCCTTGACCGTGCCCGAGAGTGCCATCACCTTCGAAGGCACAGACACCTACGTCCACGTCATCAAGGAAAAGAACGGCCAGAAGACCTATGAGAAGCGACGGGTCACCACAGGCCTCAGCGACGGCATCAACATCCAAGTGAAGAGCGGCCTGGCAGAAGGAGAACGCGTGAGAGGTCCGCAGAAGGTGAAAGACAGCAACACCAACACCCAATGACAAGCACCGGCACAATCATGACAAAAGCATTGTTCTTCGACATCGACGGCACACTCGTCAGCTTCAAGACCCACCTCATACCCGACAGCACCATTGAGGCCCTCTGTCTGGCCAAAGCCCGCGGCATGCGCATCTACATCTCCACAGGGCGCCCTGTGGGCTTCATCAACAATCTGGGACAGATAACCCATCTCATCGACGGATACATCACCACCACCGGTGCACTCTGCATTGTGGGCGATGATCACTTCGGTCTCCATAGCATCGAACCCCGTGACGCAGAGACGGTCATAACCGCATGCAGCGAGATGGACAAGTCGTGTGTGGTGGTGGGCCAGGAACACATCTCCGTCCTCAACGACTCGCCCGAGCTGACCCGCCAGTTTCGCGAGGGTCTGAACCTCAAGTTCGACTTCGCCCCATTGACCACGACGCTCCGCGAGCCCTTGCTCCAGTTGAGCCCATTCTTTACCTTCGAAGAGGAGAAGAAAGTGATGGGGCACATGTCTGCCAGTTCCAGTTCGCGCTGGCATCCCGCCTTCACCGACATCACCCACCGCAATGCCGACAAGGGCAAAGCCCTTCTGACCATGTGCCAGCACGAAGGTATCGACCCCAGCGAAACCATGGCCTTCGGCGACGGAGGCAACGACATCACCATCATCCGTCAGGCAGCTATCGGAGTGGCCATGGGCAACGCCAACGACGAGGTGAAAGCCTCTGCCGACTATGTAACAACATCAGTCGACGACAACGGTGTGCTCCACGCATTGCGCCATTTCCACATCATCTGAACACGCTTCGCATGGCATGGCAACAAGAAAAGGCGTTTTGCCCCCACCAACGAGGAAGCCAACGACAGCATCGGCGCAATAGAAACAAAGAAAAAAGAGAAAAGGATTATGGCAATAACAAGCAATAAAGTCTGGAAAGAGCTTCGCGACTATGTGATGATTGGCATCGGTATGATATCCTACAGCATAGGATGGAATATCTTCCTGCTTCCCAACAGCATTACCACAGGCGGCGTACCCGGCATCGCCTCGGTCGTCTTCTGGGGCACGGGAGTTCCTGTGCAATGGACCTACTTCATCATCAACGCAATGCTCCTTGTAGCCGCCTTGAAGATACTGGGGTTCAAGTTCTGCGTGAAGACCATCTATGCCGTCCTGGTGCTGACCGTCATCACATCCCTCTTTCAGAAGTTCCCCAGCCAGTCCACGCTGCTCCATGACCAACCTTTCATGGCGGCCATCATCGGAGCCATCTTCACGGGATCGGGCATCGGCATCGGCTTTTCGGCCAACGGCTCCACGGGTGGCACCGACATCATCGCCGCCATCGTCAACAAGTATCGTGACATCTCACTGGGTCGCGTCATCATGATCTGCGACATCATCATCATCACATCCTCCTATCTGGTGTTCCACGACTGGGAGAAGGTTATCTATGGCTATGTAGTGCTGCTGGTGTCGAGCTTCTGTATCGACCAAGTAGTGGGCTCCATGCGCCGTAGCGTTCAGTTCTTCATCATCTCCGACAAGTATCAGGAGATAGCCAGCCGCATTGCCGTTTATCCCCATCGCGGCGCCACCGTCATCCAAGCACGCGGCTTCTACACGGGCAACGAGGTGAAGATGCTCTTCATCATGGCCAAGCGCCGCGAGAGCAAAATCATCTTCAGCATCATCAATGAGATCGATCCGCACGCCTTCGTCACCCAGACCAATGTCATCGGCGTCTACGGCGAGGGCTTCGACAAGTTCAAAGTACACGGCAGCCACCCCAAGTCACAAAAACTATCGCCCGAACAGCAGACCGCGCTCAACCGGTAAGACGGGAATTCCCTCTCTGCTTGCCGTCACAGCACGAGGACAGAAACAACCACGATAGATAGCGAGACATGCCCAGAAAGGGAAGAAATGCCAGCCAAGCAAAAAAGATATGCCACACATGGCACTTATTCAGGAAAAAACAATTAATTTTGCATTTGTATAACAAGCACATATTAATTTATACAGACCATGATACTATTCTTCAAGACTTCCAAGGAGAACATCATTGCCACTGAGATGGACCACCAGCCCAGCGAGCAGGAGAAACAAGCCCTCTGTTGGCTTTATGGCGATGCCACGCTTGTGGCCACCGACACCCTCACAGGCTTCTTCGTCGGCCCCCGCCGCGAAATGATTACCCCATGGAGCACCAATGCCGTTGAGATCACACAAAACATGAGTCTCACCGGCATTTCGCGTATAGAGGAGTTCTTCCCCGTTGAGAGTGAGAATGCCAGCCACGACCGCATGCTGCAACGCATGTACAACGGACTTGACCAGCAAATCTTCACCGTCAATCATCAGCCCGAACCCATCAAGCACGTGGACAGCATCGAGCAGTACAACGAGGAGGAAGGTCTGGCACTAAGTCCTGAAGAGATAGAATACCTGCACAAGATTGAGAAGGAAAACGGCCGTCCGCTTACCGACTCGGAGATTTTCGGCTTCGCCCAAATCAACTCCGAGCATTGTCGCCACAAGATTTTCGGCGGCTCCTTCATCATCGACGGTGAGGAGCGCCCGTCGTCGCTCTTCGCACTTATCAAGAAGACCACCAAGGAGCACCCGGGCAAGATACTATCAGCCTACAAGGACAACGTAGCATTTGCCCAGGGTCCTACCATCGAGCAGTTTGCCCCGGAAGACCAGACGACAGCCGATTTCTTCCACGTGAAGCCCATCGAGAGCGTCATCTCACTGAAGGCTGAGACCCATAACTTCCCCACCACCGTGGAGCCGTTCAACGGTGCCGCCACAGGTACGGGCGGTGAAATACGCGACCGCATGGGTGGCGGCACAGGCTCATGGCCCATTGCCGGCACGGCCGTCTACATGACATCCTATCCCCGCCTGGCTGCCGCCGAGGCAGAAGGCAAGGATAAGCCTCGCGCTTGGGAGGCTCGTATCACACCGCGCAAGTGGCTCTACCAGACACCACAGGAAATCCTGACCAAAGCCTCCAACGGAGCATCCGATTTCGGCAACAAGTTTGGACAACCGCTCATCACGGGTTCGGTGCTTACCTTTGAGTATCAAACCTCCGCAGCCGACACGGCAAAACTCGCTGACGGCTCCGACGCCGAACAGAATGTGGGCAACGCCACATCATCTACAGGCGATGCCGTCTATGCCTACGACAAGGTCATCATGCTGGCTGGCGGTGTGGGCTACGGCAAGAAACGCGACTGCCTGAAGAAGGAACCCAAAGCCGGCGAGGACATCGTCGTCGTGGGTGGCGACAACTACCGCATCGGTCTGGGCGGTGGCTCCGTGTCGTCGGTCGACACAGGCCGCTATGGCACCGCCGTGGAGCTCAACGCCGTACAACGCGCCAATCCCGAGATGCAGAAACGCGCCTACAACCTCGTGCGCGCTTTGGTCGAGGACGACACCAATCCCGTAACATCCATCCACGACCACGGCTCGGCCGGTCACCTCAACTGTCTCTCGGAGCTGGCTGAGGAGTGTGGCGGCGAGATTGACATGACCAAGTTGCCCATCGGCGACAAGACGCTGTCGGCCAAGGAAATCATCGCCAACGAGAGCCAGGAGCGCATGGGACTTCTCATCGACAACGACCAGCTAGACAAAGTGGAGAAGATTGCCGCCCGTGAACGTGCCCCGTTCTACGTAGTGGGCCACACCACAGGCGACGCTCATTTCTCGTTTGTCCAAGGAGACGGTGTGAAGCCTTTTGACCTCGACGTGGCACAAATGTTCGGCCATTCGCCCAAGACCATCATGCGCGATGTCACCGTGACACACCACTATGAAGACGCGACCTACACGCTCGACAAGATAGACGAGTACCTTGACAATGTGTTGCAGCTCGAAGCTGTGGCCTCCAAGGACTGGCTCACCAACAAGGTGGACCGCTCCGTGACGGGCAAGGTGGCTCGACAGCAGACGCAGGGACAGGTGCAACTGCCATTGAGCGACTGCGGTGTAGTGGCTCTCGACTACCGCGGCAAGGCAGGCATTGCCACCGCCCTAGGCCATGCGCCCCAGGCAGGTATGGCCGACCCGGCAGCCGGCAGCGTACTCAGCGTAGCAGAGAGTTTGACCAACATCGTCTGGGCACCCGTTGCCACAGACCGCGAACACCCCTCTGCCATACAGAACCTTAACCTGTCAGCCAACTGGATGTGGCCCTGCCGCTCGCAGCAAGGAGAGGACGCGCGCCTCTACGATGCCGTGCAGGCTCTCTCCAACTTCTGTTGCAGTCTGGGGCTGAATGTGCCTACGGGCAAGGACTCGTTGTCACTGTCACAGCAATACCCAGATGGCTCCAAGGTCATCGCACCGGGTACTGTCATCGTTACGGCAGGAGCCGAGGTGAGCGACGTGCGCCAGACCGTCTCACCAGTGATGGTCAACGACAAGAATTCTTCCTTATACTACATAGATTTCTCATTCGACGCCCAGCGCCTCGGTGGCTCGGCCTTTGCGCAAACCTTGGGCAAAATCGGTTCGGATGTGCCAACCGTGAAGAATCCCGAATACTTTGCCGACTGCTTCAACGCTATCCAGCACCTCATCAAGAAGGGTTGGATCATGGCCGGCCACGACGTGTCGGCAGGCGGCCTCATCACCACTCTGCTGGAGATGACCTTTGCCAACAAGGAGGGCGGCATGCATGTCAACCTCCATGATGTAGAGCCCGAGTCAGACGACGTGGTGAAGATTCTCTTCGCCGAGAACCCTGGCGTGGTCATACAGGTCAGCGACGCCCACAAGCGCGAACTGAAAGAATACCTTGATAACGAAGGAATCGGCTATGCAAAGATAGCTTATCCCACACCGACAGAGAGAAAAGTGGTGGTGGTGAAAGACGACTGGAAACACGAATTCGACATCGACACCCTGCGCGACACATGGTATCGCACCTCCGCCCTGCTCGACGAGCACCAGAGCATGAACGGCATGGCAGCAGAGCGCTACAAGAACTACAAGAAGCAACCGCTTGAAATCAAGTTCCACGACACGTTCAAAGGTTCGTTTGCATCGCTCGGCATCAACCCCGACCGATGGAAAGCCGACCAGAAGAACAGCTGTAGCAAGGCCAAGTCGCCCGTGGCAGCCATCATCCGCGAGAAGGGCACCAACGGCGACCGCGAGATGGCCTACTCATTGTGGCTCGCCGGCTTCGAGGTGAAAGACGTGATGATGACCGACCTCATCAGCGGTCGCGAAACGCTCGACGAGGTCAACATGATCGTCTTCTGCGGCGGTTTCTCCAACAGCGACGTGCTCGGATCAGCCAAAGGATGGGCAGGAGCGTTCCTCTACAACCCCAAGGCCAAGGAGGCCCTCGACCGATTCTACGCCCGCGAGGACACACTGTCACTCGGTATCTGCAATGGTTGCCAGCTGATGGTTGAGCTCAATCTCATCAACCCGGAACACGAGCACCGCGCCCATCTGCTGCATAACAAGTCACAAAAGTTTGAGAGTTCATTCCTCGGACTGGCCATCCCACAGAACAACAGCGTCATGCTGGGATCGCTAAGCGGCGACAGGCTCGGCATCTGGGTGGCTCACGGAGAGGGACGTTTCGAACTGCCCGAGTCTGAAGACCACTACAACATCGTGGCCAAATACAATTACGCCGAGTATCCAGCCAACCCCAACGGTTCGGACTATAACGTGGCCGGCATCTGTTCGGCAGACGGCCGCCACTTGGCCATGATGCCACACCCGGAGCGTGCCATCTTCCCCTGGCAGAACGCATGGTACCCGGCTAGCCACACGCACGATGACGTAACTCCCTGGATGGAAGCCTTCGTCAACGCAAGAAAATGGATTGAGAAGAAAATCCAATAAGCACAGCACACTCTTTTAAACCCAATCCTCTCTTCACCCGAAGAGAGGATTGGGTTGTTTTCGGTGCCCAGTCCTTTATCCCACAAGGAAAACAAGCACGCATATAAACGACAGCCCATGTACCCATACACACCAGAAAAAACGTGCGGCGCAAACCAACAGTCCCTTACCAAGGACATGAAGACGACTAACGGACTGAAACTCTTCACCACGTTCTTCAAGATTGGAGCCTTCACCTTAGGGGGCGGCTATGCCATGATACCCATCATCCAATCGGAAGTAGTGGAGAAAAACAAGTGGATCAAACAGGAGGATTTCATCGACCTCATCGCCATCGCACAAAGCTGCCCTGGCATATTCGCAGCCAACATTGCCACCTTCATCGGCTATAAGATCAACCGGGTGAAGGGAGCGCTCTGCACCACCATTGGAGCCTGCCTGCCTTCATTCCTCATCATCCTGGCCATCGCCATGGTGTTCCGCCAGTTTATGGATGTAAAATGGATTGCAGCCATGTTCAATGGCATACGCCCCGCGGTGGTAGCTCTAATCGCCGTACCGACATTCAATCTGGCCAAGAGTGCCAAGGTCAACCTCTCCAACTGTTGGATTCCCGTCCTTTCGGCCTTATTGATATGGGCGTTGGGCATCAACCCGATATGGATTATCATCGCTGCGGGGATCGGCGGTTTTCTCTATGGAAAATACATGAAATAAGGTATCATGATTTATCTGCAACTTTTCTGGACTTTCTTCAAGATCGGACTGTTCGGGTTTGGCGGCGGTTACGGCATGCTCTCACTCATCCAGATGGAGACCGTGCGCAACCATGCGTGGCTCTCGTCTGCCGAATTCACCAACATCGTAGCCATCTCACAGATGACCCCCGGTCCCATCGGCATCAACTCAGCCACCTATTGCGGCTACACGGCCCTCCACAACGCAGGATACAGCGAACTGATGGCGGTACTCGGATCGGGCACAGCCACAACAGCTCTGGTATTGCCGTCGTTTATCCTGATGATTCTCATCAGCAAGATGTTCATGAAATACATGAAGACCAGCGCAGTGCAAGACATCTTCACGGGGCTTCGTCCAGCCGTGGTAGGTCTGCTAGCCGCAGCCACACTTCTGCTCTGCAACGGCGAGAATTTCTCCACGCCAGCCCATCCCTGGCATTTCTTCATCAGCATCGCACTCTTCATAGCAACGTTTGTCGGTACCAAGTGGGTCAAGATCAACCCCATCCGTATGATATGCTACGCGGCACTGGCGGGTCTGTTGCTGCTCTACTGACAAGCAGCCGACTTCCTTCAGCTCTTCGCCAACACTGCCCCACATTCAGCCAATCTACCCTCAACCCCAAAAAACACATGAAACCATCCAATGCGGTGAAAGGCTTCACCAACCGCTGGATATCAGCGACGTCATTCGGACTGATACCCTTGTTTTCTATACCCGTCATGACGGCCGGCATGCACCTGCCCTCAATGATGGTCTACCGCTTCGCCTTCGGATGCCTGGGCATCCTAGCGGTGTTGTTGTGGCAACGCACAAACCTGAAGGTGACACTCGTCGAACTGGCAGAAATCAGCCTGCTGGCACTCTTCTACGATGTGGAAGCGTTGCTTATGATTCTCGGATACAACTACATGCCAAGCGGCGTAGCCACCACTTTGGTGTTCTCATACCCCATCTGGACCGAGCTGCTCATGCTCATCTTCTTTCACGAACGGCTTTCCTGGCCGACGATAGGGGCCATGGCGCTCGCCTTTGCGGGCGTGGCATGCATGTCGGGCTTGGGCGGCGGTGCCGACATACAACCCTTGGGCGTTGTCATTGAACTAGCCGCAGGCTTCTCATACGCACTCTACATGGTCTCAATGCCACATATGAGGGTGCGACACATGGGCGGTCTGAAGTTGACATTCTACGTCTTCCTCATGGGCATGCTGTTCTTCGCCATCTTCTCTTGCCTGTTCTTCGACGGGGTGGAGACGGTCACTGGTCCTAACATGCTGGTCAATCTGGCACTACTGGGGGTCGTGTCCACAGCTCTGAGCAACGTCACGCTCATCCCTGCCATAGAACAGATTGGTGCCACGCTGACGGCTATCCTCGGAGCTTTCGAGCCCCTGACGGCCATGATCATCAGCATTCTGATCTTCGGCGACACTCTTACCCCCGCTATCGGTGCAGGCTTTGTGCTCATCATCGGAGCCGTGCTGACGCTGATTCTCATAAAAATGAAACATCATGAAGCATAACCGCTACCTGCTGTTGGCCAGCTGTATTGCCATGCTGATGAATGCGCACGCGCAGCAACATCCCCTGCCGCCCGTGACATTCAACACCGACACGCCCTTTGTCCACGATCCAGTAATGGCCTATGAGAACGGTGTGTACCACGTGTATTACACCGGACACCATATCGGGCATATGACTTCCACAGACCGCCACACATGGAACGTGAAACGCGATGGCCTCATCGAGGATATTCCCACATGGACGCACGACAGCGTACCAGGATTTAGAGACCATATATGGGCGCCCGATATCATCCGTTGGAAAGGTCGTTGGTGGATGGCCTACAGCTGCTCAACCTTCGGAAAGAACACCTCGGCCATCGGACTACTCTCGACATCATCACTGTCTACAGAAGCATGGAAAGACGAAGGATGTCTTGTGGCCAGCCACGCAAGGCGCGACAACTGGAACGCCATCGACCCGGCATTCGTCAACGACGACAGGGACAGCCTGTGGTTGGCATGGGGTTCGTTCTGGGATGGCATCCAGCTAGCGCCCCTGGCCCTTCAAGAAGGCAAGCTTCGGCTAGCCGATTATCCGCGAACCATTGCCCGACGCTACTACCGAAATGCGCCTGAAGGACTACAAAATCCCACATCGAGACACGCCGGTGTCAACGCTATTGAAGCACCATTCATCATGCGACATGACGGATACTATTATCTCTTCGTCAGCTGGGACTACTGTTGCCGGGGCAGACAAAGCAACTATCGTGTCGTAGTAGGACGCAGCCGAGAGGTCAGCGGCCCGTACATCGACCGCCAGGGGGTACCAATGTATGCAGGCGGCGGGACACCCGTCATCAGCGGAGACGGGAAGGAGTTTGAAGCGGCAGGACACTGTGCAGCCTATCATATCGCCGACGGCGATGTGTTTTTATGCCACGGATACAGCATTCCCCTACAGGGACAGAGTATCCTCATACAACGTAAAATAACCTGGGAAGACGGGTGGCCCATACTGAAAGGACAATGAACAACTTGATACCGCGCTCAACATGATTGCACATTTGTCCGCTTTATTCTTAAAAAAACTATATCTGCGCAACGCTCAATCTAGAGCGATTTTGGCCGATTTAGTAAACTATCTATACAAAAATCCATAATTCCCGTATTCCGCAACCGTCACTTTGCCATCTCTGCGTGACAAACACGGGCCTTTAACGCCTTCTCTTGCGTTCCAGAACGACAAAAAATCAAAAATTTCTCGTCCGCAAATTCGAAAAACATTACAAAAAGCCCCTTATGACCTTGCTATAGATGCCTTATAAGGGTGCTATAGATGCCTTATCGCACCGTTATAAGGCATCTATAGCAAGGTCATAAGGCATCTATAGCACCCTTATAAGGCACTTATAGCAAAACAAAAGGCATAAAATGACAACAAAAAACACCTAAAATTAGTTAACCGCCTAATACTCAACACTTTGCGATTTTTCAAATCCAGCGCATCTTTGCGCCAACTGTCCTCCGCATTTGAAACGACGGCCTTCT
>CAVIOP010000047.1:0-16762 GCA_963644485.1 bacterium | reverse complement strand
GTCAATAGACTGCTGTTTCCTTACAATTTAAAAGTGAAACAAATTGACATTCCAGTTGAATTCAAACCTTTCAGTAACCCGATAGAGGATTTTCCCATACATAAGCTTGGCTTGAATCCTAAACATCCTTATATTTCGAAATTTTTAATAATACCGTTGACTATAAAAGTAGAACCGATAAATAATATTGAATCAATAGTTCGTTAATGTTTGAGTTTAAGCAACTTTATGCCGCCAGCCAAAGCCGTTTAGCCTTTATCTCAAAATTTTAACGAACAATTGTTAGAAGATTTCAAGGATTTAGAAATCCGAGAGTGGACCAATGGTCAAAATCCAAAGAAGCAATAAGAGGACGGGAACAGCAACTTATAGATTTTATGGAGGAATTGGTAGTAAGAGGGTTGGTAACTATATACGTGGTGTAGCTAGGTGTAATCCCAAAGGGCGACGGTATCACGATGCCTCTAATGTGTACTTTGGAAACTTAGCTCCTTATACTGGATATTTGGCCTATAATAGAAAGTCGCATATTGCAAAAAAATATGTTTTCCCCATTTATATTAAAGGTATGACAGATCTTGAATTTTATAAAACATGGTGCTTGATAAGACTTGATTATGAATGCTTAAGAACCCTTGAGATAGAAAAAGACCATAGCAATTATGATGAAATTCGTTCTTGCACTATTAAAGACACCAATGAAATGAAAAAACAACTTCTTAAAGATTTTGAGAGGGGAAGTTTAAGAAATTAAAAAGGTGGTTTTCAGCTTGCAATGAAGGGCCACCTTACCCAGACGAATCAGACTATGCAATTTTAAACAAATTGCTTCTCGAAGCTTGCGGTAAGGGACTTGATGACCTATATAAAAAGCGGTGGGAGCGGATCGCGAAGATCAAGGAGCGTGGAAAATTGCGCTCGGATAGCGAATTCTATCTCATCAAGGAGCATATCGACTACTTGATCAACATGGAGGCGTCTGGCGAGGAGGTGGAACTGTTCGACGGCATGTTGTTCGATTACGAGGAACGCGCCAGATTAAGGCGCGAGAAGCGAAAGAAAAAATCATAGTGAACGGCTTTTAGCTAAAAGCCTGCATGCTTTTATTTTTCAATTTGATGGATTTTCCTACCTTTGCATAAAGAATGGCTGTATGGGCTGTTCTTGGCAATAGACAAAGGTGACCATGAAGAACGAAGCAACCCTCCTGTTTGTGCGCGACCATCGCGATGATGATGTGCGTCGTCTGGCTTTTGCGGGCGACAAGTATCCCGATGTGGACTTGTCCTGGGCGCTCGACCAAATCAGTGGTTGGCAGACGGCTCGTCGCAAGTTGCCTTCGTGGGCCGGGTGTGACGGAGTGGTCTATCCGCCCCATCTCAACATGGAACAGTGCTCCAGCGAGTCTACGGGGCGCTACAAGGCCCGTTTGGCCGTCCGTCTTGCAGGTGCCCGCACGGTGGGCAACCGTCGCCTGGTGGACCTCACGGGCGGCTTCGGCGTCGATTTCTCGTTGATGGCTCCTGGCTTTACCCGCGCCACCTATGTGGAACAGAATGAGACACTGTGCGATATCGCCCGTCACAACTTCCCATTGCTTGGCCTGCCGCATGCCGACGTGGTGTGTGGCGACGGTACGCAGTATCTGCAGTCCATGCCGCCTGTGCGCTCACTGATATCTTCTGACAGCCGCACGCTCATCTATCTCGACCCCGCTCGCCGTGACAACCACGGCCGCAAGGTCTTTGGCATGGAAGACTGCACACCCGACGTGGTGGCCCTCGGCGACGCGCTGCTCGAGCGGGCTGACGCGGTGATGCTGAAGCTCTCGCCGATGCTCGACTGGCATGAGGCCGTGCGCAAGTTACCATGTGTCACCGAGGTGCACATCGTCTCGGTGGCCAACGAGTGTAAGGAACTGCTGCTGGTGATGACCCGTGAGCAACGACCCTTGCGTGTGGTCTGCGTCAATGACCAGCAAGTGTTCAGCTACCTTGCAGAGAGAGGCCCAACCGCAGCCTCTCTGTCGCTCCCAGTGAGCCCCCATGTGTTGCTCGTGCCCAACAGCAGTGTGATGAAAGCCGGGTGCTTCCGTGAACTGGAAACGGCCTATGGTGTGCCGCAGATAGGCGCTGATGCCCATCTCTTCGTGTCTGACGCTCCTGTGGAAGCATTTCCCGGCAGGCAGTTTCGCATCCTCCGCACCACGTCGATGAACAAGCGCGAACTGCGCGAGGCGTTCCAAGGCGTCAGTCAGGCCAACATCGCTGTGCGCCACTTCCCTCTCACCGCCGATGCCCTCCGTCGCCGACTGAAGCTCAAGGATGGTGGCAGGCTTTATGTATTTGCTACCACAGTGGGAAAAGACCACCGTCTGTTTCTTACTGAGAAGATCTCTTCTTGCTGATTTCTGTCCCTCTTTTCCCAAAACAAGAAAGCCGCCCCGTATGGTTTACGGAGCGGCTTATGCAGTATACCGTAGGATGTGTTGTCGGCTATGCTGTGGGGTTTGATGGTCTTGCAAAAATACGATAAAAAAACGAAAAATGGCCTTTGGATTTGGCCTTTCAGCTAAAAAGTTATATTTTTGCATACTTAGAGGCTTTCAACATCAAGAATTTATAACTTTCATGGCAGTAGAAATACGCAAGGTGGAGACCGCCAGGGATCTCAAGACCTTTATTGATTTTCATTACGACTTATATGCGGGCAGCCCTTATGATGTGCCCAACCTGTACAGCGATGACAAAAACACGCTGAGCAGGGACAAGAACGCCGCTTTTGAATTTTGTGACGCCGAGTATTATCTGGCTTACAAGGACGGCAAGGTTGCGGGGCGTGTGGCGGCTATCATCAATCACCGCGTCAATGAGCACTGGAAGGTGAAGGATGTGCGCTTTGGTTGGATCGATTTCATCGATGACATCGAGGTGAGCCGTGCGCTCTTCGATGCTGTGGCCGCCTATGGACGGGCCAACGGCATGACCGCCATGGTAGGACCGCTCGGTTTCTCTGACATGGACCCCGAGGGCATGCTGACGTGGGGCTTCGACAAGCTTGGCACCATGGCCACTATCTACAATTACGACTATTACCCGCGCCACATGGAGCAACTGGGCGGGTGGGACAAGGACAACGACTACGTGGAGTTCTACCTGCCCGTGCCCGAGAAGGTGCCCGAGAAATATGCCAAGATAGCCCATCTGGTGGAGCAGCGCTATAACCTCCATGTGAAGAAACTGACCCGCGAGGAGGTATGGAAGCATGGCTGGGGCCGCAAGCTCTTCGAGATCATCAATGCCACCTATACCGACCTCTATGGCTTCGTGACGCTCACCGACCGGCAGATCGACCAGTATGTGAAGATGTACATGCCCATGGTCGACCTCAATCTTGTCACTGTTATCGTCGACGGCAACAAGAACGATGCCGTGGCGGGTATGGGCATCACCATTCCGTCGCTCTCTCGTGCCTTGCAGAAGTGTCGACGCGGACGTCTGCTGCCCCTGGGCTGGTGGCACGTGTTGCGCGCCATCAAGTGCCATAAGACCGAGGGTGTCGACCTGCTGCTTGTGGGCTTCCTGCCCGAGTATCGCAGCAAGGGAGCCAACGCCCTGCTTTTTGCCGACCTCATTCCCCGCTACATCGACTATGGTTTCAAGTGGGGCGAGACACAGGTCGAGATGGAGAGCAACGAGGGCGTACAAGGACAGTGGGGCCCATTGAACCCGATCAACCACAAGCGCCGCCGCTGCTACCGCAAGAAGCTCTGAAAGCCTTCGTCCCTTACACCGTAAGGAACGCGAAACAACCATTGACATTAAGAACACTTACAATCCATGAGCAACGACATAAACAACGAAACGCTCCCCCAGGACTCCGTGCAGCCCACAGTCGCCTATACTGACGACAACATCCGTCACTTGAGTGACATGGAACATGTGCGCACCCGTCCTGGCATGTACATCGGCCGCTTGGGCGACGGCTCACTTCCCGAGGACGGAGTCTATGTGCTTTTGAAAGAGGTCATCGACAACTCCATTGATGAATTTAAGATGAAGGCCGGCGACCGCATCGAGGTCGATATCGACGACAACCTACGCGTCTCCGTGCGCGACTATGGCCGTGGTATCCCGCAGGGCAAGCTCGTAGAAGCTGTCTCCGTGCTCAACACGGGCGGCAAGTACGACTCCAAGGCGTTCAAGAAAAGTGTTGGCCTCAATGGTGTCGGCGTGAAGGCTGTCAACGCTCTCAGCTCCCATTTTGAGGTGAAGAGTTTCCGAGAGGGCAAGGTGCGCAGCCTGTCCTTCGAATGTGGCAAGCTGGTGGGCGACAACACGGAACCTACCAAAGACGAGAACGGTACCTTTATCTTCTTCGAGCCAGACAATACGCTCTTCAAGAACTACCAGTTCCACGAAGAGTTTGTGGAGACCATGCTCCGCAACTACACCTATCTCAACTCCGGCCTCACCATCCTTTACAACGGAAGACGCATCAAGAGCCGCAACGGACTGGAGGACCTGCTCGTGGACACCATGACCACAGACCCGCTCTATCCCATTGTGCACATCAAGGGTGAGGACATCGAGATTGCTTTCACCCACACCAACCAGTATGGTGAGGAATACCATAGCTTTGTCAACGGCCAGCATACCACACAGGGCGGAACCCACCAAAGCGCTTTCAAGGAGCACATTGCCAAGACCATCAAGGAGTTTTACGACAAGAACTACGAATACACCGATATCCGCAACGGCATCGTGGCGGCCATCGCCATCAATGTGGAGGAACCGGTTTTTGAGTCGCAGACCAAGATCAAGCTGGGCTCCACACTGATGGAACCTGGTGGAGAGACCATCAACAAGTATGTGGGCGACTTCATCAAACGCGAGGTCGACAACTACCTCCATATCCACAAGGACGATGTGGCCGATGTGCTCGAGAGCAAGGTCAAGGAGAGCGAGCGCGAGCGCAAGGCCATGGCCGGGGTTACCAAGCTGGCGCGTGAACGTGCCAAGAAGGCCAACCTTCACAACCGCAAGCTGCGCGACTGCCGCATACACTACTGTGATGCCAAGGACAACCGCAAGGAGGAAAGCTGCATCTTCATCACCGAGGGCGACTCGGCCAGTGGCAGCATCACCAAGAGCCGTGATGTAAACACCCAGGCCGTCTTCTCGCTCAGGGGCAAACCCCTCAACTCTTTTGGCCTGACCAAGAAGGTGGTCTACGAGAATGAGGAGTTCAATCTCCTGCAGGCGGCACTCGATATCGAGGACGGTCTCGACAACCTGCGTTACAACAAGGTCATTGTGGCCACAGACGCGGATGTCGACGGCATGCACATACGCCTGCTCATCATCACCTTCTTCCTGCAGTTCTATCCCGAATTGATCAAGAAGGGCCATGTCTACGTGCTCCAGACACCGCTCTTCCGTGTGCGCAACCGCCGCACGAAAATCAAGGACAAGAAGATGATTGCCGATTATGACAGCCGCCTGGGAAATGGCGAGAAGAAGGGTGACTTCATCACCCGCTACTGCTATACCGATGAGGAGCGTGTCAGGGCAATACGCGACCTGGGCCCTGACCCCGAGATCACGCGCTTCAAGGGCCTCGGAGAGATCTCGCCCGACGAATTCGCCCATTTCATCGGACCCGACATGCGATTGGAACAGGTAACGCTCCACAAAAACGACCAGGTACAGAAGCTTCTTGAATATTATATGGGCAAGAACACCATGGAACGCCAAAACTTCATCATCGACAACCTGGTGATCGAGGAAGACATCCCTGAGGAGGGATAACCCACATTACACACTTTATGACCATGACCCACATCCTTTTATCCCTGCGACAGCAGCGCCTCTCCCGTGGGGGTGCCGACATGAGGCTTTCGTGCCTTGCCGTGCTTGTTGTCTCCTTGTTCCTGTCTTTTCTTCCCTGTTCGGTCTTGTTTGCGCAGCGCAGCTCGCGTGGTGTCAATGAGGAGCAGATGCGTAAGCTCCAGATAGCCCAGCTGGCTATCAGCGAGCTCTATGTCGACACGGTGGACCAGCCGCAGTTGGTTGAGGCCGCCATACGCGGCATGTTGGAGAAGCTCGATCCTCATTCGTCTTACTCCACAGCCAAGGAGACCAAGGCGATGAACGAGTCGTTGGGGGGCTCCTTTGAAGGCATTGGCGTGCAGTTCAACATCCAGAACGACACGTTGCTTGTCATCCAGCCCGTTACGGGCGGCCCCTCGGAGAAGGTGGGCATCTTGGCGGGTGACCGCATTGTGGCTGTCGGCGACACGGCTATCGCTGGTGTGAAGATGGCTCGCGACGAGATTGTCAGACGCCTGCGCGGCCCCAAGGGCTCCAAGGTGGTGCTGACCATTGTGAGGCGTGGCATCACGGAGAAGCTGACATTCACTGTCGAGCGCGACAAGATCCCGGTGAAGACGCTTGACGCCAGCTACATGATACGTCCCGGTGTGGGCTATGTACGTATCGGCAGCTTCGGTACCACCACCTATAAGGAGTTTATGGATGCGGTCAAGGCCCTTCAGAGCCAAGGCATGAAAGACATGGTGCTTGATCTCCAGGACAATGGCGGCGGATACATGATGGCTGCTGTACAGATAGCCAACGAGTTTCTGACGAAGGACGATCTCATCGTTTATACTGACGGACGCCGTGTGCCCCGCAACACTTATCGTGCGCAGGGCAACGGCACGCTGCAGAGCGGACGCGTGGTGGTGCTGGTCAATGAGTTTTCCGCATCGGCATCTGAAATCGTCACTGGAGCCCTGCAAGACCAGGACCGTGGCCTCGTCGTCGGGCGACGCTCCTTCGGTAAGGGACTTGTCCAGCGTCCCGTAGAATTCTCCGACGGTTCGATGATGCGTGTCACCATCGCCCATTATTTCACGCCCGCAGGACGCTGCATCCAGAAACCCTACAAGAAGGGCGACAAGAAAGAATATGCCGAAGAACTTGACAACCGCTACAAGCACGGCGAACTCTACAGCGCCGACTCCATACATTTTGCCGACTCGCTGAAGTATCAGACACTGCGACGCCACCGCACGGTGTATGGCGGCGGTGGCATCATGCCCGACTATTTTGTCCCTCTCGACACCACCCAATACACGCGCCTCCATAGGCAGTTGGCTGCCAAGGGCGTCATCATCAAGGAGAGTCTGAAGTATGTGGACAACTACCGCAAGCAACTGAAACGGCAGTATCCCACGTTCCAAACATTCCTCTCGTCGTTTGAGGCGCCGCAGAGCCTTGTCGACGAGGTGCTGGCCGAGGGAAAGAAACAAAAGGTGGAGCCGAAAGACAACGACGAACTGCAGCAGACGCTGCCCATGCTGCGCGCACAGTTGAAGGCTCTTGTTGCGCGCGATCTGTGGGACATGAGCGAATATTTCCAAGTCATCAACGGGCAGAACCACATTGTCAACAAGGCCTTGGAGGTGTTGGGAGACGACAAGGCCTGGCAGTGAGCGGTGCTCCCCATAAACCTTCAGGACATGGAACAGTTGTTGCACTATTGCTGGAAGCACAAGATGTTTCCCCTTGCCACTCTCCGAACCACAGACGGACGGCCTGTGGAGGTGATCGATCCTGGTTTGCACAATCGCAATGCAGGCCCCGACTTCTTCAACGCAAAGGTGAAAATCGATGGCGAGTTGTGGGTCGGCAACGTGGAGATTCACGACAAGTCGTCGGATTGGGCCCTTCACGGACATGACCGTGACGACCATTACAACAACGTGGTGCTGCATGTGGCGGGAGTGGTTGACACCGAAGTGCATACGGCCAATGGCCTGACGCCGCCCCAGATGCAACTTGACGTGCCCGAAGCGGTGTGCCGCAACTATGAGAGTTTGCTGCAGACTGACAATTATCCGCCCTGTTACAAGATCGTCCCGCATCTCTCCGGCCTGATGGTCCACTCCTGGATGAGTGCCCTTGAGACCGAGCGTCTGGAGCGCAAGACCGAAGATATCAGTAGGCGGGCGACCCTGTGTGATGGCTCATGGGAGTCGGCCTATTTCGTCACTATGGCCCGCAACTATGGGTTTGGCATCAACGGTGACGCGATGGAGCAGTGGGCCCTCAATGTTCCGTTGGGTTCTGTCGGTCATCACAGGGACGACATCTTCCAGATAGAGGCTTTTTTCTTGGGTCAGGCAGGCTTGCTCGACCCTCTGTCAATACCCGAGCGGCATCGTCAGGCAGCTCTTGCCGACGGCTATTTCCAGCGTCTGAGGAACGAATACAAGTATCTGGCGCATAAGTTCTGCCTTCATCCCATCGATTACCACTTGTGGCGCTTTTTGAGGCTGAGGCCCCAAAACTTCCCCCATATACGCATCTCCCAGTTGGCTCACCTCTATTTTCTCCGCAAGGCAGGTCTGTCCCAGCTTGTGGAATGCGAGGACCTGAAGCGTGCCGAGCGGTTGCTAGAGACATCGGTCACCGAATATTGGCAGACCCATTATGCTTTCGGTTGCGAGAGTGCGCACAGCGAGAAACGGTTGTCTGCATCGTCGGTCAATCTGCTTCTCATCAATACTGTCGTCCCCATGCTCTTTGCCTATGGTCGCCACAAGCGCGATGACAGGCTCTGCGACCGTGCCTTTAGCTTCCTGGAGCAGTTGCGTGCAGAGAACAACCACATTGTCCGTATGTGGAAAGATTGCGGACTGGCAGTCGACAATGCCGGCGACTCGCAGGCCCTCATACAGTTGAAGAATGAATATTGCGACCGGCGCGACTGTCTGCGTTGCCGTTTCGGATACGAGTATCTCAAGGGGTAGGGCGGGGCAGATGCTCCATGGCATGATCAACAACGCATAACAAATATGAAAGAATACCTGTTTACCACACGGATGGATGTGCGCGACTACGAGTGCGACATCGAGGGCATTGTCAACAATGCCAACTATCTGCACTACACGGAACACACCCGCCACCGTTTCCTGCGCAGTCTTGGCGTTAGTTTTTCGGCTCTTCACGAGAAGGGCGTCGATGCCGTGGTGGCGCGCATGCAACTGAAATTCAAGACACCGCTGCGCTGCGACGATGAGATGGTGTCGTGTCTCAACCTCAAGAAGGAAGGCTTGCGCTACGTCTTCGAGCACGACATCTATCGTGCTTCAGACATGCGGTTGAGCTTCCATGCCGACGTCGACCTCGTGACGCTGATTGACGGCAAACTCGGTGTGAGCGAAGACTACGACCGCGCCTTCGGCTTCGACAAAGCGTAATGGTACAAGTATGTTAACAGAGCAGACAAATTGGACAACGAACTGATAAACACCGTAGCCTTGGCTCGCCTGAGCTATTTCCACCTGAACGCCATGGTGGCCCTTTACAGGGAAATGGGGTCGGCCACGGCCATCGTTGAGCAACGTCGCGACCTGGCCAAGATGTTCCCCAATCTCCCGGAACGTGTCACCAGTGCGCTGGCCAGCCTTGACGTTATGCGCGAGCGGGCTGAGGAAGAACTTGCGTGGGCTGCTGGCCATGAGGTGAAGACGCTTTGCCTCAACGACCCGCATTATCCCCGGCGGCTCAAGGATATCCCTGATGCCCCGCTGGTGCTTTTCTTTCGCGGGACGGCCGACCTCAATGCCAGTCGAATCATCAACATTGTCGGCACACGCCATTGCACGGCCTACGGTTCTGATCTCATCCGCCGTTTTGTTGCCGACCTGCGGGTGTGCTGTCCTGATACGATTATTATCAGCGGACTGGCCTATGGCGTCGATATCAATGCCCATCGCTATGCCCTTGCCAATCACATGAATACGGTGGCGGTGCTTGCCCATGGTCTCGACACGATCTATCCTCAGAGTCATCGCGACACAGCCAACGAGATGTTGGCACATGGTGGCCTGGTCACCGAGTACATGACGCGCACCAAGCCAGACAAGATCAACTTCGTTAGGCGCAACCGCATCACGGCGGGACTCTGTGATGCCACGGTGCTGGTGGAGAGTGCGGCCAAGGGCGGAGGACTGATCACCACAAGCATTGCCAAGGATTACCATCGCGACGTGTTTGCTTTCCCGGGTGCCGTGGGCGCACCCTACAGCGAGGGCTGCAACCGTCTCATACGCGACTGTGGTGCCGGTCTCATCACGTCGGCCGAAGATTTTGTCAATGCCATGGGGTGGGCTGACGACCAGAAGTTGGCTGAGGCTCGCCGACAAGGCATCGAACGTCAGCTCTTCCCCGACCTTACCGATGAGGAACAGCGCATCGTCCACCTCCTGCAAAAGACCAACGACCTCCGGCAGGACACCATTGCCGTGAAGACGGGCTTGCCCGTAGCCTTGGTCATGGCCAAGCTCTTTCAACTTGAGATGAAGGGCGTGGTCAAGGCTTACGCTGGTGGCACTTACCACCTGTTGGCCTGACGCCCACACCATACGCATGTGGCTCATGATAGTAAAACAACCCTTTGACTTATGAAGATAGGCAATATAGATTTTGGTAGCAAGCCCTTGTTTCTTGCACCCATGGAAGACGTTACGGATATTGGCTTTCGCAAGTTGTGCAAACGTTATGGCGCAGCTATGGTCTATACCGAGTTCGTGTCGGCCGATGCCATCATCCGTTCCATTCCCAGTACACTTGCCAAGATGACGGTCGATGATGACGAGCGGCCCGTAGGCATTCAGATTTACGGGCGTGAAGTGGAGCCGATGGTTGAGGCGGCCAAGATTGTTGAGACCTTCCATCCCGACATCATCGATTTGAACTTTGGTTGTCCGGTGAAGAAAGTGGCTGGCAAGGGTGCCGGAGCCGGCCTTCTGAGAGACATCCCCAAGATGCTCGAAATCACGCGCGCCGTGGTGAATGCGGTGAAGACGCCCGTCACGGCCAAGACACGTTTGGGATGGGACAAGAATGACCTTGTGATCACCACTCTGGCCGAGCAGTTGCAGGACTGCGGCGTTCAGGCGCTCACCATCCATGGACGCACACGTTCGCAGATGTACACTGGCGAAGCCGACTGGACGCTTATCGGCGAGGTGAAACGCAATCCCCGCATCCGTATTCCCATCATCGGCAACGGTGACATCACCACACCCGAAGGTGCTGCACAGGCTTTCGACCGCTACGGGGTGGACGCAGTCATGATAGGCCGCGCTACGTTCGGAAGACCATGGTTTTTCAAGGAATGTAGGGATTATATGGTCGCCCGTGAGGGTGCAGCTCAGGTACTGCCTGCACCCTTATCCGTCAATGACAAGATCGATATCCTCAAAGAACAGCTTCGCATCAATGTTGAGCGCATTGATGAGTATCGTGGCATCCTTCATACGCGCCGCCACTTGGCCGCCTCGCCCATATTCAAGAACATTTCCAACTTCAGACAGACGCGCATCGCCCTTTTGCGCGCTGAAACCACGGACGAGGTGCTCAGCATACTCGAAAAATGCCGTTTCCTCCTAAATAAGTTAGAAGCTGAAAATCAAACGGTTGCGGAATAAGTGCGACAAAAGAGTGAATTGTTTTAACGTGCTTTAACATGTTTGCTTTCACCTTTTGCCTTTTCGCCCTTTACCCTTCAGTCTTTTATGGTTACCTTTGCAATTACAAAGCATCAGAACGCACATGGTTGACGATTTCGATATACGAGAAAACAACAAATCCGGAGAGGAAAAAGAGTTTGAGAACGCCCTTCGTCCGCTTCGCTTCGATGACTTCAACGGCCAGCCCAAGGTGGTGGACAACCTCAGGGTTTTCGTTGAGGCCGCCAAGTATCGGCGCGAGCCGCTTGACCACACGTTGCTCTATGGCCCTCCCGGACTGGGCAAGACCACGCTGAGCAACATCATTGCCAATGAGCTGGGCGTCGGGTTCAAGATTACATCGGGGCCCGTGCTCGACAAGCCTGGCGACTTGGCAGGCATCCTCACGTCGCTTGAGCCCAACGATGTGCTCTTCATCGACGAGATACACCGCCTGCAGCCGGTGGTGGAGGAGTATCTCTATTCAGCTATGGAGGACTACCGTATCGACATCATGATTGACAAGGGACCCTCGGCACGGAGCATACAGCTTGACCTCAACCCCTTCACGCTCGTCGGCGCCACCACTCGCTCGGGCATGCTCACGGCACCGTTGCGTGCCCGTTTCGGTATCAATATGCACTTGGAGTATTATGATCCGCCCACCCTGCAGCGCATCATCAGACGTTCGGCGCGCCTGCTGAAGGTGCCCATCGACGACGATGCGGCAGTGGAAATCGCCCGCCGCAGTCGCGGTACGCCCCGTATTGCCAACGGCCTGCTGCGCCGTGTGCGCGATTTTGCGCAGGTCAAGGGCAACGGCACCATCACCAAGGATATTGCCGACATTGCCCTTTCGGCGCTCAACATCGACTCCTACGGTCTCGACGAGATAGACAACAAGATCCTGCTGACCGTCATCGATAAGTTCAAGGGAGGCCCGGTGGGCATCTCCACCATCGCTACTGCCATCGGTGAGGACGCTGGCACGGTGGAGGATGTGTATGAACCCTACCTCATCATGGAAGGCTTCGTGAAGCGCACACCCCGGGGACGCATGGTCACTCCCCTGGCCTACGAGCATCTGGGACGTGACCCCTACAAGGGAAACGTCATGCAAACCGAACTGTTTTAAGTCCCAATCCTTTGTCACACAGCATGGAGAAACACATATCCGAGCCCACTGCCGCATCTTCTTCCCGTCTGCCGCGCATTGCCCTGTTTGCAGGCAGCTTCGATCCTTTCACCATCGGACATGCCGACATAGTGAGGCGTGCCCTTTCGCTTTTCGACAGGCTCGTCATCGTTGTGGCCGTCAATCCGGAGAAGCGTCACATGTTCACTGTAGAGGAGCGTGTGCAGGCCATCAGCGACCTCTATCGTGACGACGACCGCGTGGATGTGATGGCCCACGACGGCCTGATGGCCGATTTGGCCCGGCAGGTGGGCGCACGGTTCATTGTGCGGGGCGTGCGCTCGGTCATCGACTTCGAATACGAAAAGATGGCGGCCGAGTACAACGAGCGTTTGGGAGGGCTCGAGACGGTGCTGCTCTATTCCAGTCCGGCTCTGGCTTCCGTCTCGTCGACGGCCTATCGCCAGCTGGTGTTCTTCCACAAAGACGCTGAGGCGGCGGCCCTGCTCCCGTCACCCCGGTAGGCCCACCGCCCATGCGGCGAACGGGGCGTCCTGCATGCCCTTGGGTCCGACAACCTGATAATCCATTTTTATCCATACATAATATGATCACTTACAATGCAGACGGCGTTAAGATGCCGAAGATACGCCACCGCGAGACGACCGCTTGGATCAGGCGCGTGGCGGAGGCCCACGGACGCAAGGTGGGCGAGATAGGCTATATGTTCGTCAGCGACGAAAAGATCCTGGAGGTCAACCGCCAGTATCTGGGCCACGATTATTACACGGACATCATCACCTTCGACTACGATGAGGGCGATGTCATCAGCGGCGACCTTGTCATCTCGCTCGACACGGTGCGGACCAATGCCGAGAAGTTTGGCAAGGAGTATGCCGACGAGCTCAATCGCGTCATCATTCACGGCATCCTTCATCTTTGCGGCATCAACGACAAGGGACCGGGCGAGCGCGAAATCATGGAGGCTCATGAGAATGCCGCCCTGGCCATGCGCTGAGCCTGGCGGTGCTCCAAGCCTTCCGTGCAGGGTGTCACTGAGCCTGTGGGAAAGTGAATATCGTACAACATTTGCAAAAATTGTCCAGCCATAATCATAAAACACGCTCCATCGGGGCGTGTTTCTTATTTTATTCCTATTTTTGCAAAAAAAGGCAAACCTGCATTTGCCAAACAACAATCTAATTATAATCTTTGGAAAACGTATGAAACAAAGACCTTTACTCAAACTGACGACTTTATCGTTCCTTCTGTCGATCTTCAGCCTGACGGCGCTGGCTGGCCATCGCTACGATTACAACTACACCGTCTCGCGGCCTGTGGATGCGACTGACGCCACATTGTGCCCTGTCTACCCTTCCTTGCTCAAGACGGCCTTGAGCATCACCGATCCGGCATCGCAGAAGCTTGTTGCCGGCTATAAGAGCACGTCGGGCGACATCAAATACCGCACCACCAACACGCCGGGGGTTGAGACGGGCAAGAGCGGCCACTGGTTTGACCTCGACGCCGTGCCCACCAACCGTGCCGCCAACCGTGCCGTGCAGGTGGTATGGGATTCGCCCGCGCTGGCAGTCACCCATAGCGACCTGGCCACCGTCGGTACCAGTCTCAGCCTCATGGAGGGATTCGTCAACGGCGACGACTCTCTTTTCTTCCACATCAACATCACCTTCACGGGTGCCGGATCGGCAGGCTCCGTCGTCACCGACCAGCCCGAGTATGTGGGCCGGGCCAGTGAGACCGACGGCTGGCTCGTGAAACCCCTCGTGCAGAAGAACGACGAGGCTGCCATGGAGCAAAACTGGATTCAGGTGAACGAAGGCGACAAGATCACGCTGAGCTGCGAACTTCTGAACCCCGAGAACTACAAGAACGTGCGCTATCAATGGTTGAAGACCTCGATGAACGCCAGTACGTATAAGAACGTGGACAACACTGTGCGCCGCTCGATGACCACCGCTCCCTACACCTTGACGTCCAGCGCCGTCTACGGTGACGGTGCACGCTACGTGCTCCGTGTCTATCTGACCGACCAGGCAGGCAAGTCATCGGTGGTGTCCTATCACTATTATGTCGATGTGCAGACCAACGCCGGTGCCTTCATGGAGTGGCCTACCTACAATCTGTCTTACGACTTCCACACCGAGTATCCCACCCTGCAGCAACCCACCAAACTGCACAACTTCACCAAGCAAGACGGCACGCCTGCCAATCACTATGAAGGCGACTGGTGGTCGATCTTCTGGGGCGACAACCTCAACACGGAGGTGGGCACCGACTCGGCTACCGTCTACACTGCTGCCAAGAACATGGTGGAGAAATACGACTACGACTTCAAGTATATCCGCGACTATATGGGCTGGCCGCCCGACCTTAGTGCACGCAAAGGCTACAAGTCGTTTATCTACATCTTCGGCTCGGGCCTGAGCAACGACAACACCGCCAACACCGAGAAGGGCGGCTATCAGGGCTCGGCTTATGTCGACGGACAGAGTTGGGCTTGCGTATGGGCCAGTTACTATCCCTTCAGCCGTTTCCGCGACGATGCCGACCAGTTGTGGACCGACGGCGAGTACCAGCGCAACGCCATGGTGCACGAGGGTATCCATGCCATCTTTGCCGACCTGGGTGCCTGCCAAGGCTCCAGTTGGTTCCATGAGGGTGGCAACACATGGCTGCAAGGACAGGTCTACGCCAAGCGCGATGGCCTCTACGGCGATGCCGGCTACCTCGACGGCGGTCCGTTCCTCGCTCCCCACATGCCCATCGAGTGCTACTCGGGATGGCTGCAGGACGGCTCTTATGGCGGTCCGGGTGCACAGGGCGTGAACATGTACAACGGCAGCGGGCAGGTTTGCACCTGGCGCACTTATCTGGGTGGCGTGCAGTATGCCAATGCCTTCCCCGTGGTGGTGGCCAACATCTGTGGCGACGGCGTCATTCCATGGATCTGGCGCAACTGCAAGGACTATGTGCTCAAGACCATGGGCGACTCTATCGGCGAGGAGCCGATGCGCCAGATCGTCACCGCCTACCGTGCACGCCAGGCCCTCTTCGACCTGGGCGGATGGGACAACAGTTACCGCAACGTGGTGAACTCATATTTCGGCACCACGGTGAAGGCCGAGTGGGAGCCTTACTGGATCAATGTGGCTCCGTTTAAGTTGACTCCTTACCAGTCGGTGACACTCGACAACAAGGATGGCTGGATGTCGCCCGACACGCTGACCAACCCCGGATGGAGTGGCGGCAACATCATTCCTATCCATGTCTCCGGCGATGTGGCTAACGTGGAGTTCCGTCCCGAGGATACGCAGATGCGTGCCCTGCTCTGCTACCGCACGAAGGACGGCAAGTGCTACTACAGCCAGCCGGTGAAGTGTGGCAACATGAGCATCGACATCACCGAAAAGCCGGCCAACGGTGTCATCTTCTGTGTGGTCTGTAACACCGACTATGTGTATCTTGGCGACGACCAGCGCAAGCACCACTGGGACTACCGCATCCGCTTGGGCGAAGGTGCCAAGGCCATTGCCGACACCTATACCCGCTGGTTCAACTACGAGGATGAACTGCAGGACGACTACATCACGGGCATCCAGTCTGTTCATGACAACAACGCCACCGCAGGCAAGATCCACGTGATGTCGACTGTTGCCGTGCGCGGCAATGTCATCCGCCTCGACCTGGGCGACATCAATCCCGCCGATGTCACCGTGCGTGCCGTGGGCGCATCGGGTGTGCTGGTGCATCAGGGCCGCCTCAGTGCCGACGGCACCTACACCATCCCCGCCAACATGCCGAGCGGTCTGTGCTTCTTCACCTTCACCTATGGCAACGAGCACCAGACGGTGAAGATGATCGTGAAGTAAGCCATACGTCTCCTCTAAAAAAGGCGTCACCCTTGGGTGGCGCCTTTTTTAGGTAGTAGTATGCTCGGCATGAGCATTGCCATGTTTAAGTTTCGGATTTACACTGCGTGAGCCAATACGGACTGAAAGCCCAGCAATTACCTAGCCCAGGGCACCGCCCTGGGTTTGTATGCGAGCGATGGGCGCGCCCTGTAAGGGCAAAAGTCTATG
>CAVIOP010000046.1:0-16815 GCA_963644485.1 bacterium | reverse complement strand
TTGCCCTGGGCTAAGTACTTTTGGGCTTTCAGCCCGTTCTCAGTTACGCTCGGCTCTGTCCCTTATCTTAGCAAGAATGTTAAATATAAAGCGCAGGGGCAAGCCCCTGCGCTATCATGTGTCGTCCCTACGGGACATGCCATTTGCTTGTGTTTCTTCAGGTTTTCCGTCAGTGCTGCACCGCCACTTTCTTGCCGTTGACGATATACAAGCCGTTGGGCAGACGGGCTATGTCGGCTTCACTGAGGCCGGTGCCCACCAGCTGGCCCGCGGTGGTGTAGACCGTGGCACGGCCCTCGGCTGTTATGGTGCCTATGCCAGAGGTGCTCACCAGCGTCAGCGTGCCGTCGGTAGTGAGCTGGCTGTCGTCGAACTTATAGCCCGGACAGTCGATGACCCATGTGCTGCCGGCTGCCGGCACGTTGCCGGTGAAAATCTTCATGCTCTGGCCGACGGTCATGAAACCGTCTTTCAGCGGCCGTATGCGTATGGTGTCACCATTGAGCGTCAGGGTGCCCTTCACGTTGAACTTGTCGCAGCCGCTGGCTGAGCGTGCCTTGATGAGCAGCACACCGCGCCCGCCGGTGAGGTTGCCCGACACGGTGCCGCGCCCGTTGGATGTCATGAGTATGCCCGCTGTGAGCACGCCGCCGCGCTGCAGTTTCACCTGGGCGGTCTGGCCCTGCAGGCGCAGGGTGTCGGTGACGGTGACAAGGCCCGACGTGGCATCGCTCGACGAACTGCGGATCACCAGTTGTCCGCCCTCCACGTTGATGGCACTGGTGGAGCCTGAGCCGGTGAGTGTCCACGTGCCGGTGCCCTTCTTGGTCACCGAGGCTGCCGTGAGCAGACCGCCGTAGGAGGTGCTTTGGTTGTTGGTGCCCACGGTGTAGGCTTCGCCGCTGCCGCCAAACTGTGCGGTGCCGTCGGCTGTGGAGGCATCGGCCAGGGCGCCCACGGTGAGCGGAGCCACCACGGCGTCTTTGTTGCCGGCGCGCATGTGGCAGACGGTGTTGCCGTTGCTGAGGTGCAGCGTGAGCCGGCTCATGTCGGTGACGCCCGAGGTGAGGCGCGCCTCGCTGCCCGAGAGCGTCAGTGCACCGTCAAACTGCGAGAAGTCGGACGAGATGTCGCAGCGTGCGCCGCCCGAACTGATGGTGAGGTTGCCGTCGCCCATAAACTTACCGGCCACGGTGCAGCGGAACGAGCCGTTGATGGTGAGCCGTTTGCCGGTGGCAATGGTGGTCTGCAGTTGATAGGTGGGAGCCGTCGACGAGTTCTTGTTGGCTATCATCTGCCACGTGCTGTTGCCGTCGACCAGCGTGGGCACGGTGCCGAACGAGGCGTTCCATGCTCCCTGAGCGATGGTGCCGCCGCGCATGATGAGCGACTTCACCGAGTAGAGTCCGCCATAGTTGATGTTGAGCTGGCCGTTTCCGGCCTTGACGAGCGTGCCCTTGCTGCCGATGATGCGGCCGTTGAGCGATGTGGCTCCCGAGGCAATGTTGAGCGTGGCCGTGTCGGCAATCTGTATGTTGCGGTCGGTGGAGGTCGACGCTGCGCTGACCTTCAGCGTGCCGCCCTCGATGACGAGGTTAGCAGCATCGGCCGACGAGGCCCCCAGCGAACTGGCGCTGCCGCCAGGCATGAGGTTGGTGACGGCGAGTGTGCCGCCGCGGATGATGGTGCGTCCGGTGTAGGTGTTGCTGCCGAGTTTCATGATGAGCTCGCCGCTGCCGCTCTTCACCAGGTCGCCGGTGCCACTGATGGAGCCGGTGCCGCTGATGGTGTAGGTACCGTTGTCGAAGTCGAAGGTCATGCCCTGCTGCACGATGGCTTCGCTGACGGTGAGCGAGCGCTCGGTGGCATCGTCGTTGAAGACCACGGCGTCGTTCTGCACAAAGGCCGAAGGCTCGCTGCCCCAGAGGAAATTGGGGGTGCGGTAATCCCACAGGCCGTTCTCGCTGCCCTGCCATACCACACCCGTGGCGGCCTGACGCGTGGAGTCGATGACCAGCGTGATGTCGTGGTCGGTGACCTCAAAACTATAGGGCAGTCCTTCGAGCAGGCGCGTCTTGAGCAGCGAGGCGTCGGCCGTCAGTGTGCCGTCGGCATGGAGCAGCAGGTAGCGGCCGCAGATGTCGGTATTGAGATATGAGGGTGCCTGGATGGCAAAGGTCAGCGTGTCGCTGATGGTGGCGTTGCCGTGTATGCGCACTTGCGAGGCGTTGCCGTCGGTGAGTTGGCTGACAATGTGTACGGGATGGTCGAAGTGCACGTCGCGCAGCATGACGATGCTGTCGGTGGGAACCAGCCGGCATCCGGCATAGTTGAGTGCGCCCTCGAAACTCACGTTGCCGGCAAGCACGGTGTTGCCCGAGAGCGTGCCTTTGGCCATAAGAGCCAGTGGTCCGCTGACGGTGCCGTTGACGGTCAGTTCGCCGTCGCTGACGATGGTGCGGCCGGTGGTGGTGATGTTGGCGTCGATGACCGTGTGGCCGCGCTCCGACTTCCACACGTCACCCGTGCCGCCTATCGATCCCTTGCCGCTGATGCGGAAGGTGTGGCCCACGGGAGCCATGAAGTAGGTGGCGGCGGGAGCCACCGAGTCGACGAGCGCTATGACGCGGGTGGTGTCGCCCGAGATGTCGAAGAGCACGCTCTTGCCGTCGCTGTAAGCGGCGGTCTGTGCAAGGTCGAAGGTCTTGAAGTTGGCCGAGGCAGTGTCCCAACTGTTGCCGGCAGCCCAGCGCAGGTCGGTGCGCATGACGGGCGGCAGGGGCGGTGCGGGCATGCCGAAGCCCAGATAGAAACTGGTGTTGGGACTCTGGTAGTAGCCGCGCGTGGTGCAGTCGAGACGGTAGTGGGGGTCTTCCTGCAGACAGTACATACTATAAGAGGTGGGGATGTTGGTGGAGTAGCCCACGAGACCCATGTTGCGGCCGTCGGGGTTTTTCAGCAGGATGACCTCCTCGCGCCAGTCGCCCATGATGTCGCCCCAGAAGGCGGCGCGTGCGGCCCAGCCCTCGTGGGTGGCCCACGAGCTCTCCTGCGACATCTCGCAGAGGCGACTGCCGTTATACTTGGTCACCATGGCGTTCGACTGGTAGCCGCTGCCGCCCGTGGAGTTCATCACCTCGCGGTCGAGCAGGCCGTCCCACCAGATGCCCTCGTAGGGATACGACGGGTCGTTGCTGATGATGTTACCGTGGATGTCGCAGAGGGTGCCGAGCAGACTGTAGACCTCATAGCCGCGGTGGGTGCTGTCGACGTCCATGCACTCGCCGCGCCCCACATCGTAGACCGACGAGAGATACCAGTCGTGCAGGTGCTTGCCGGTGGCGGCATCGTAGACCACCTGGCCCAGCAGCGACGACTGCTGTATGGCGAAGGTCTCCATGCCGGGGCGGTCGGGGTCGAGGTCGCTCACGCGGAAACGGTCGCCGTGGCCTATGGCGGCACTGAAGACCATGTCTTTCTGCGGATTGACGCCATAGCCGCCCTCGAGCATCTCGTCGATGCCGTCGCCGTCGACATCGGCCACGCGCAACTGGTGGAACTCGGCGGGCCAGGGCGTCTTGTCGTTGCGGCTCCAGGTGTAGCTGTGGTGCCAGTTGGCGGGCTGGGCACCGGTCCAGTCGTAGGAGAAGCCGAAGACGTAGTTGTGGTGGGTGCCGTCGGTGGTGCGGTCAAGGCACTCCATCATGAGCATGGGGTGCAGGCCGTCGCCGTAGGTGATGGCAAAGTGGCCGGTGAGCGAGGCATACTCGGTGTAGTAGTTGTCTGACTTATAGTTCTGCCGGCCGTCGCGCGAGTAGATGTCGGAACCGTCGTGCACCTGCGAGTAGTCGAGCTCGGCCGAGGTGAGCTCGCAACCGGTCAGTCCGTCGACGACGGAGACGTAGAAGGGCGGGTTGCGCGTGGTGCTGGTGAGATAGTTGCTGATGCCGTCGCCATCCACGTCGGGGTCGGTCTTGCCGAAGACGTAACGGCCGTCGGCAAAGCGGGTCATGTCCGAACTCTTGATGATGACCTCGGCGCGCCCGTCGCAGTTGATGTCGTAGGCCACCACAAGGTCGTTTTGTCCGCCGCAAATCCATACGTTGCGGCCCATGTCGATGGTCCAGAGGTAGGTGCCGTCGGCACGGTAGGCTTGCACCTTGTCGCTCCAGGCACTCTGGTCGCGGCTCACTTGTGCCACCACATACTCATACTCGCCGTCGCCGTCGAGGTCGGCGGGCCACACATATTTGGCATCGAAACTGTCGGGGGAGCATACCTTGCCCTCGAAGTCGATGTTCATGAAGGCATTGGAGTAAGGCTGGCGGGTGCGGCTGTAGGTGAACGAGCCGGCGGTGGCGGTGTCTTCCTTGCCGCCTATGACGGGCACCACGCGGAAGGTGGTGCCTTCGGTGAGCGATGTGGGCACATAGCAGGTGGCCTGCGTCTCGCAGACCAGCGTGCCGTCCATGTAGACGCGGTAGCGGGTGGTGTCGGGTTCTTGTGCCAGTCGGCGCCACGACACGAGGTCGCCCTCGGTACCAGAGGTGACGCTGCGCTCGGCGCCACGGTGAACGGCCACAACGCCGCGACCCAAGGGCTGTTGTATGCGCTGGGCATGCATGCCGGCCACAAAGAGGAGCAGCAGGCAGAGGCTAAAAAGATGCTTTTTCATATTAGGGATAAGTAGATGTTTTGCTGGTATAGCTTGTTATTGCTTTACAAAGATATCGATTTTGGGCGGGCAGCGCCTTCGCTGCGCCAAAAATCAAAGGGGTTCTGCCAAAAAATATAGGATAAAGAGCGAATCGTCAGAATAGCAACTCAAGTTTCTAATTCTGCGAATTTCTCAAAAGCCTTGTAAATGTTGCTGTATGATTCGCCGGTCATGGCAAATGCCTTTGTTCTTTCCCTCGCAATATCCTGTTTGTCATCTGCAATCAATTATATCAACGACCCATTTCTCTTTGGAGAGATATGTCTCGTGCTTGCTAAAGTTGCGCGGCTTACATGAATACCGATAGGCTTTGATAGACTTGAGATGCTTGAAGTAACAGCGTTCGGTAAGTCCCTCGCCAATAATTGTAACGTTTGGCGCCTTTAGCTTTCTTTCGGCTCAAAATTCGGTTACCAGTCGTAACAGAGCCAAGTTTTATAAGTAAATCGCCAGAGTTGTTCGTATAGCATCAAAAAAGAAAGACATGAAAAAAAAACTCTGCTGCTCGCCCTGTTGACCCTTTTGCCCATCCGCACGTCGGCATCAGACAAGGACTATCGCAATTATCGCATGGCTGGTCCCTTCAGCACAGTGGCCCGCGACGGAAAGTTCGCTTACACCAAGGGAGGCAGCGAATGCGACATGATGGCCGCCCTGCAGTGCGCCAAGCTGCGGTTTGAAGACAAGTCGTGCGAAATAATCAACGCCTACGCCGACAGCCTTCAGAGCTTCAGCGGGCCGGTGCGCAACGTGAGGATGACCAACTCCATACTATGGGCCGATGCCGCCCATCCCATCTTCATAGGGCTGCACGGCAATGCGGCCGGCGGCGACATCGACTCGTGGAACAACCGTCCGCTTGACCAGTATCGGGTCCGCTGTCAAGACCGCACCTTCCGATTTGTCATCAAACCTATGAGATAGAGCCATGTTACCGATTTCTGCCGTTTATTTACCGATTTACGTACCTTTTTGCGTTGATTTCCCAAGTAATTTTGGCAACGGAAACAGGAATGACGTTTTCTGTGTTCTATATCAATGCGATAATCTAAAACGAAAGTAAGGTATGGAAATCTCAACTAACACAAAACAGAATCGGATAGATTTCGGTCAGTTCTACCTCAAAAACCGGGAGCGCGGTTATCTGTTTGCTCTAACCTATCTTGACGAATGCAGCGCTGAAGATGTGGTGGAAGAAGTGTTTCTCCGTATGTTGGAGATGAAGGATCGTATCGACACTCATAGAAACCCCGAGAGCATGTTCATGACAATGGTACACAACAAGTGTCTTGACCACCTGCGCCATGAGGTCTATAAGAACACGTACAAGAGCGACTGCAAGGCCTTTGGCGTATTATATGCCGACGACCTGACATCCAAGATTAACCATAAGCAGTTGATGGAAGTGGTTTCGGACGGTCTCAGCAAGTTTGACGAGCGCATGCGCCGAGTGTTCGTCTCCATCCGTTTCCGCGAAGAGTCCTATAAGGAAGTGGCCGAGCGTATGGGACTCACCGCACGCTGCGTGGAGTACAATCTCTACAAGTCAACCAAGAGGATGCAGGACTATGTGCGTCGCTACTATGAACATATAGCTTAATGAAAATGCTTCATAGCATGAAAAGATAAGCAAAGGAACTATCCAAACATTTAAGTCACTAATAAATTAATAACATGAAGAAAAGCTTTACCTTTTTTGTCGGCAGTCTTCTTTTCTCGATGACTGCAATGGCTCAGAGCTATAGCCTATCCGACCTCAGCGAGAGCGAGTTCAAGAGTGGCTCATCGACCCTCTGGAGCTTTGAGAAGTATGAGTTTAGTACAGGAAAGTTTACCAAACTGACCATCAACGGTGACAGCAGCATGGCCAACTTCCTCGACATTTACAACCCCGAGCGTGTCGGCGGCAAACGCATAACCGAGATTGACGGAGTGACCCCTAATGGCAACAAGACCATAGCCTCCAACATGCGCAACGCATGGTATGACGAGGCCAACGACGGCAGTGCCACAGCCAGTCAGCTTGTCTATGTGGCACGTGACCCGCGCGAAGGCTTTGGCTATGAGATTTATGGCACATCCGTGTCTGCATCGGCCATTACGTTCACCGCACCGGCCGACGGCTATTACACGGTCTCGGGCAATGTCATACGTGAGGACAACGGATTGGGTACAGCCTTGAACCTTACACCCATATACCGCTACTCCACGCAGACCGACGACACCCAACAGAGCACCATGGGCATCTCGATAGCCTATGGCGGTGGCGGCGCACAAATTGACGGCTCCACAGGATGGACACTTGCACAGGGTGCCAACCAGCGTTACACTGCACAGGAGCCTACGGCGTATACCATGGCCTTTCATGCAGTGAAAGGCGACAAAATCTCGTTTGTGGTAAACGGGGCAACGGCTCCCGACCGCGGTGCATGGGCACGCACGTTTGCCCAGAGCCTGACGTTCACGGCCACTGATGCCGAAACGGCACAAGCAACAACCAACTATGTTGATCCCTACGACGACACCAAGATCCAGGCTTTCATGGAGCTGCTCGACGACTATATCCAAAAGGCATGGGACCTCGACGCGCAGGTCGGCACGGGCGTGGGACAGTATCCGCAAGATGCCGTTGATGCCTTCAACAATGTAGTCGACCAACTGACTAAACTGGCAGATGCCGGCATTATCAACAATATGAATGCCGACGACTATACCGCACAACTGCAGAAAGCATGGGAGACGCTGCAGGAGAGCGTGATACAGATTGACTATAATGCCACAAACCAATTCCGCCTTATCTACACCACTGGTTCGCAGGCTCAAAACAACCAGGTCATAACCTGTGGCGTGACAGATGCCAACAACGATGATGCTCCATGGGGATACTATTCATACGATGCTGCCAGCGGCGAATATACCAAGTTTGCCAAGTATGGCCAGAAAGCCAGTGCTGGTCCCGACGACGGCAAGGACTGCTGGTATACCAACGACAATGACTGGTGGTATATCTCGTCAGGAGGTCTTGTGCATCCTCGCAGCACCACTGTAGGGTCGGCTTTTATGTTCACCGCTCCTGCCGACGGCGTTTATCGTGTCACGGCAGATGCTTACCGTTTCAATCCCAACACAAAAGTGGAGAACCCGCTGGCCCTCACGTCACGCTACATTGACAGCGCTTCCACGGTATGCCCTGACAACAGATATGTCGTTCAGAAGAGTTATGGCAGCGTGACCAATGATGGTCAGAAAGGAAAGGCCCCTGTTGGCATAGACTACTATGTGAACCTCAAAAAGGGCGATAAGGTCACCGTTGAAATAAGCGCTCCAACTAGAACTTCCAGCGCGGCAACTCAGTTTACCAACCTCTCCGTCACATCGCGTCATAGCGATGACGACATCTACACCGTAGAGAGCGCTCAGGCTTCAGGCCTCGACTTCTACAACCCGTATGCCAACGGAGACCCGTCGACGCTTCAGGCTGCAATAGATTCTGCCAATGTGCTGATTAGCCTTGCCAAGGACAACACCGGCGAGGGCGACGGACAGTATGACGCCGGCTACTACGAAGCACTCACCGCTCTGGTGGCACAGGCCACATCGCTTGTCGAGGCCGGTGCCACACAGGCTCAGTTTGACAACCTCGGCCACCAACTGACAAGCGCCGTCGATGACCTGAAGAACTCGCGTAAGGGATACCACATGGAGGTGAGCGGCAACTACATTATAATGATTAACGGCACTGACAAGCACCTCACGCAGAACAACCCCGCCAGTGGCCTTTACTATTATGCCAACTTCTTCAACGAGGCTGGTATGCAGAGCGATGCCGACCGCAACAAGGCCGATGTGGGCCAGTACAGCTGGGTGTTCACCTTCACGCCATCTACCGACGACCCGCAGAAAATCCTGATCACCAACGAAAACGGATGGCTCGGCCCCGATGCCTATGTCACAATGGGCAGCGACCCCGACCCCAAGTCGCATGCCTTTGAAATCCTTACCGAAAACAAGGGCGACACAGTGGTGGCCATCCGCAGAGCCGACGGCAACTACTGGAAGGGAAACATCAGTTGGCATAGTCCGTACAACCGCATCGACACCTCGTCTACTCCCAACTATATCTTCCACCTCGTCGGTGTCGGCGGCGACACAGATGGTATCCATGCCACAACGTCGGGCAACACCGTGGTGGGCACAACGTGGTACTCTGTTGACGGCCGCCAGGTGCAGCAGCCCGGCCAGGGCATCTACATCGTGCGTCAGAAGTCAAGCGACGGCACAGTGAAGACAATGAAGATTGTGAGAAAGTAACATAGACACTTTTTACAGAACCCACATGAAAAAACTATTCATTTTCCTTGTCCTCTGCCTGCAGTTGTCGTCACTGTCTGCACGCACGTTCGTTCACCCCGGTGCCCTGTTGTCAACAGAGGAGATTGAGAAGATGAAGCGCGTAGTCCAGCAAGGAAGCGGCCTGCAGTACGACCAGTGGCAGGCCCTCCTTGCTGACCCCCGCAGCCAAAGCACATGGCGCGCCCACGGACCGACGTCAGACATCGGCGGCTCCGACGGCGTGCGCCAGCGTGCAAGCAAAGACGGCGTGGCCGCAAGGTTCAACGCCACCATCTGGCAGGTCACCGGCGACACATCGCATGCCGATGCCGCTGTGCAGACACTCATGGGCTGGTGCGACAGCATCAAGTCGGCCCGCAACCAGCTTTTCCAGTATCCGTGCCGCGACCTCATTCAGGCTGCAGAGATGCTCCGCAACAGCGACGGCACATTCTACAGCGGATGGGCTCAGGCCGATGTGGACAGATTCCTGACGATGGTTCGCGACATCTTTGTGCCCGCACTCCGCGGTCAGAAAGGCAATCTCATGACAAGTTGGTCGGCAGGTGCCATAGACGGCGTGTTGTCGGCAGGCGTGCTTCTCGACGACGAAGACATCTACAACGAAGGTCTCGGCTACTTCACCGACACGGATATACCCGGCTCCATCGCCAGCTGCACACTGCCCACCGGACAGAGCAAGGAAATGGGTCGCGACAATGTGCACGCCAACCTCACCCTTGACGACCTTGCGCGCATGGCACAGATAGCCTGGCATCAGGGCGACGACCTCTTCTCGGTGCTCGACAACCGGTTGATGAAGATGTTCGACTACTGGTGTCAGTTCAACTCCGGACATGACGACACCTATTATGAGCCGTGGAAAACCACGACAGACGAGGGCGAACAGGGGGGCACATGGTTTTATATCCAGACGGAGAGCAATGGCTTTCGCCTGCGTCCCGACGGCACCAACTATGAGTGTGTCTATCATCACTATAAAGAGGTGAAGAAGATAGACAACAGTCAGTATCCCTATCTCACCATGTTCACCACACTTGCTCGCCCCGAAGTGGACTACGGCACACTCTTCTATATTGATGACATGGCCAATGCGCCCGTCTTCACCACAGTTCCAGCCCAGCCAACGGGAGTGAAAGCCATCGACGGACTGGGGCACATCGATATCAGGTGGACCCATCCTGCAACCGAAGACCAACGCGACTATAAGATTTACCGCAGTGAGGACGGCTCCAATTTCACGCTGCTCAACTCCACTGAATATAGCACGGCCAACTTCTATCACGACAACGATGTCGAGACTGGCAAGCGCTATTACTATCGTGTGGCCTTTGCCAACCTTGCAGGGGTAGGCCCCCAAAGCCCAACGGTGAGTGCCACGGCGCAAGCAGGCTCCGACTCACTGCCGGGCGAGTGGAAAGTTGCCAATATAGGTACGGCAGGTGGCACGGCAGTCTATAGCGATGCCATGAACGGCTCGCTGCAGATTTCGGGCACAGGAGCCGGCGCAGGCAGTACGGCCGACTCTTACACCTACGTCTATCGGCCCATGAAGGGCGACGGCAGTCTTGTGGTGAAGATAGAGAACCACAATTCCGACTTCAACCGCATAGGCATTGTCATCCGCCAGTCGCTCACGGCAAATATCCGCATGGTCGGATTGACCCTCGGCCACACAGGTCACCGCTACTGCTATGCAGTGGCCCGCACCACCAACGGCGGCAGCACCTCCTGGACCATCGGCGACGACTTCACTTCGTGCCCTGCATGGTTTAAGATAACGCGCCGAGGCAATGACTTCTACACCTACCAGTCGCGCGACGGCAAGGTGTGGCACCTTGTGACAAAGACCACCTGCATTCTTGCCCAGAACTCTTTCGCGGGCATCTTCGTATGCGACGGCAACACGTCGGGCAATGGCTCTACGGTGCTCTTCGACAATGTCACGTTCACCGATGAGGACAACCAGCCTTGCGCTGCTCCTGAGGGGCTTGAAGCCAAGGCCATTGGCAGCAGAAAGGTGCAACTGTCGTGGCAAAAAGACGACAGCGCCGACGCATATCAAGTGGAGCGTAGTGAAGACAACGGGGGCACGTTTGCGGTGCTGGCCGATAAGGTGACTGAAACTACCTATACCGACAATGGCTTGCAGGCCGAGCATACTTACGTCTATCGTGTTCGTGGCATCAACCAGAGTGGTGTCAGTGCCGACTCTTCTGTCGTTTCGGTCACAACGCTTGCGGCTGCAGTACCTGCCTGTCCTTCACATCTGGCTGCTCGCTGGGCCGGACGGGGAAGAGTGGCCCTGAACTGGACTGCCGACGACGAAGCTTCATCGTATGTCGTCATGCGTGAGGGTGCCGAAAGCACTACATTCACCGTGGGAGAGACCACCGACACCATGTTCATCGACAGCACACTCGCCGACACCGAGGCCTCCTACACCTATCTCGTTTATAGTCGCAGTGAGGCGGGACAGAGTGCCGAGGCGGCCAAGGCCGAGGCCAAATTCTATCCGGCTGTGGCCGTCACAGGCACAATCACGGGCACCGACGGTTCCTACAACGACAAAAGCAACTCCACGAAGAACGCCGTGTTCGACAATGATTTTGCAACCTATTTCGATGCCCCTGCCTCGTCAGGCTCATGGGTGGGCTACGACATGGGCCGTCAGTACAAGGCAGAGATTGTGGGCGTATCATTTTGTCCCCGTAAGGAAGTGCCCGAACGGATGGTGGGCGGTCGCTTCGAAGTGTCCACAAGCTCCGACTTCAGCGATGCAAAGGTCGTCTATATCGTCAGCGACGTTCCTGCCCTGGGCAGACTCACCACCGTGTGGTTTTCCAGCGTGGGAGCCTTCCGCTACGTCCGCTATATAGGTCCTGACGACGCCAGCTGCAACGTTGCGGAAATAAAGTTCCTCGGTCGCAAGATGAAGGTCGCCACGCAGAAAATCACCTTCCCGCAGATGTCCGAGAAGCATGTGGGCGATGCCGACTTCAATCCCGGTGCTACTGCATCGTCGGGGCTGCAGGTCATCTACAAGTCGTCGAATGAAGACGTTGCGACAATCGTGGGCGACATGGTTCACATCGTTGCCGCAGGCTCAACCACCATCACCGCATCGCAACCTGGCGACGACCGATATGCCGCCGCTCTGAATGTACACATGCTGCTGCAGGTGAGCGACGCTTCGTTGGGCATAGCCACTGTGGGAGAGAGCAAGACTGTGAGCCACGTGGACTATTTCGACCTTAGCGGAAGGGCCGTCTCTTCTCATCATGCTGGTGTAACCATCAAGCGAACGGTCTTTGCCGACGGAACGACCGAGACGGTGAAGGTAGTAATGTGAAAAACGCATGCTTTAGGCATGTCCTATTTATAAGCAGAGAATGATGATTAGAAAACGTATTCCCCAGACAGCCGTTGTCGTGTTTGTGTTGTTGGTCGCGTTGATTGGAGTCTTGTCGGTCGCCCAATGTGGCGGCAGCGACTCTCATCAGCCAATCTCTGGCGAGACCTACAACAAAGGACGATAAAGCACAATAAAAGAACACACACATGAAGAAGTCACAGCCTCCTCTCAGACTGTGACTTCTTTATTGTAGGATGATTAGAAGCCACCTTATATCTGCATGATGAAACTCTTCGGGCTCACCCCCATTCGTTTCTTGAAAGCGTCGCGGAAGGCCCTGTCGTCCTTGAATCCACACAGGCGCGCCACATTGCCCACATTACTCTCACCCCCACGGAAGAGTTGGACTGCCTTGAAGATGCGATATTCCATAATGAAGTCCGACGCCGACTTCCCTGTCATCTGCTTTATCTTCTTATAGAGCGAGGAGTGGCTTATGTGCAGCTCGTCGGCAAGCATCTCAACCCCCAGTCTCTCGTTGGTGAGGTTCTTCTCGACAATCTCCTGGCACAACAATATGAACTTCTGTTCCTCCCTGTTGTAAGACTTTTTACGGCTGTCCCCTTGTGTCGCTGTCTGTGCTGCCTCGTCCACTTCTTCGCTCTTTATGGGCTCTATTGCCATTTCCTCCCTCTTTCTCCGTCTTGCCTCCAACAGTTGGCCTATGCGTGTACGGAGCATTTTCAGACTGACCGGCTTGGTCAGGTAGGCGTCGGCCCCCTGCTCAAACGCCGTTATGCGGTCATTTTCCTGCAACTTCGCCGTGAGCATTATCACAGGTGTCGTGGCCAACTGTCGAATCTTCTTCATCTCATGCAGAAACTGAAGTCCGTCCATCTTCGGCATCATCATATCACAGATGATGAGGTCGGGCATGGTCTCCCTTGCCACGGCAAGACCCTTCTCGCCGTCAGCGGCGCTCATTACCTTGTACCTGTCAGTAAGATAATGCTCCAACATATGACGGATGTCGGCGTTGTCGTCTATCACGAGTATCGTGTGAACGGCCATGGGCGATTGGGGACTGACGTTTTCGAGGTCTATTCCGTTGCTCTGTTCTTCTGATGTGGCCATTTGCCGTTCGATATCGCAGGCGTTTAGGCCCCTTATTGCCGGAGACGTGCCCACGCGCACTTCCTGATGTTTGGGAAGCACCACCGTGAAGCACGCCCCCTCGCCACTTTCGCTTTCCACCGTTATAGTGCCGTGGTGCAGCTCCACAAGACTTTTCACGAACGACAGTCCTATGCCGTCGCCCGTTTTCATCTCCGCCCCGTTGGCCCTGTAATATCGATCAAAGATTTTGTCCTGCTCGTCCTTGCCTATGCCTACGCCATTGTCCTTTACACTTATCTGAACCTTGTCGCCGAGGTCTCTCACGGTCATCGTCACCCTGCCGTGCTCGTTGGTATATTTGAACGCATTGGCTATGAGGTTCGACAGTATTAGCTCCAGCTTCTCTCGGTCATAGTCCATGGGCAACGACTCCCTGTCGATGTCCAGCTCGAACGAGATGTCCTTTTGCGACAATAGGTTGCGATAGTCAGTGGCCACACGCCGGCAAAGCTTCCCGAGGTCGTGGTGCGCGGCCAAGAGATTCAGCCGGCCGTTGTCCAGCTTCCTTATGTCCAGCACCATGTTGATGAGCCTGTTCAGTCTTATGGCGTTGTGATACATTCGCCTGAGATAAGTGAAAGGCACCGGCACTGGTCTGTGAGGGCTTGCCATGAGTTCTTCGAGCGGTGCGGTTATGAGAAACATTGGCGTGCGGAGTTCATGAGTGATATTGGCGAAGTAGTTGAGTTTCTCCTCATTGGTTTTCTCCATCAGCTCCTTTTCATGCTCTTTCTCCTTAATCTTCTGCTGCGACTGCTGTATGCGCACATACGAACGTATTATGGTCACAGCTATGGCCACGCCAATGACCACCCACAGCAAGTCGGCCCACCAACTGTTCCACCAAGGCGGCGAGATCCTGATGCAGAGCACCGACCGAGGCCCCTCTTCGCCGCCAGCGCCCACCGCCATCACCTCAAACTCATATCTGCCGGGCGGCACACCCGTATAGCTCGCCTCGTTGCTTCCGTCAAGCTCCAGCCAACCCTTGTCGAAGTCGTGGAGCCTGTAGCGGAATCTCACGTCCTTGGCTTTAAGGATGTCGGATGTAGCGAACGTGATGGTAAAGAAGTTCTGATCGTGGCGGAGCGTGATACCGTCGGAATTCGCCCCCGAGATGTGGAAGAACTGTTTGTCGGCCGTAGTGGTCAGTCCTATGAAGTGTGTGGCGCCCATTTTGTAGGAGTTGGGCATATGGTCGGCCTTGAAGCAGAAAAATCCCTTTGTGGCTCCCATATAGACGATGCCGCCAGAGTGGTGCGCGGAGTTCTCCACCACTTGCGTCAGCGTCATGTCCTCATAGTGCAGGAAGTCCACGAAGATGTCACGTTGGGGAAGATAGCAGAAAAAACCGTTGTCGGTACCCGCCCACATCCTTCCTTTGTCATCGCGGCAAATTGTCGTGACATTCACACCACGCAGCAGGCCCTGCTCTTCGCTTGCCGGGCGGGCCTTGCCCGTAACTTCGTCGAGCAACCACAAGCCGTTGTAGTGCTGCGCAAACCACACCTTGTGACTACTATCTACACAAATGGCACGCAGGTCATCGCCTATGCCCGAGAATTTCTTCACGACGCGGCGCTTCAGCATATCTATCTTGTAGATGGCCTGTGGAGTAGTCACCCACAACACGCCAGCGTCCATCGCCATGCCTCTCACCCATAGCCCTTTATCTCTGATGATGGCTGTGGTTTGCCGGACTTTGTCCCAAACCACAATGCCGTTGCCGCATCCCATCCACAAGCAGCCCTTGCCGTCATCAAGAATCTGCCACACCGTGTTCAACACCTCATTCACATCATTGGAGAAAGTCGGTCTGTGTAGACGGCCAGTGGCAAAGTCGAGCACCGTCAAACCTCTGACGTAGCTCGCTATGTAGAGATGATTGGCGTCGGAAACCAGCGACACCACATTGTTGCCCCCTATGTCACTGTTGGCCGTAGTGTAGGTGCGGAGAAGATTTCCCTTGCCGTCAACGACATTCAGTCCGCCGCCATCGGTGCCCACATAGTATCGGCCTCCATGCTGTTCTATGGATGTCACAATGGGCCATGAGAGTTGGTTGGCCTTGTAGGTGAACGTCCTGATTTGGCGGTCCATGTTGCCAAGCACATCAAGCCCCTCACGGTAGCTTCCCACCCAGAGGTTGCCGTGCGAGTCGTTGAAGAGAGAGTATATGGCATTGCTGCAGAGATTGTCGGTCTCCATCGTAAGCCTGTGCCGCCTATCGTGGTTATAAAAGAGTATTCCTCCTCCGTCGGTGGCGAAGGCTGTTCCCCATTTTGTGGGCAGTGTCTTCTTTACTCCTATTAAATAAGGTGTTTTCGTGGCATGGATTTGCATGCGACTGTCAATGGTGAATGCCATGCAGGGATGGTTTAGTCCTCTGTTGACAAACACAGTGTGAAGAGTTTCGTCGTAGTCTATCAGAAAGTCGGAGTTGCCATCAATAGCACAAGAACTTATTATCTTGTTCTTCTTTATGTCTATGAGACAGATGCGGTCGCTGGTAGTAGCAAGAAGCTTATGGCCGTAAGAAGCCAGACCATAACACTCCTGTCCTTTAAGGGGTTGAAATGTCGTAAAAGTAGTGCCGTGCTTCTGTTTCACCACAGTGTTGTTGTTGATGGCGAATATTTGTCCGTCAATTCTGCATATGTTCAGCACCTTTCCCACCATCCTCCTTGCTGTCTTGCCGTCATTGCTTTCAAGGACGCAGTGTAAGAATGTGTTTTCTTCAAACGGATAGCAGTCGAGTCCGTTGTAGGTGCCTATCCAAAGTTTCCCGTTCTCCGACAATAGCGACTCCACATGATTGTGCGTGATGCTCGTGGGTTGGTTGGTATGGCGGAAGACACGAAATCCATAGCCGTCATATTGTGCCAGTCCGTTGAATGTGCCCATCCAAATGAAACCATCCGGGTCTTCAGCAAAGCATTTCACCGTGCCGTCGGGCAGACCGTTGCTTACGCCGAGATGCGTCCTTACAACGGGAAGCGTGCTGGCCTCCAAGCCACAGTGGGGCAGCGACAGAAGAATGAAGATGAAAATGAATAGCTTTCTTGTGCCCATTCTTTTTAGAGGTTTTCAGGTATAATTGCCACAAAGTTAAGAAAAACGGATGGAATATAATCTATGTTTTGCCATATTTCGGCTCAAGGGGAGATGTCCGTGGAAGACTTCTCCCCTCACTAGCCAAATATCTTCATCATAC
>CAVIOP010000045.1:0-16909 GCA_963644485.1 bacterium | reverse complement strand
CGTTGACGGATTCGAACCGCCGACCCTCTGCTTGTAAGGCAGATGCTCTAAACCAACTGAGCTAAACGCCCGTGTGCTGAATTGCGGGTGCAAAGATACGACTATTTTCCCACACTGCAAACTTTTTGAGGGGAAATTTACTTCAAAAACCATAAAAATCCCTTGACCGCCATTAAAAAGGGCATCCCTCCCGAAGGAGAGATGCCCTATATGTGCAGTCTGAATGTGCAGTGATTAGTCGGTCACCTGAACAGTAGCACGACGGTTGAATGAGACAGGTGACAGCTCATCGACACCACCATGACCCTGTGTGGTGATCTTGCTGCGGTCGACACCCATCTTCACGAGCTCGTCGGCAACAGCGTTGGCACGGCCCTCAGAGAGTTTCTGGTTGATCTCCTCGTTACCGGTAGCGCTGTCAGCGTAGCCGTCAACCTTCAGCTTGGCACCATTGGCCTTTGCATACTTGGCCAGGCCTTCGATGTTGACAAGATCCTTCTGTGAAGCGATGTTGGTCTTGTTGATGTTGAAGAACACAGAGACCGGAGTGTTGACAAACTCCTTCACGGCCTTGCTCTCGACGGGCTTCTGGTTGGCCAGCAGGTTCTTCAGACGAGCATTCTCGGCATTGGCATCGTTGAGCTGGGCGTTGAGTGCGTCGATCTGGCTCTGTGAGAGAGCCTTGATGGCATCCACATCAGGCACCTTGTTCCAGGTGTTGTGGCCGAGGTTATAGGTCAGACCGATCTCAGCAGAGACAATCTGGTCGTGGTTCTTGGTCTTGTGGCCACCTAACGGCGTAGGCTCGTCGACACCCTCGAAGTCATCACCCATAATATTGTACTGGAGCTCGAGGTTGAGCTGCAGGCGATTGGTCAATCTCCACTGGCTCAGCAAACCGGCACTGGCGGCAAGCTCATAAGTGTTGAGACTCATGTTGCGGACAACACCGACACCGGCAAACGGAGAGAGGTTCCACACACGGGTGGGATTGTAGCCGAAGAAGAGGTTGCTCAGGTTGAGCAAAGCCTGCTCCTGGATGTTCCAGTAGTGGTTGTGCTTGCACGTATTTTCGGCATTCTCCTTAGGAACGTCCTTTCCCCATACACCGTTGAACTTGGTACGGAGGCCGATACCGGGAGTGAACCACTTACCGATGGCTACAGAGAAGCCCATGTCGCGACGGAAATCCTTGAAGGGATTCTTGGTCCAACCCATACCCTTCTCCTCATTTGAGTAGAATGCCGTCCATGTGAAGTTACCCTGGACAAACCAGTTGCTCCAGAAAGAATTGGTGGCAACACTGTACTTCAGTGTAGGATCTGCAGTCTCCTGAGCCTGTGAGGACAGGGAAAAACCGGCAAAAGCCAAAGCAATCAATAACTTTTTCATAACCTTTATTTGTTTAACTATCAATAATAAATATCAAAAAACTTGTTTAATATTCCCTATTTTTCGGCAAAGTTAATAATAATTTTTAAAACGCATCTTTATTTCCAACAAAATTATCAATTATTTTGCAAAAAGTCTTTCTTTGGCAGAGAACGGGCCTTTCTGTCTCTCCTCTGCCACATTGAGGAAGCATATCTGCGTTGTTAGCCAAACATCTGTTCGATATCTTTTTGCTTGAAAATATTGAGTACGTTCTTGCCGTCCGGGGTGTACTTGGCATTTTGACACAGGAAGAGTTCGTTGACAAGGTTTTCCATTTCGTCGTTGCCCAGAACCTGCCCATAGGGGATGGCGGCGGCACGCGCCATGCTCAGGGCCAGCGAGTCGTTGATCTCCTGGACGGCCGAGACACCCTTTTCCTGGGCTCCGGCCACCATATCGCGTACCAGCGACACCACGTCGATGCCCTCGAGACCCTCGGGAATGGCGTTGACCGAATAGGTGTTGTCGCCCAGTGGCGACAGGTCGAAGCCCATGGCTGTCATCTCTTCCAAGACCTGGCCGAGCGTGACGGCCTCCTGTGTGGAGAACTGTATGGTCTCGGGGAAGAGGAGCTTCTGCGAGTGTGACTTGTGTGCAGCCAGCTGACGCTGGTATTTCTCGAAGAGAACGCGGACGTGGGCGCGGTGCTGGTCGATGACCATGAGGCCCGACTTCACGGCCGTCATCACGTAGCGGCCCTTGTACTGGTAGTGGACGGGCGACTTCTCCGCGATGACACTCTCGGCCGGCGAGGATGTGGCCGGCTCGACAAAAAGCGGCTCCTGCCGGGGAACGGCAGAACTGTCGAGACCTTCGTAGAGCTGTTGCCACTGGTCGGTCATGCGAGATGTGCGGAACTCGCCGCTCATGCCACTGCCCACCTTGCTGGTATGCGATGTCGCCGATGGTGTGGTGTTGAAGGGATTGTACTGTGGATTGAAATCGACCTTGGGTAGGTCTGCCTGACGGGTCGGGTCAAACAGCGGGATATCGGGTTTGCCCTCCGTGTCGAACTCAATGGCGGAGGCATCGTTGAACATGCCCACGGCATCTTTGGTCGCAGCCGAGAGAATCTGCCAGATAGCCTGTTCGTTCTCGAACTTAATCTCGGTCTTCGTGGGATGGATGTTGACATCAATGTCATGGGCATCCACATCAAAATAGATGAAATAAGGCACTTGCTCGCCTTGGGGCACCAGACGGTCGAAAGCCGACATGACGGCCTTGCTGAAATAAGGATGCCGCATATAGCGGCCATTGACGAAGAAATATTGTTGCGCACCTTTCTTGCGGGCACTCTCCGGCTTGCCTACAAAGCCATGAATGGCACACACCGAGGTCTCCACATTGAGAGGCAGCAGGTCTTGGTTGATGCGCTTGCCGATGATATCAACGATGCGCTGGCGCAAGCCCCCGGCACGGAGGTTGAACATTTCCGAGCCATTGCTGTGGAAGGTGAACGAGATCTTGGGATAGACCAGCGCGATGCGCTCGAAGGCCGCGAGGATATTGTTGAGCTCGGTCGTGTTTGACTTCAGAAACTTCCTGCGGGCAGGCACATTATAGAAAAGGTTCTCTATCATGAAATTGGAACCTTCGGGACAGGCGCAGGCCTCCTGGCCCATGAAACGAGAGCCTGAGATGGACAGATGCGTGCCGATTTCCTCACCCCGCTGACGCGTCTTGAGCTCCACCTGGGCCACGGCGGCTATCGAAGCCAGGGCCTCCCCACGAAACCCCATGGTATGGAGGTCAAACAGGTCGTCGGCCTGGCGTATCTTGGACGTGGCGTGCCGCTCAAAGGAGAGGCGCGCGTCGGTCTCCGACATGCCCTTGCCGTTGTCGATAACCTGAATGGATGTGCGGCCGGCGTCGACCACCATCACGTCAATGCGTGTGGCACCCGCATCCACAGCATTCTCCACCAGTTCCTTGATCACCGAGGCGGGACGCTGGATAACCTCACCGGCGGCTATCTGATTGGCCACCGAATCGGGCAACAATTGTATGATATCACTCATGAATAAATCCTTTTGCTAACACAAAAAACGAATGGGGGCAAGCCTCAAAGCCATGGCAAGAGGCAAGCCAAGACGATGGTCATCAACAGGGCCACGATAGCCAAAGAGGGCACCTTCGAATGCCGCTGCGTCACATCACTGCGACGGAAGCCCAACTTCGCCCCGGAGCGCAGCCCACCGTTGGCCTGCAGACTGTCATCAGGCTGGATGCCAGAGTCCATGCCCAGTTCGTGCCGGGCCTGCGCTTCGAGCTTCTGCAAGCGTTCGCGCCGCTCGTCACAATAAACCATGGTGTGACTGAAGCGCCTTGGTTTTGCGGTCTGAAAGAGCAGGTTCATGGGGTCAGGCGTTGAAGAGGCGCAGCGTGGCGCTCGATGTTCTTGAGTTCTGTACCCTTGGCCTTGCCTCGCCAGTGGAACACGTCGTCCTTGTCGGTCGGACGGATGGCTTCAAACCACGCAAAGCTCTCAAGCTTCAACTTGGCGGGCGGGATCTGCGTCATCGGGTACAATGTGGCCTGCACCTTGTTGGTCCAGATGTGGTCGAGCTTCCTTGCGGGAGAGATATACATGCGCATGGTGTCGGTCTCCATGTAGTTGAGTCCGATGAGCGTCGAGTCTTTTCCGTCGACAGGGAAGTAAACCGAGCGCACGGTCCCTATGGCGTCGCTCCGGCGGATGGCTCCATCCAGGAAATAGGCAAACATGTCGCGCGACGACACTTGGTTGTAATGGATACTGTCGGACATGGCCTCCACTGACAAGGCCTGCCCGAGCACATGGGCCTCACGCACTGTGGAGTCGTTCATAAAGACCTTGATGACCTCTCCCAGCAACTGCCGCGAGCCGTTCCACACGATGGGATCGCGATACAATGTCATACATGAGTCTTGGGAATTGAAGACCAGCGAGTCGCATACCGCCTGCACGTCTACGCGATAGGCTATCATATGCGGATAGCAATGCACCTTACGGTAGACAGAGTCGGTGTTGATGTTGAACGTCTCGATGCGCATCGTGTCGGAGTGCATCCAGAGCGTGTCCTTCTGCGAGTAGTCGGTGACCAGCGCATCGCGTGTGGCAAAGCCCCTGCCAGTATTCTCGTTATAGACCACCTCACCGCAGGTCAGCATGTTGCGGTTCTTTGTGTCGACAAAGACCACATTGCCAAGACCGCGGTTGTTGCCCGTCTTGCTGTCATAATATAAGGTGTCGCCCGTGATGGTCTTCTCCTGGTTGACCACCGTGGAGCGTCCAAACATCTCAGCCTGGTCGTCCTGCGTATTGAAGTAAGCGTTTTCCGTAGTAACGACCCCATTGTCGCCACGGATGACGGACGGCCCGACCTTGCCGTGTCCCCGGTCGGCCGTGTACTTGCCGACCACATGGGCACGGGCGTTCCGTGTATCGTAATATAGCGTATCTGTGGAGACCTGGTTCTTGGGAGTGCGGAGCTGTACGTCATAATTGAACTTTGCCAAGCGCGTCTGGGTGTGGTACTCACCCCAGTCGGCACTCAACTCGCTGTGGCCGTCCACCAGCCTGCCGCCATTGAAGAAATAGGAATACTCATACAAACGGTCATAATTGAGACTGTCGGTATAAAGTGTCTGTTGCCTGTGCTTAAGCACCACGTTCTCGCGCGCCTCCATGAGTTGTCCTTCACCGTCATACCAGGCACGGGCGCATGTCAACGACAACGTGTCGCCCTGGCGGAACCTCACATGTCCAAACGCCTTCACGGAGTTGGATCCTTGGTAGAAGTATGCGCTGTCGCAATCAAGGTATGCCCCCTGGTGCATGAATGCCACATGCCCTTTGGCAATCTGGGCATCCGGGTTGAGACCAGCCATGTCGTAGCGCAATTCGTCGGCATGGAGCAGGTACACTTTACTGTCCGAAGGCTTCTTCTTGTTCTTGCGGGGTGCCAGGAAGGCTTGCAGGGAACCTATGACAAAGAAGCATAGAGCCATCGTCATGATGACCCTATGCCCAATAAAAAATCGTCTGTTTCTTTTGTTCGCCGTCATTTAATCCATCCCTGATATTGGAAATTACAATTCTTGTAACGGTCCTTCATCTTCACGTAGGTGTGCTTGATCTTGTCCACCACCCAGTCGGTGAGCACTTTCTCACGTTCCTTGGCCAAGACCACATCCTTCATGACCTGGAAGTCCTCGGTGATGGTTGCCTTGTGCCCATCGATACGCGATTTCAGTTTAACGATAGCCACCACAGTCTTTCCGTTGCTCCTGCTGACCATCTCGAAAGGCGCAGAGATTTCGCCTACCTTCATGGTGTCGACAACCCTCGCCACCTCTGTCGGCAAGTCTTTCATCTGGAAACGGGATGTCATGCCGTCATTGGTGGAGTTGGACATCAGACCCTTGTTGTTCTTGCTGTCCTTGTCGTCAGAAATGACGGTTGCACCTTCCTCAAACGAGAACTGTGCGGTACGTATGGCAGTGGCCACCGAGTCGAGTTGGTTCATCGCAGCCTTGATCTCATCTTGCGAGACCCTCGGCTTCAGGAGGATGTGGCGCGCTTTGATCTTGTCACCACGCTTGTCGATGAGCTGTATGATGTGATAGCCGAACTCTGTCTCCACAATCTTGGATATTTTGTTGGGGTCGGTCAGGTTGAACGCCACATTGGCGAACGCGGGGTCAAGCATCGCACGTCCGACGTAGTCCATCTCGCCGCCCTGACGAGCAGAGCCCGGGTCTTCCGAATAGAGACGCGCCAAAGCCGCGAATGACGACTCGCCCTTGCTCACACGGTCGGTGAAGTCGCGCAACTGGTTCTTGACACGGTTGATTTCCTCCTGCTTGATCTTGGGTTGCCGCGTGATGATTTGCACCTCCACCTCCGTGGGTACGAAAGGTATGCTGTCGGAAGATATGTTGCGGAAATACGTCCTGACATCTGCAGGCGTCACCTTGACATCCTCCACCAATTTCTTGCGCATCTTTTCGATGAGTTGCTGGTTCTTGAACTCATCATGCATCTCGGCACGCATCTCCTTGATGGTCTGCTTCCTGTACTCCTCCAATTTCTCCTGCGAACCGGCGATCTGTATCCAGCGGTTGATCTGCTGGTCGATGCCGCTGGCTATCTCGGCCTCCGACACCTCTATAGAGTCGATGGCCGCCTGGTGAAGAAACAATTTCTGCACAGCCAACTGCTCAGGGATGGTACAGTCGGGATCGCCTCCCCACGTAATGCCCTCGGCAAGTCCCTGCATGCGCATGGCCTCCACATCCGATTTCAAGATAGGCTCATCACCCACCACCCATATCACCTCGTCGATGACACTGCTTTCGGGAACGGGTATTTCGGCGCGCATCGCCGAGTCGTTGGCAGCCGAGTCTGCCAAGGATTGGGCAAATACGGTGCCATTGTAGGGAGCAGACGCAGCATGGTGACTCAAGGCATCCACGCCCACGCCGGACATGGCCGTCATTCCGAAAGCCAACATTCCGGCTATGGTATAAATCGTTTTCTTCATATATCAATGCTTATTCACCGTTTTGAGGACGTCATCGTTCACCTTCACAGCAAACTGCTTGCGCAGCTCGTCCACCCACTGCTTCTCCAAATAGTCTTGATAGTCGGCCACCACAAGGGCGCGGACGTCCGACAACTCCTTGGGTGCCTTGAGCACCTTGCCGTAGACGGCCGTGTGAGGGTAGTCTTTCATGGGCTTGGCAATCGTGTCAACGCCAAACACCTCACGGTCAACAAGCGCGTTGTCACCCTTCTTGAAGATTCCCTTCTCCACACGGATGCGCAACACCGAGTCGGCATTGAACGTCTTGCGGAGCACATCGGCCCACTTGTCAAACGACACATCCTTGACGGCCTTCTTCACGTTGTCGACGTCCTCCGTCTCGCGTGTGCGGTAGGCAATGCCCTTGAAACGGGGCTGGTCCCACTTGTAGTTTTTCTTATGTTTCTTGAAGAAGGCCTCCAGTCCGGCCTCATCCTTCTGAGCCTTCTCCCACACCGTGCGGTTGCAGATTTCATAGAGCAGCAGACCGTCGTGATACTCCTGAATGAGGTATTTCAGCGATGGGTCCTGCGCCTCCATCTGTTCCAGTCTGTCCTTGAGCAGCTGTGCCTTGGTCGTATGTTCTTGCTTGGCGAGCGTGTCGAGCTTCTGGTCGATGATTTGTTCGCGCAGGTTGCGCTGGTCGATAAACCTCATGATGGCGTCACGCTGGCTCTCGTAGCTATAAAAGTTCTGGTGTCCCTTCTTGAGGATGATGTGCCATCCTGCTGCCGACTGCACGGGCTGGCTCATCTCACCATCCTTGAGCGCCCATGCCTGGTCCTCAAACTCTTTCAAGGTCTGTCCCTTGTAAATCAGGGGCAGCTCGCCGCCTTTCTTGGCAGAACCAGGGTCCTGCGAATACTTCTTGGCCATCTCTGCAAAGTCGGCGCCGTTCTTCAATGCCGTGTAGATGGAGTCAATGCGCTGCTTGGCCACTTTCTGCTCATCAGCGGAGGCCTTCTGCCCGACAAGCAACAGGATGTGTGCCACACTGACCATTCCGCCGTTGTTGTCAATCTGCTGTTGTGTCTGCGTGTAAATCTTCTTGGCTTCAGCCTCCACGTCAGCGTCGTTGATCATCGTGGGACGCACCTGCATGTCCCGATAACCCGCAAACTCCGTCTGGAACGATTTGAGCGTGTCAAGGTGTGCCGCCTTGGCAGCCTCCACCTTCAACTTATAATTGACAAACAGGTTCACGTAGTCGGCAACACTTTTCTTGTCGATGACTCCGTCAGCATTGTTCTTATTATAAGAGTATTCAAACTCGGAGCGCGGGACATCCTTGCCGTTGATGGTCATCACCACGGGGTCAGAGGATTGCGCAAAAGACAAGGTGCCACACATCAGCATGGCGCCCAACAACAGTTTCTTTTCCATGTTTATTTCAAGTGGCTCTCCCTCCGTCTGGCATGAAGGAGGGAGAGCTTGTTATTTTCTGATCATTTCGCCCGCCTCGTCCCTGAAGGCAGCTACCTGCCATTCCAAGACACATTGGTGACAGTCCTTCCGTTCCGGGAAAGGCATTAAGGCGCGAATCACTCGTGACGGCTGTAGTTAGGAGCCTCACTGGTGATGGTGATGTCATGCGGATGGCTCTCCAGCACACCAGCATTGGTGATGCGTGCAAACTTGGCATCGTGCAGGTTGCTGATGGTGGCAGCACCGCAATAGCCCATTCCTGAACGCAGGCCACCGACGAGCTGGTAGATCACCTCCTGCACGGTACCCTTGAAAGGCACGCGGCCGGCAATGCCCTCCGGCACCAGTTTCTTCACATCCTTGGTGTCGCCCTGGAAATAGCGGTCGCTGGAGCCGTTCTTCTGTCCCATGGCCTCGAGCGAACCCATGCCTCGGTAGCTCTTGAACTTACGTCCATTGTAGATAATGGTCTCACCTGGACTCTCCTCAGTGCCGGCCACGAGCGAACCGATCATCACACAGCTTCCGCCAGCGGCCAAAGCCTTCACGATGTCTCCAGAGTAGCGCAGTCCACCGTCGGCAATGAGAGGCACGTCCGTGCCTTTCAGTGCAGAGTAGACATCGTATACTGCGCTCAGCTGAGGCACGCCGACACCTGCCACGACACGCGTCGTGCAGATGGAACCCGGGCCTATGCCCACTTTCACAGCGTCAGCACCGTTGTCGACCAAGTATTTGGCTGCCTCGCCCGTGGCGATGTTGCCCACCACGACATCGAGGTTCGGGAAAGCGTTCTTCACCTCGTGCAACTTGCCGACGACACCGGCCGAATGTCCATGTGCGGTGTCAATGACGATGGCGTCAACACCGGCGTCAACGAGCGCCTGTGCCCTGTCGAGCGTATCGCCCGTGACACCCACGCCAGCGGCCACCCGGAGACGTCCCTTCTCATCCTTGCAGGCATTGGGCTTGTCCTTGGCCTTGGTGATATCCTTATAGGTGATCAGTCCCACCAGATGGTTGCCGGCATCCACCACTGGCAGTTTTTCTATCTTGTTCTCCTGCAGGATCTGCGCTGCAGCGGTAAGGTCTGTCTTCTGGTGTGTAGTCACCAGGTTCTCGCTTGTCATCACTTCATCGACCTTTTTGCCCATGTTGCGTTCGAAACGCAGGTCACGGTTGGTGACGATGCCCACAAGATGGTTTTCCTCGTCGACGACGGGAATACCTCCGATGTGGTATTCGTGCATCATGCCCAGCGCATCAGCAACGGTGCTACCGCGGCGTATGGTGACAGGGTCGTAGATCATGCCGTTCTCGGCACGCTTGACGATGGCCACTTGACGCGCCTGCTCCTCGATGGTCATGTTCTTGTGGATGACGCCGATGCCGCCTTCGCGTGCAATGGCGATGGCCATTGACGACTCGGTCACTGTGTCCATGGCCGCCGTCACAAACGGCACATTCAAGTCGATGTGCCGGGAGAAGCGCGTTTTCAACGTCACCTCCTTGGGCAACACCTCAGAATAAGCGGGAATCAACAGGACGTCGTCGAAAGTAAGGCCGTCCATTACAATTTTATCTGCAACAAATGATGACATAAATGTAACTTTAGGAATTTATTGCGTGCAAATTTAGCAATAAAAATCCACTTACGCCGTCCTCAGATAGGATTTTCTTTCTTGTTTAATGCAATTTAACGTGTGCCTTTCTACCCCTCGCTGGCCGGGATGTACCGTCAGTTGGCCATTTCCGAGAAGAACTTGATGAACACCAGCCTGACTTTCTCCTCTGCCGTCAAGCCGTCTTCATCATCATAAATGTCGACCTCGTCGATGGCCTTGTCGATGTCGTCACTGTCGCTTTCGCGAAAATAGTCGTAGATATCGGCCACCTCGTCAGGGTCGATGACAGCGTCGTCATTGAGATAATAGTCGATGTTCACCTTGATGCCGCTGTTGACGATGGCCTCGATGTCGTTGAGCAGTTCATCGAAGCTATACCCCTGCGACCTGGCAATTTCCTCCAGCGGTATGCGCTTGTCGATGAGCTCAATGATTTTCTGTTTCCTCATCGACTTGTTGGGCAGGCTGATGACCCTGAGGATGTCGGTACGCTTGACATCGTTCTCCTCGCAGTATTTCTTGATCAGGTCGAGGAACGGCTGGCCGTACTTCTTGGCCTTGCCCTGCCCCACTCCCTGGATCTGTTGCAGTTCCTCCATGGTCACCGGATAGTTGGTGGCCATCTGTGTGAGCGATATGTCCTGGAAGATGACATAGGGCGGCAGGTTGTGCTTGCGCGCCTCGTCTTTGCGCAGGCCACGCAACATGCTTAACAGTTCCTCGTCCAGGGCGCTCGCCACGCCCTCTCCTCCTTCGTCGGTCTCGTCAAATTCGCGGTCGGCCACCACCATGAACGGTTTGGGGTCTTGCATATACCGTCTGCCCTCGGCGGTGAGCTTCAGCAGTCCGTAGTTCTCCACATCCTTGCGGAGGTAATGAGAAATCATGGCCTGTCGTATCACAGGGTTCCAGATGCTCGAATCCTCCTCATTGATCTTTTCGCCGGCGCCAAACTCAGGCAGCTGGTCGTGCCCGTGCCTCACGATGTTGTCGGTACGGCGCCCTCTGACGAAATCGATGACGTATGACTGGTCGAAATTCTCCTTCACCGCCTTGACGGCGTGGAGCACGACGAACAACGCTTCCGATGCCTCCTTGGGCTTCTTGGGGTGCTTGCAGTTGTCGCAGTTGTCGCAGTTGTCTTTCGGATAGTCCTCACCGAAATAATGGAGCAGCATCTTTCTCCTGCAGATCGACGACTCTGCGTAAGCCTTCGTCTCCTGCAGCAACTGGCGGCCTATTTCCTTCTCGGCCTCCCCCTTGCTGTCCATGAATTTCTCCAGCTTCTTCAGGTCCTTAGGCGAGTAGAAAGCGATGCAGATACCCTCCCCACCGTCACGTCCTGCGCGGCCTGTCTCCTGGTAGTATCCCTCCAGGCTCTTGGGGATGTCGTAATGGATGACAAAACGCACGTCAGGCTTGTCGATGCCCATGCCGAAGGCGATGGTCGCCACGATGATGTCGAGCTGTTCCTTCAGGAAGTCATCCTGCGTCTTCGTGCGCACGTCGGTGTCGAGCCCGGCATGGTAGGGCGCGGCCTTGAAGCCGTTGAGTTTCAACTTCTGCGCCAGCTCCTCCACCTTCTTGCGCGACAGACAATAAACGATGCCGCTCTTGCCCTCGTGCTGGCGGAGGAACCTGATGATCTGGCTGTCGGTGTCTTCTTCACTCACCTTTTGCCTGATCTCATAATAGAGATTGGAGCGGTTGAAGGAGCTCTTGAACTCCTTGGCGTCGACGATGCCGAGGCTTTTCTTGATGTCGGTGCGCACCTTGTCGGTGGCAGTGGCCGTGAGGGCTATGACGGGTATCTTGCTGACACCCCGGTGGCGTGCTATCTTGTCGATGGTAGGTCTGATGTTGCGGTACTCGGGGCGGAAATCGTGTCCCCACTCCGAGATGCAATGAGCCTCGTCGATGGCAAAGAAAGAAATCTCAAACGACTCGAGAAACGCAAGGTTGTCCTCCTTGTTGAGCGACTCGGGTGCCACGTAGAGCAGCTTGGTCTTGCCCGTCTGCACATCCTCCACGACGCGGTTGACGGCCGCCTTGTTGAGCGATGAGTTCAGGTAGTGGGCCAAGCCGTCGTTCTCCGACAGTCCGTTGATGACATCGACCTGGTTTTTCATCAGGGCGATGAGCGGCGAGACCACGATGGCCGTGCCCCGCATGAGCAGCGAGGGCAACTGGTAGCACAGGCTCTTGCCTCCGCCCGTAGGCATGAGGACGAAGGTGTCGTTGCCGTCCATCAGGTTGCGGATGACTTCCTCTTGGTCTCCCTTAAACTTGTCGAAGCCGAAATACTGCTTCAGTGGTTGGATCAGATTGTCTTTCATTGTGGTTTCAGTAGCTTATGGAAGTCCGGCTTGTCAGGCCGACTCCATGCGTTGTTCCATGTGTGCCTTGTCGAGCTGCGCCTTGGCATAGTCGAGTGTCACTTCGAACTTCCTGATGCGACGCGACGGCACGTCGAACATGGCATCCATCATGACCGCCTCGACAATCGACCGCAGTCCACGGGCACCCAGCTTGTACTCCACCGCCTTGTCGACGATGAAGTCGAGCGCCTCGTCGGTGAACGTCAGTGCAATCTTGTCCATCTCGAAGAGCTTGACATACTGCTTGACGATGGAGTTCTTGGGCTCCACCAGGATGCGCCTCAGGGCATCTCGGTCGAGCGGGTCGAGATGTGTGAGCACCGGCAGGCGGCCGATGAGCTCGGGTATGAGTCCGAACGACTTCAGGTCCTGCGGCAGGATGTACTTCATCAGGTCGCTCTTGTCGATGTTGCGCACGGCCTGCACCGAGTTGTAGCCCACGACGTGGGTGTTGAGCCTCTGTGCGATCTTGCGCTCTATTCCGTCGAACGCTCCTCCGCAGATGAAGAGGATGTTCTTCGTGTTGACGTGTATGTAGTCCTGGTCAGGATGCTTGCGCCCGCCCTTCGGCGGCACATTGACCATCGTTCCCTCGAGGAGCTTGAGCAGTCCCTGCTGCACGCCCTCGCCGCTGACGTCGCGCGTGATGCTGGGGTTGTCGCTCTTGCGCGCTATCTTGTCGAGCTCGTCGATGAAGACGATGCCCCGTTCGGCGGCCTCCACATTGAAGTCGGCCACCTGCAGCAGGCGGCTGAGGATGCTCTCCACGTCCTCGCCCACATAGCCGGCCTCGGTGAACACCGTGGCGTCGACAATGGTGAACGGCACGTCAAGCAGCTTGGCGATGGTGCGTGCCAGGAGGGTCTTGCCCGTACCCGTGGACCCCACCATGATGATGTTGCTCTTCTCTATCTCCACTCCGTCGTCGCCGGCAGGCTGCTGCAGGCGCTTGTAGTGGTTGTAGACCGACACGGCGAGCGTGCGCTTGGCATCGTCCTGACCGATGACATACTGGTCGAGATACTCCTTGATCTCACGCGGCTTGGGTACCTTCTTGCTGGGCTTGTAAGCCTTGGTGGACTTGCTGTCGCCAGCCTGGTCGTCCTCGTCGGGCAGCTCCATCAGGCCCGTGCTCCTCACGATGTTATAGGCCTGCACGGCACACTCCTCGCAGATGTATCCGTGAAGCCCGTTGATGAGGAGCCTCACCTCGTTCTCGCTTCTTCCGCAGAAGCTGCAGCATTTCTTTGTTGTCTTCATTTTCCGACTATCACTTCTTTCTTGCCAGCACCGCGTCGATCATGCCATACTCCTTGGCTTCCTCAGCGGTCATCCAGTAGTTGCGGTCGCTGTCCTGCCACACCTTGTCGTAGGGCTGGTGTGAGTGGTTGGAGATGATGGTGTAGAGCTCCTTCTTCATCTTCAGGATCTCGCGCGCCTCAATCTCTATGTCGGAGGCCTGACCCTGCACACCGCCCAACGGCTGGTGGATCATGACGCGGCTGTGGGGCAGCGCCGAGCGCTTGCCTTCGGCTCCCGACACGAGGAGCACGGCGGCCATCGAGGCGGCCATGCCGGTGCATATTGTGGCCACGTCGCTCGAGATGAACTGCATGGTGTCGTAGATGCCCAGTCCGGCTGTCACCACGCCGCCCGGCGAGTTCACGTAGATGGAGATGTCCTTGCTGTTGTCCACGGAGTCGAGGTAGAGCAGCTGTGCCTGGAGCGTGTTGGCGGTGTAGTCGTCAATCTCTGTGCCGAGGAAGATGATGCGGTCCATCATCAGGCGCGAGAACACGTCCATCTGCGTCACGTTGAGCTGGCGTTCCTCCAGGATATAGGGGTTGAGATACTGGTTCTGGGCTTTCACCACATCGTCGAGTACCATGCCGTTCATGCCAAGATGCTTCGTGGCATACTTTCTAAAGTCGTTGTTCATCTGTAATCTTTCCTTTTATATAAATAAGACGAAATAGCAGTTTCCACCTTTCCATTAAGCTTTCGTCGGCAAAGACCATGCCATGTCTGTCGGCTTTCTCTGCCTATTTTATGACAAAGATAATAAAAAAACTCAATAAACCAATGCAAATGAATGTTTTTTCTTCAAACGACATTCAAAAAAAGCAAAAAGGCCGGTGCATGCCAATTTGTCGGCACGCGCAGTCTCTTCGCTCTTCCGGGCACGCCACCCTACAGTTCCACACGCTCCAGGCGCAGACGGATGGTGCCTGCGGGCACGCGCGCCGTCACCTCGTCGCCCTGGCGCTTGCCGAGCAGGGCCTGCGCGATGGGCGACTTGATGGAGATCTTGCCCTCACGCAGGTTCACCTCGTGGGGGTTCACGATGGTGTAGGCCATCGTGCGGCCGTTGGCCAGGTTGGTAATCTTGATGCGGCTCAGCAGTCCCACGCGGTCGGCCTGAAGCCTCGACTTGTCGATGACACGCGCGTGCTCGAGCACTTTCTGTTTGAAGCGTATGCGCCCGAGCAGGCGCCACTGCTCGCGCCGGGCGGCACGATACTCGAAGTTCTCGCTCAGGTCGCCCTTGTCGCGCGCCTCTGCGATGGCGTCGCGCACACGGGGCAGTTCTACCTGTTCCAATTCGCGCAACTCGGCCACGAGTTCATCGTAGCCTTCCTGTGACATGTATTCCATATTAGGGTGTTTCTTTAGCATTGCTTGTGGAGGTGAACAGCATAAAAAAATCCTCCGAGAGAACTACTCCCTCAGAGGATTTATATTAATTGGTGTGTGTTCTCCTTAATTATTACTCGCTCATCATCTTGTTGAACTCATCGAGAGTGACCTGCTTCTTGTTCAGCGTCACAACAGCCTTCAGCGCCTCCACGAGCTTGGCATCGACAGCACGGTCGATAAACTGCTGCTGAGACTCCTGCTTCTTGAGGAGCTCGTTAGCGTAGTTCTCCACATACTCCTGGGGCACGTTGCTCATGCCATACTGGGCAAACTGGGCCTTGGCCATCTCGCAGGCAGCGTTCTTCACGTCGTCGTCATTGATCTTGACGTTCTGGGCCACGGCAATCTTGTTGCGGATGAGACTCCAGTTGAGCTCCTTGATGCTGGCATCATAGTTCTTGTCGATGAACTCCTGGTCCTTGTCCTTGTTGTTCTGCTTTATGATACGCTTGAGCAGCGTGTCGGGGTAAGTGAGCTGACCCACCTTGTCCTCCGCATACTTGCGCAGATCCTGCAGGAACTTCACGTCGCCATCGAGTGCCAGCTGAGCCTTCAGCTCCTCGGTAATCTTGTCACGGAAACCCTTCTCGTCCTTCACGACATCCTTGCCGAAGACGAGGTCGAAGAGCTCCTGGTCGACAGCATGCTTCTCGAAATGCTGCACGCTGGTGATCTGGTAGCTGAAGTCGCCGTCATACTCCTTCACCTTCTCGCGGTCGACCTTGAGCAGCTGAGCCAGCTCATAGTCGCTGCCCTCGTAAGCCTTGCTGGGATTGAAGGTGATGATGTCGCCGGGCTTGCAGCCGTCGAAGAGCTTCTTCTGGTCATCGTTCTTGACATATTTGGGCATGACGGAAGCGCTCTCCACGGTGAGGCCGCCCTCCACGGTGTTGCCCTCAGCGTCGAGCTGGCGCAGATCACCCTTGAGCACGTCGCCGTCCTGATAGTTGTCGGCCTCCACGTTCTGTCCAAAGCGAGAGGCAAACATTTCGACCTGCGAGTCGATGAGTGCGTCGTCAGCAGCAATCTCGTAGTAGTCGACGGTGTCGTTGACGTCGAGCGTGATGTTGATCTCGGGAGCGACAGCGATGTCGAACATGAAGGTGTAGGGGCCGTCCTTCTCGAGGTCCTGAGGCTCCTGCTTCTCAGAGGCAAGCGGCTCGCCCAGCATTGCGATATTGTTGTCGGTGATATACTTTTGCAGTTGCTCGCCAAGCACCTTGTTGATGGACTCCATCTTCACGCCTGAGCCAAACTGGCGGCGGATCAGGCCCATGGGCACCTGTCCGGGGCGGAAGCCCGGCACATTGGCCTTCTTACGGTATTCCTTCAGGGTCTTCTCGACCTCTGCCTTGTAGTCGTCATCCTCAATGGTAATGGTCAACAGACCATTGATCTTGTCAGGATTTTCAAATGAAACGTTCATCTTTTAAGTTGTATTTTTGTTTTTATGATTAATCTGTCCATCAGCACCATTCGTGCTTGATTTGCAAAATTACGCAAAATCCATGAATAAGCCTATATATAATGACGAAAATTTGTTTTTTTAACCATAAATCCCAGCCTTTTAGCTTTCCTGGCAACGAGGACCAAGCATGTTTGCACCCTTCATCATTCGCAACACCATAGGCATTGAAATAATAGTTGAATCCGCCTCACGTCTTCACCTATTCGTTGGCTATATTTTAATACTTAAGTTTCTGATTTATAATGCGTGAGCCGATACGGGCTGAAAGCCCAGCAATTACCTAGCCCAGGGCCGCTCGGCGACGAAGGAGAC
>CAVIOP010000044.1:0-17083 GCA_963644485.1 bacterium | reverse complement strand
CATCTATCGCACCGTGATAAGGCATCTTCTTCCGTATGATTCCTTACATATTAACTACCGTTAAGACTTTTAACGAGATTTAACCAGGCAAAAACTCTGATTTCTTCTCTAGAAGGTGCAGTCCAGAGAAGCCTGTTTTTTCAGAATATTCAAGACAAAACCATGGTAGTTCCAATTCCCATACTCCGCGAAGAAGCGGAAGACATGCAAAAGCCCGCCATTCCAAACGAGGCGGATGCCCTCTCTAAAAAAGGGCAGGGCGCTTGGAATGACGGGCTACAGGATGGCCTTGGCAAAATCAGATGGCCTGCGTGGCCTTGCGGAGCCACTCAAGGTCGGCTCCGTCGAGATGAGGCGCAAGCATATCGTAGACATGCTGGTGATAGTCGTTGAGCCACTGCACTTCTTCATCAAGAAGTTCGTCTTTCAGAATCGGCGTGGTGTCGATGGGACAAAGCGTAAGCGGCTCAAACTGGAGGAAACGGCCAAACTCGGTATCCTTATAATGTGTGATGATGAGCGTGTTCTCCGTGCGGACACCAAAACGGCCTGGAAGATAGATACCCGGTTCGTCGGTGACCGTCATATGCTCGACGAAGGGAGCCGGCATCCACTCCATGCGGAACTGGTGAGGACCCTCATGTACGTTAAGGTAAGAGCCCACGCCATGGCCAGTGCCATGAAGGTAGTTGAGTCCCTCGCGCCACATGGCCTCACGTGCGAGGATATCCATCTGCGTGCCACTGGCACCCGACGGGAACTTACAAAGTTCCAGTTGGATGTGGCCCTTGAGCACCAGAGTGTAGATGTGTTTCTCATAATCCGTCACGGGACCCAGTGCAATGGTGCGGGTGATATCGGTCGTTCCGTCCTGATACTGCGCACCACTGTCGAGCAGCAAAAAGCCGCGTGGTTCGAGGGGAATGTCCGTCTCGGGCGTTGCCTCATAGTGGACGATTGCACCATGGACACCATAGCCGGCGATGGTGTCAAAGCTGATGTCACGGAACAGAGGTTGCTCAGCGCGCAGTCCGGTAAGCTTCCTGTCGATGGAAATCTCGGTCTGCCCGCCCGCCTCAACAGCAGGCTTCAGCCAGCGGAGGAATTTCACCAGGGCAATGCCGTCTTTGAGCATGGCCGACCGGTAGCCGCGGATCTCCGCCTCGTTCTTTACCGCCTTCATCGCCGGTATGGGGCTGACATGCCTGACAACCTCCTGCACCCGCACCAGGCGCGACAGCGTGTAGTTGGTCTCGTTGGGATCAAGCAGGATATTGTATTCGGCATACTGACAGATACCCTGCTTCACCGCATCGTAGGCAGCAGTCTGCACACCTTGGCCATGAAGATAGTCCTCCACCTCTGCCGTCAATTTCTCCTTATCAATATATAGCGTTGCCTCTGATGAGGAAATGAGGAGATAGGAGACAAATACAGGATTGCAATGAACATCCGTTCCGCGGAGGTTAAGCGTCCAAGCGATGTCGTCGAGGGCCGAGACCAACATGCCGTCAGCATGCAGGGTGCGCAGCGCCTTGCGTATGCGTTCCAACTTCGACCCTGCCGTCTCGCCGGCAAGCTCCATGGGTTGTATGTTTACCTTGTCGGTCGGGACCGCCGGGCGGTCGGTCCATATTGCGTCCAGCGGGTCGAGATTGGTGCGGACGGTGATGCCCCCCTCGTGGCGCAAGTCGCTGATGAGTGACTCGACACTTGCCACAGAGTTGACCAACCCGTCGACTCCCACCTGGGCCCCGTCTGTGTCGCGGAGCTGCTGACCAAGCCACTCGCTGACTGTAGGCGTGCCCTCAATCTTGATTTTCATCAGCTGGAACTCAGTGCCGGAAAGCTGCTCCTCCGCAGCCAGGAAGTAGCGGCTGTCCGTCCAGAGGGCAGCCGAGTGGAGGGTGACCACAGCGGTACCCGCAGACCCGTTGAAGCCACTGATCCACTCACGCCCCTTCCATCGGTCGGGCACATATTCGGAGTTGTGGGGGTCGGTGCTGGGGAAGATGAATGCGTCGAGCTTCTCGCGGCGCATCAAGTCGCGCAAGCTCGCCAAACGCTGTGCTATCTTTTCCTTCATAACAAATAAGATTTAAGGCGTGTTCTAAAAATTCCACGCATTGTTAATATTGTTTTTATGACGGATTGCTCTTTGTGTCTTTTTGTATTTTATCCATCAAAGGTAATTTTCAGAACCCGCCTTTATACGTTTGTTTTTTGCCAAATTGACATGACAAAGATACGTCTTTTAAGAATAAACAACAAATTAAAAACACAAGAAATGTAGGGCACATCCATTTTTTTAGTAACTTTGCAGAAAAGAGACGGCGAGGAGTGCGCTGCGGCACGCTCTTTGCTTCCCTAAAACACAGAACATACTTACAATCTTAACAACATAATTTCGCTATGAAGTATTTAACAAATGACAAGCTTCTTATCGTCGGTGCAGGCGGTATGATTGGTTCCAACATGGTACAAAGTGCATTGATGCTGGGTCTGACCCCCAACATCTGCCTGTATGACATCTACGAGCCCGGCGTGCATGGCGTGTATGACGAGATGGAGCAGTGCGCTGTCCCTGGCGCCAACCTCACCTACTACGCCCCCGCCGTGGAGGATATGAATGATCCCGAGAAGGTGGCCGAGGCTGCCAAGAAGGCTTTCACCGGTGCCAAGTACATCATCTCTTCAGGCGGTGCGCCCCGTAAGGCCGGCATGACTCGTGAGGACTTGTTGAAGGGCAACTGCAAGATTGCCGCAGACTTCGGTGAGAACATCAAGAAGTATTGCCCCGACGTGGAGCACGTGGTGGTAATCTTCAACCCGGCTGACGTGACGGCTCTGACAGCCCTCATCCATAGCGGCCTGAAGCCCAACCAGCTGACCTCTCTGGCAGCCCTCGACTCCACTCGTCTGCAGCAGGCCCTGGCCCACGAGTTCGGCGTGCAGCAGGACAAGGTGACCGGTGCACACACCTATGGTGGCCACGGTGAGCAGATGGCTGTCTTTGCCTCACAGGTGAAGATCGACGGCAAGCCCCTTCAGGAGATGGGTCTGGCTGCCGACCGTTGGGAGGAGATCAAGCACATGACCACACAGGGTGGCTCGAACATCATCAAGCTGCGTGGCCGCAGCTCATTCCAAAGCCCGGCCTACAACGCCGTCAAGATGATTGAAGCTGCCATGGGCGGCGAACCCTTCACTCTGCCCGCCGGTTGCTACGCCAACCTGCCTGAGCTGGGCATCAAGGACGTGATGATGGCTCTGCCCACCACGATCGACAAGACGGGTGTCCACTACACCGTGCCCACAGGCACCAAGGAGGAGATGGACGAGCTGCAGAAGTCATACCTGCACCTCTGCGACATGCGTCAGGAGGTCATCGACCTGGGCATCGTTCCTCCCGTGGAGAAGTGGAACGAGGACAACGCCAATCTGTAAGACAGGCCGAGTTGCTGCCTGACAGCAACCGACAAATAACACGAAACCCATCGGCTCGGCCGATGGGTTTTTTGCATATTATTGCGGGAGCCTTTTGGGTCCCGGCATCACTTGTTCAACTTCGGATAGGTGATGCGCGTGTGGTAGAAGGCCTTGAGGCGGTCGATAAGCACGCTCTTGGCCTCGGTGATGTCGCGGAAAGTGATGGCGGCCTCGGTGAAGAAACCGGCATCGACCTGCCCGTCGATAATCCTGTTGACAAGCTGCGAGAAGCTCTCCTCCGAATAGTCCTTGAGCGAATGAGAGGCAGCCTCGCAACTGTCGGCCATCATGAGGATGGCTTGTTCGCGCGTATAGGGGTTGGGGCCGGGATAGGTGAACGGCTCCTTGTCGACGATCTCGTCGGGATGCTCATTCTGATACTTGATATAGAAATACTTGGCCATGCCGTGGCCATGGTGGGTAAGAATGAAATCGCGGATAATGACCGGCAGATTGTTTTCCTCAGCCAGTTTGACACCATTGGCCACGTGCTCCACAATAATCTGCGCACTTTCCTTGTCCGTCAGATTGTCGTAAGGGCTAAGGCCTCCCTGCTGGTTCTCGGTGAAGAAGGCCGGGTTCATCATCTTGCCAATGTCATGATAGAGGGCTCCCGTACGTACAAGGGTACTGTTGGCACCAATGCGATTGGCTATCTCGGCGGCCAGGTTGCTCACGGTGATGGAGTGCTGGAAGGTACCGGGAGCCTCCTCGCTAAGGCGACGAAGCAGAGGTCCGTTGGTATTGGACAACTCAATCAGCGTCACGTTGGACGTAAATCCGAAGGTCTTCTCCACGACATACATCAGCGGATAAGCCAGCAGGAGCAACACACCATTGATCATAAAATGTGAATACATGCTCGCATCGGGATCGAACGTCGTGCCACTCTGCATCAGACGAAGGGTGAAATGGGTGACACAAGTGGCCAGGAAAACCAGCAGGGCCGTCTTGAACACCTGGGCACGCGACGACATCTCGCGCAGCGAATAGATGGCCACGAGGCCGGCTACTACCTGGATGACGATGAAGTCGAACTGATAGCGGAGGGAAGCGGCACAGATGAAAACCATCACAAGATGGGTGATGAAGGCCGTGCGGGAATCCTGGAACACGCGCACAAAGATAGGCGTGAAGGCAAAGGGCAGCACGTAGACGCTGAAATTAAAATAGGAATGCTGCATCATCAGCGACACCAGAATGGGAAATATCGAGATCAGCGCATAGAGCATCAGAATGTTGCGCGACTTGTCGAAATAGTCCTTGCGGAAAAGCGACAGGTAGACAGTGAAGAGAATGACGAAGATGAGGACATAGAGCGAATTGCCTATGAAATTGAGATTCATCTGGTTCACGCTGGCACCCCGGCGGTTCATCTCGCGTTCGAGCGAGGACAACTCGCGGTAACGCTCCTCGGTGACAATCTCTCCTGTGCCTATGATCTTCTGTCCGGCCTTCACCATGCCCTGTGCCGGTGGTATGGAACTGAGGATGTCGTTCTTGGCCGTCTCCGAGCGCACCTTGTCGTAGATGAGGTTGGGCTGTATGTAATCAATCAAGTTCAGACGCTGTAAGGCCTGGCGGTCGGACGCCAGGCGCTCGTCCGACAACAGCTGTTCATAGGCACTCATGGTCGAATAGAGACTGGTGACAGGCACCTGCTCCATGTTTTTGCCGTACACCACATGCACAGAAGCCGTCGTGTCACGATGGGCGCTGTTGAAGAGGGGAGTCTCCATGATACCCGACTGATAGAGATGCCGCAAACGCTCCTCCACAATGTGCGTACAGGAAGGGGACACGCCTGGAAGGCCTGAAGCAAAGTCTTGCTTGAATTTCTCAAAGACGCGACCTTCCACCTGGTCGTCGTAATCGAAATAAGGCACAAACCGACGCATGACGGAGTCTTTCTCACGCTCCAAGGTCTCATCGGTCTTGTAGATGGGGAAATCATACTGTGCAATGATGTCGCTATAGCGCCAAGGCTCATCGATATCGTAGATAAACTGACGACCCTCCTTGCGCGGCAGAAACCAAACAATCAGAACCACCGTCAGGAGAACCAGCGCCACACGCGTCAGCATCCGGCGCCATAACAAATTCGTATCCTTATAAAAATCAAAACGTATCATGACCTTTTAGTGACAATGAAGACCTTACGCCTTAACGGGCAAAACAGGCCTCAGCCCATTCTTGGCCTTTTACCGTGCGAAAATAATAAAAAAATACGTTAAAGAGGAAAAAATGTAGTAATTTTGCAAAAATTAATTTTCATCACCATGACAGAAAGAAAAGTCAGGGTGCGTTTTGCGCCCAGTCCTACCGGCCCTCTGCATATTGGCGGCGTGCGCACAGCCTTGTACAATTATCTCTTCGCACGTCAGCATGGAGGCGACCTGGTGTTCCGCATCGAGGATACAGACAGTCACCGCTTTGTGCCCGGAGCCGAAGATTACATCATAGAAGCTTTCAAATGGCTTGGAATCAAGTTTGACGAGGGTGTCTCCTTTGGCGGAGAGCACGGTCCCTACCGCCAAAGCGAGCGGCGCGACATCTATAAGAAATACGTGCAACAACTCCTCGATGCAGGCAAAGCCTACTATGCCTTCGACACACCCGAGGAACTGGAGGAGAAGCGCAAGGAAATCCAGAACTTCCAATACGACGCCCACACACGCATGCAGATGCGCAACTCGCTGACGATGGACCGCACCGAATGGGAGCAGCTCATCGCCGACGGCGCACAATACACGGTACGCTTCCGTATAGAGCCGGGCGAGGAAATACATGTCAACGACATGATACGCGGTGACGTGTGCTACAAGAGCGACATCCTCGACGACAAGGTGCTTTACAAGAGCGCCGACGAGTTGCCCACATACCATCTGGCCAACATCGTGGATGACCACCTCATGGAAATCACACACGTCATCCGAGGTGAGGAATGGCTACCCTCCGCCCCACTCCATGTGCTGCTCTACCAGGCTTTTGGCTGGGAAGACACGATGCCGCGCTTTGCACATCTCCCCCTCCTGCTGAAGCCTGAGGGGAAAGGAAAGCTCAGCAAGCGCGACGGTGACCGCTTGGGCTTCCCCGTATTCCCGTTGGAATGGCACGACCCGAAAAGCGGCGAGGTGAGCACCGGATACCGTGAGAGCGGATACTTCCCTGAGGCTGTGGTCAACTTCCTGGCTCTTCTGGGTTGGAATCCTGGAACCGACCAGGAGATCTTCTCGCTTGACGAACTGGTGAAAGCTTTCGACATCTCAAAATGCTCAAAGAGCGGCGCAAAGTTCGACTACCAGAAGGCAGCGTGGTTCAACCATGAGTACATCCTGCGCAAGAACGACGAGGAGATAGCGCAACTGTTCGCACCGATTGTGGCAAACAATGGTGTCGACGAGTCGTTCGACCGCATAAAAGAGGTTGCACACATGATGAAAGACCGCGTCAGTTTTGTGCGCGAGTTGTGGCCCCTGTGCAGTTTCTTCTTCATCGCACCCACGGAATATGACGAGAAGACAGCCAAGAAACGCTGGAAAGACTACAGCGGCCAGCAGATGTCCGAGCTGATGGAGGTGCTGCGCGGCATCGACGATTTCTCCGTAGCAGGACAGGAACCCGTCGTGGAACAGTGGATTGCCGACAAGGGCTACAAGATGGGCGATGTGATGAACGCATGGCGACTGACACTGGTGGGCATCGGGAAAGGCCCGGGAATGTTTGACATTGCAGCCTTCCTCGGCAAGGATGAGACACTGCGCCGCATGGCCAAAGCCATCGAAACATTGGGGTAAAGAGGGAAGACATGTACAATTTCATCATGCTTCTCTATAGCCTCGGTGTGAGGACAACCACCCTGTTCAGCGACAAGGTGCGGAGGATGTGGCAAGGCGAGCAAGAGGCTTTCGACGTTCTGAAAAGGGAGGTCGACCCAAACGCCAGCTACATCTGGTTCCATGCCGCATCGCTCGGCGAGTTTGAGCAAGGGCGGCCATTAATAGAACGCATCCGGCAAGAATTCCCTCAATACAAGATACTGCTGACATTCTTCTCGCCCTCGGGATACGAGGTGCGCAAAAACTATGAAGGGGCCGACATCGTGTGTTACCTGCCGCTCGACACAGCGGCCAACGCGCGCCGCTTTCTGAGTGTCGTACACCCTGTCATGGCCTTCTTCATCAAGTATGAGTTCTGGTACAACTATCTGCACCTGCTGTGTGAGCAGGGTGTGCCGGTGTACAGCGTGTCGAGCATCTTCCGCGACGGCCAGGTGTTCTTCAAGTGGTACGGCCGCCAGTATGCTCGTGTGCTGAAATGCTTCACACATTTCTTCGTGCAAAACGAGGATAGCAGACTGTTGTTGGCATCGTTGGGCATCGACTGTGCAGAGGTGACAGGCGACACGCGTTTCGACCGTGTGCTGGAGATAAAGGATGCGGCCAAACAACTGCCGCTGGTGGAGCAATTCACGCGTGACGCAAAGCATGTCTTCGTGGCTGGCAGTTCGTGGCAGCCTGACGAAGAGATTTTCATTCCTTACTTCAACGGTCACACTGACTGGAAAATGATCATTGCGCCGCATGTCATCGGCGAAGAGCATCTGGCGCAGATTATGCACTTGCTGGAAGGACGGCGTGTGGTGCGCTACACGCAGGCAACGCCCGAGACTGCTGCAGAGGCCGACGTGATGATTATCGACTGCTTCGGACTGCTCTCGAGCATCTACCGTTATGGTGAGGTGGCTTATGTGGGCGGTGGCTTCGGCGCAGGCATTCACAACACACTGGAGGCAGCCGTATGGGGCGTGCCGGTGTTCTTCGGTCCCAACAACCAGAAGTTCCGCGAGGCGCAAGACCTGAAGGCGTGCGGCGGCGGTCTGGAGATTGGCAGCGCCGACGACTTCTGCGCGAAGATGGATGCCGTCAGGGCGGACATCGACAACGGCAAGGACATTGGCCGACACGCCGGCGACTACGTGAAATCGCATGCCGGAGCATCCGACAAGATTATGGCTCGCTGCTTCGCATAACAAAAAGACATTCAGCCCGCGGCTCACACTGAACTTCATGTCATTTGTTCTATTTGTGACCGGAGGCGACAATCCGATACTTTATTAAAAATCCCCGACCTCGCAAAGAGGCCGGGGATTTTCTATTGGTTCACATCGGCATGCCCGTGGGACAGGGCATGCTGATGGTTATTGGCGTTTGATCACTTCACCACAATCTTCTTGGTGACCAGCGTACCGTCGGCCTTCTGACCGCGGACGATGTTGAGACCCTTCTGCAGGGCACCCATACGGCGGCCGTCAACAGAGTAAATCTCATTGAACTTCACATTATCGCCGTTGTTAAGCTCGCTGATGCCGGTCTCTGTGGCGTGCACACTGTTCTTGCCGAGGTAGTAGAGCTCCCAGTCGGTAGTCATCAACCAGTCGGCAGACTTGTAAGCATCGACCGTGAAGCCCAGACGGAGCAAACCTGTCTCGTTGACGTAGGTGTAGTGGCTCAACTGATAGCAGTTGGCATCGAAGGCGACACGAGCGCTTGCAGGGTTGTTGGGCAAGAAGTAGTGGACGCTGTCGACAGTGGTAGAGTCGATGGTCTCAGCCCATCCGCTGCCGGTGGCACTGAAGACATCCTTATACTCGCGGGTAGCCCACATGTTAGGAGTGATGATGTCGAAGTTGGCGTAGATCTGGGCACGTGAGACATCCTCGATAGAGTCGCCGAGGAGTTGTTCCCAAGCACGCTGCACACCCACCTGGCGGAAGAAGCCCTTCAGTTTGACCTGATAGGTTCCCTCGGGCAGACCGGTGATGTCCTGATAGACGTTGGCCTGTGAGTTCCAGATCTCAGCCACGTTGCCAGTAGCAGTCGGGTCATTGCCCTTGGTCTTCTCTACTGTCCAGCCTGTGAACTCATCTTCGAACATCGGGTTGACAATCCAAGCCGTGTAGTCGGCAGGAGCATCGTCAGAGCCCTCCTTCATCATGAGCGCCTTGCGGGCCTTTTCCATCTCGGCCTGCTTGGCAGGAACATCAAGGATGGCGATAGAACCGTCGGCGATGATGGCAGTGACCTCAGTGATCAGAGCGTTGGCCTTGGCAATGGCATCATCAGAAGCACCAGTCTGGCTCATGTTAGTCAGAGAGTCGAGTGATGACTGCAGGGCCTTGTAAGCGTCGATAGAGGCGTTGACAGTGTCGGTGACCTCAGAGAGACCTGCATAAGCCTTCAGCATGGCAGTGCCGTCAGAACCGGCAGAAGCCTCGTCAGCAGTAGCCAAAGCTTCATTGAGAATGGCCTTCTCGTCGGCACCCATCGGGTCGGTGATAGCCTTCAACTCTGCAATCTTTGCATCGAGCACAGGCTTCACATACTCTACATCGGCACCCAGATAAGTCAAGGTGAAGTCATGGAAGACCAGCCAACGGTTGCCGTTCTGGTCGGGATCCTTCGACTTGATACCGATGCGCATGGTACCTTTCTGCTCGGTGACGAGACCCACAACAGAGTTGTTGTAGACATCAGCATCGGCGCTCATAACAGTGTAACACGTAGACATGGTGTTGGGGATAAACACACCGTCCTCAAGAGTCGCCCAGTTGTCTGTTTCATCATCCTGTGGTGAGCTCCATGTCCAGTCGCAGATGTTGTGAATACGCTGCTCGGTCTTACCGATATAGATCCATGCAGGAACGTCCTTATTGCCAGCCTGATAGGCAGTCCATGTCTCCTCAGCAGAACCCGGACGCATCCAAGCCTGAATGCTCAGACGGTAAGCACCGGGCTGCAGGCCTTTGATATCCTGATAGGTGTCGAAGTCGTTAGCCCACTCCTCGCAGAGACGCAGGTCCTTGGTTCCGCCACTTCCGAAGGTAGCACCCGTCCAGCCTTCCTTGCTCTGGGGCTGATCCTTGCTTGGTTCCACCGTCTCGTCGTTGAAGGTCGGGTTGGTGATGAGGATTGTCACGTCCTCGCCGGCAGAGTAACTAGACTTGCGGGCTTCGTCGAGAGCCTGCTTAATATTGGTAATCATGGCGTTCACCTCGTCGGTGCTGGCCGTGAGGACGCTCATCATCTCGTTGGCCTCCACGCAGGCAGCCTGCAGGGCTTCGTTGTTGGCCAACTGCCAACTCTCCTCCTCAGCAGAGGTAGCCACGTCAGCAAGCGTCTTCCATGCCAAGATATTGAGCTTGAGGTCATCATAGAAAGTCTTGGCTTTCGTATAATTCTCGACAGCCTCCTCCTTAGTCGTAGCATTGTCACCAGCGGTGGCATACGTATAGGCATTATCCATAATGGAAGCAGTGTACCGAGCCGTGGCATCATCCTTGATAGCCTGTATCTGTTTCAACAGATCTTTTGAGATATACTGGAATGACTCCATACCAGTGCCAAGACTCTCGAGCTTGAACTCGCGCCACACCAACCAGTAGTCACTTGTCAGCGTATCGCTCATCAGACCGATGGTCACATCGGATGTCTCAGGCAAAACAAGAGAAATGACATTGGTGCCATTGAGCACGCCGTCCTCGTCGTCATCCTGGGTGAACCAGGTGGCAGCACCCGAACGGTTGTTGACCGTACTAGAAGCAACAGTAGCCACATTAACGCTGTCATTGTTGACAAAGAACTTAGCGTACATGCCTGTACGTGTAAGGGCAATAGCAGTGAAACGATAGACACCAGCAGGAAGCTGGTTAATGGTGTACTTAAGGGAAACACCGCTGGCATTCCAGAATTCGCCTACACCGTTTGACGTGTCGCCTGTAGAAGCGGAAGAACCGTCCATGTTGACCACCGTCCAGCCGTCAGGTGTACCTTTTGCAATAGGAGTAGGATTGGTGATGTACTTGCTGGTAAGATCCTGGGGGTTGGTAGGAGTAGCAGCCTGTTCTATTTGTTCTGACAAACTGTTGGCTTCTGCCGTGACATCCTCAACGGAGGCATCGGCATTAGCAAGCAGAGCTGCTGCAACGGAGACATTGATGCCGGCAGCATTGGCGTTCTCGACCAACTGAAGCAGCTTGGCCTTGGCATTGGTGATGGCCACAGGCAGGAAAACAAACTGGCAGTTGGCAGCCGAGTCGGCATACACGACGTCGTAATAAAGACCCCATGTGATGCCACCGTCCGTGTATTCAGACTTGTGGGTGCGGTTCACGCCCAGATACTCGCCGGCGATGTAACCCGTTAATGAGTCAGCAGCCGTCGACTCTTCAGTGAGCTGGTAAGCCTCGAGGTTGGGCACCTGGAATGTGTAAACATTGTTGCCCACGTTGTTAACGGCCCACTGCGATGCAGCCTTACTCCATGCTGAACTATAGTCGACGTAGCATCCCTTGACGCCACTTCCCAAAGAACCGTCGTTAGGCTGGCGATAGAGAATGTTTTCGTTAGTAGTGCCACTGCGAAGCCATCCAGCGGCGTCGTTCTTAATCTGATAAGTACCATCGTCAAGCGCGACGATAACACACTTGGCAGCAGATGTAAGCGGATTGACTACAGCCTGGGTGCCCCATGCCTCGCCGCCGCCAATGTAACGTCCGGTGCCCACGTTCTGCACATAGACAGTGTCTCCCGGATTGAGTGCGACCGGATTGATGTTGACCGTCCAGTCATCAGCCCATGCCGTCAATGCCGTCACCATCATGACGAAAAGCATCGACATAAAGCGTAAACTTTGTTTCATAAGCTTAGGTTAAATATTAAGTTAAACAAAAAATAATGATATCACATAAATTTATTAGTAGTCGCTTCGTTCATCCTTTCACCCGCTGCACCTCCTAATATAATAAGGAGAGAAACGAGTCAAGCCCACCGTCGAAAATGGGCCCTCTGCAGGTTTGTCTGCCAAGAACATCCTGTCTGTTTCATCCTTTCCTTCATTTCATTCATTTTTGTATTTCACGTCAGCAAAGCCTTACATGGCCATGCGTCTCACATAATCTCTCACTTCCTGGCGCGACCTGTAGAGTCTTGACTCCACAGCGCGGTAGGTCATGGAAAGAGTCTTCGCTATTTCATCATTGCTCTTGTCGGCATAGTGACTGAGCATATAGATCTGCCTGTTGGCAGGCGCCATGCGGTCAAGCGCAGTCTGTTCGAGCGTAAAGAGTTCCTTGAGCAACACGCGTTCGTCAGATCGTTGCGTATCAAGAGCGTCAGCCGTCAATTTCTCAGCGAAATGCTTACGGATTGCAGCGCGTCTCCGCAGATAATCAGTGCGCAAATGATAGGCAATCGTAGCCGTCATTCCCTCAATGGTCTCTGGCAACAACAGATCGATCGACATCAAGCGCACAAAGACATTCTGTGCAAGGTCCTCACAATCGGCCTCACACAGGGAAGCCTGCCGGAAGATGGCGAGAACAGCGCTCCACATCTTACGGTAAGTCATGTCCAACAGTTGTACCCTGCTTATCGTTTGGTTCATTGAGTTGAATGTTTAGGTGCAGTGAGGGGGGTTAAGGAGCCCACACTTGCTAGGTTTGGTTCGTTGCAGCTGCAAATATAGACAAAAATTAAGTGATGCCAACACAATTTTCCAAAAATGTTTCATTTTTAACATTTTGCACGGTCACAGAGGAAAAAGAGTCTCCAAAGGAATGTCCCCGGAGACTCTTCTGTGTGACTTCTTGTCTTAGCCTTTCACGGAGAACCGTGACGGAAAGGGCAAGACAATGTGATTATTTCACCATGATCTTCTTCGTGACGACCTTGCCGTCGGCAGTCTTGCCACGGACAATGTTCAAGCCCTTCTGCAGGCCATTGACACGGCGTCCGTCGATGGTATAGACCTCGTTGAAGTTGACATTGTCATTGCTTTCAATATCGCGGATACCAGTGGCCTCAGCGTACTTGCTGTCCTTGCCGTGGTAGTAGAGCTCCCAGTTGGAGACCACGAACCAGTCTTGCACCTGGTGTGCCGTGTTCTTGAAGCCCAAACGGAGAACACCGTTGGCACCCACGTAGGTGTAGAACTTCTGGACAGGATAGTAGTTCATCTGGAACTGATACTCGGCAGCCTCACGGTTGTTTGCGAGATGATAGGTGACAGGCTCCAGCTCGCCAGTGGTCTCATTGTACACGGAGTCGATCATGTCAACATATCCTCCAATCGTCCAGCTGTAGAGGTCAGGATCATACTTAGAGCACCAGTAACTCGGTGTGATGCTGTCCCAGTTGGCATAGATAGTGGCACGACTGCCATAGTCTTCGATAGAATCGCCGAGAAGTGCATTCCAAGCGTCAGCGGCACTGACCGGACGGAACAGGCTCTGCACACGCACCTCATAGGTTCCCTCGGGGAGACCCTCGATATCCTGATAGACATTGGCGGTTGCGTTCCAGATTTCCATGGTGTTGTTAGAGACACCCGGTGTGCCGTCGCCAGAGGTCTTGTTGACCGTCCAACCGTCCTGCTTCTCGTAAGAGGGGTTCATGATCCAGTTGGTGTAGTTGGAAGGACTCTCGTCGGATCCAGGCTGTATCATGAGCGCCTTGCGGGCAAGGAGCATTTCCTTCTGCTTGGCGGGAATGTCGTCCACATCGATGGTGCCGTTCTCAAGCATAGCGCTAACCTCGGTCAAGAGGTTGCTGGCCTGCGTGCGTGCATCTTCCAAAGCCTGTGTGGCATCGTCATACTCTGCCTTCAGTGAGTCATAAGAAGCCTCAAGCGTCTTGTAGGCGGCAATCGAGACATCAGCTGCCTCCTCGGCATCGGCAATGGCAGTGAAGGCATCCATCATGGCATCACCATCCATTGCACTGATGGCGCTCTGTCCGTCAGCGACAGTCTTGTTGAGAGCATCCTTGTGCTCGGCAGTCATCTTCTGGGTCAGGTAGTCGTCCTGAGCCTCCTTGATTTTGTTTTCGAGAACAGGCTTGACGTAAACGGGGTCATTGCCCATGTACTCCAGGCGGAAGTCGCGGAAGATTACCCAACTGGCTTCAGTATGTCCTTCGATCTTGAAGCCGATGGGCATCGATCCTCCATCCTCTGTGACAACGCCGTAAACCACGTTACGGTAGTTGTTGTCGTAAGCGGGATCCTGGTCGCCGTCGACACTGCCATTGAATGCAACATAAGACTCGTCCATCGTGTTGGGAACATAGAGAGGTTCGTCATCAGAACCCACGTTTACCCAGTAGTTCTCACGAGACAAGTCCCTGACAGACTCGGGGAACGTACAAGCGTAGATACTCTTCACACGCTGCTGGGTAAGACCCATATAGATATATGCCTTGGTGAGCGAGTCGCCCTCGAGGTAAGCCTGGTATCCACTGGCGGAAGCAGAGCCGTTGCGATAGAATGCCTGAATAGACAGGCGGTAAGCACCCTTCTGCAGACCAGTAAGATCCTGGTGGATGTTGCAGTCCTGATTGTAGACCTCAGCCAGACGGGTGTCCGTGATCCAGCCTGCACCGATGACACTGGCACCGATCCAACCTTCAGTGCTCTGCTTCTGCTCGTAAGGGTTAGCAGGTTCATCTTTCTCGTCATTGAAGGTTGGGTTTTTGATAAGATAGGTCACCTCATCGCCTTTAGTGTAGCTGCTCTTGCGGCATTCGTCGAGTGTCGTCTCAATCTTCTCTATCATGGCCAGCACCTCATCGGTACTTGCAGTGAGCTCTTCGAGCATCTGATCGGCCTGATCAACAAGCGCAATCACGGAGTCACCATTGTTAAGCTGGTAGGCCTCCTCCATAGCTTCGGCCGAGTAAACCCGCAAGTTTTCCCAAGCGGCAACGTTGGCCTTCAGATCATTGAGCAAGGCGACGGCCTTCACATAACAGCTAGAGGCTTCCTCCTTCGTGGTGGCAGAAACACCGGCAGATGCAGTGCTTTCGGCCTCTTCCATCAGGGAAGTAGTGTAGTTTTCGTTTTCATCCTTGATGGTGGTTATCTGGTCCAAAATATTCTGATTGATATAATGGAACGTCTCCACACCACGTCCCTGGCTGATAATCTGGAACTCACGCCATACGGTCCATCCGTCACCTGTTGACGCGGCTGTGATACCGAGGGTGATGTCCGTGTCCTGCGGCAGGACGACTGAAATAACGTTCGTGCCATTGGTCACACCGTCACCGTCGTCATCGGTGTTGAACCAGGTGGCTGCCTGCGAACGGCTGTTGACAACGCTTGAGGCAACCGTTGCGACATCAATGGTGTCATTACCCACATAGAACTGAGTCTTCATACCATCTCGCGTAAGCGCTATGGCCTTGAATTGATAGACACCGGCAGGTAAATTCTTGATTGTGTACTTGATCGAATAGCCGAGCTTCGACCAGAACTCACCCACTCCATCGGAAGTGTCGCCCGTCTCACCAGCCGTTCCGTCGGCTTTGGTGACTGTCCAGCCCTCGGGTGTGCCCTTTGCAATAGGTGTGCTGTTGGGAAGATACTTGGACGTCACATCGCGCGGATTGTCAGGTGTAGCCGTTTCCTCAATGGCTTCGGAAAGGTTGTCCACCTCGGCCAGAGCCTGCTCGACCGTGCATGTGGTGCTGGCCAGCAATGCAGCTGCAGCAGAGACATCAACACCTGACTCACTGGCAGTTTCCACTGCCTTCAACAGTTTGGCCTTGGCCTCAACGATGGCGGCGGGGAAGAACTGGAACTGGCAGTTGGCTGCGGAGTCGGCGTAATTGACATCATAATACAGACCCCATGTGATGCCGTCACCTTTGATTTTGCTCTCATGGTTGCGGTTTACACCGAGGTATTCGCCTTCTACATAACCAAGCAGGGAGTCTTGAGTGGTAGAGAGTTCGGTAATCTGATATTCCTCAGTATTGGGCACCTGGAAGGTATAGGTCTTGTTGCCCACCTCGACAATGGTCCACTTGGACGAGACTGCTGACCACGCGCTGCTATAGTCGACAAAGCAACCTTTCACGCCTGTTCCCAACATGCCTTCTTGGGGCTGACGGTAGACAATGTTGGGGTTGTCGGTTCCCCAATCTTTCACATTGTTCTTAATCTGATATGTACCATCGTCGCCGACGACCAGGATACACCTGCAGGCAGAAGACATGGCACCGACGATGGCCTGGGTGCCCCATGCCTCGCCGCCTGTGAGATAGCGTCCCGTGGCCACGTTCTGAATGCAGACCGTGTCGCCTGAGTTAAGCGCCACTGGATCGATATTGACCTTCCAGTCGGCCGCAACTGTTGACAATGCCGTTGCCGATGTAGCTAGCAACATTGCCATTAAGCGTTTTGTTTGTTTCATAAGCCGAATTAAATTTTTAGATAATCAATAAGGTTTCGTTTTAAATGTAACAATACTATTTTGAACTAAGTTTACGCGGTGCAAATTTATATATAAATAGTACGCCAAAAACACCGAAATGTATCATAAGGGGGCCGTTTACGTTTCATGCGTACAAACGTGACGTCTCATAAAGGCTAGGCAAATGTCTCATGGATGATTAACCGTCTAATGCTCAACCCTTTACATTAGCTGAAACAAGCAGGGCAGTACGCGTGATATGAACTGGGGAAGATATACCTTTGCTGACCATATTGCAACAGGCGGAAATCATGTTCGTTGTAGAGGTCATAGATATTGTTC
>CAVIOP010000043.1:0-17132 GCA_963644485.1 bacterium | reverse complement strand
CGCCGAGCGGCCCTGGGCTAGGTAATTGCTGGGCTTTCAGCCCGCGGCTCACGCAGACATGGTTCAGCCCGCATCGGTTCATGTAAGAACGGGTTACTTATGCAAGCGGCAAGGCCGCACGAAGGGCTCTTTCTATAAATCCGAAGATGGAATGGCTTATTCCCCGCTCGTCATGCGGTGGAACGGATAAAATTTCGTAATTTTGCGCAATGACAAAGGCGCAAGCGCCTAAACCAAACAACGAGAAAAATGAAAAAAGTTAGGCCAAAGAAAAACCTGGGCCAGCACTTCCTTACCGACCTCGGCATAGCCCGACGCATAGCCGACACCGTGGATGCGTGCCCCGACATACCCGTGCTCGAGATAGGCCCCGGCATGGGCGTGCTCACGCAGTATCTTGTGGAGAAACCGCGCGAGGTGAAAGCCGTGGAGATCGACGACGAGAGCGTGGCCTATCTGCATGCCACCTATCCGCAGTTGCGCGACAAGATACTGGGTGAGGACTTCCTGCGCATGGACCTCCGCCAGGTGTTTGCCGGACAGCCGTTTGTGCTCACCGGCAACTATCCCTACGACATCTCCTCGCAGATATTCTTCAAGATGCTCGACTACAAAGACCTCATCCCCTGCTGCACGGGCATGATACAGCGCGAGGTGGCCCAGCGCATAGCCTCTGCCCCGGGCAACAAGGCCTATGGCATACTGAGCGTCATGATACAGGCGTGGTACGACGTGGAGTATCTGTTTACCGTCGATGAGGGCGTGTTCAATCCGCCGCCCAAGGTGAAGAGCGCCGTCATACGCATGACGCGCAATGGCGTGGAGCAGCTGGGATGCGACGAGGCACTCTTCCGTCGCGTGGTGAAGACCGCCTTCAACCAGCGCCGCAAGATGCTGCGCGTGTCGCTCAAGCCGCTCTTTGCAGGTGGGGCAATGCCCGATGCCGCTTTCTTTGCGCAGGACATCATGACCCGCCGCCCCGAACAACTCACCGTGGCCCAGTTTGTCGACCTCACCAACCGGGTGGCGGAAGTGATGCCCGGCAAGTGATTTTTTTGCCTGATTAGTTGCATCGTAAGGAAATAATCCCTAAATTTGTGCAAAGAAAAACAAATCGGAAAACACATGATAGACGTAAAGCAAACATTGAAGGACGCCGAGGCTCGCATGCAGAAGGCGTCTAAGTATCTCGAAGAAGAGTTGGCCCGCATCCGCGCAGGCCGTGCCAATGCCGCCATCCTCGATGGTGTGCGTGTGAACGCCTACGGACAGAGCGTGCCCCTCAACCAGGTGGGCAACGTCGCGATACCCGACGCACGCACCATCACCATACGCCCCTGGGACCGCAAGCAGATTAGGGACATAGAGAAGGGCATCCTCGACAGCAGTGTGGGCATCACGCCCGAGAACAATGGCGAGATGGTTATCCTGCGACTGCCCCAACCCACCGAGGAACGCCGCAAGGAACTGGTGAAGCAGTGCAACAAAATCGGAGAGATGACCAAGGTGGAGGTGCGTAATGTGCGCGCCGACGTGAAAGACAAGCTGAAGAAAGCCACCAAGGACGGTCTCTCTGAGGACCAGGGCAAGGACGCCGAGGCCGAACTGCAGAAGCTCCACGACAAGTTCATCAAGGAGATTGATGCCACGCTGGCCAAGAAGCAGAAAGAGATCATGACCGTATAAGCCGATGCACGGCATAGTCATCAAGAACACGGGCTTCTGGTACACCGTGCGCACCGACGACGGGCGCGAGGTGGACAGCAAGGTCAAAGGCAACTTCCGCCTCAAGGGCATACGCTCCACCAACCCCGTGGCCGTGGGCGACGGCGTGGACATCACCGTCAACGCCGAGGGACAGGCCCTTATCACCGCCATCGACGACCGCCGCAACTACATCGTGCGGCGGTCTACCAACCTGTCGAAGCAGAGCCATATCATCGCCGCCAACGTCGACCAGGCCTTCCTCGTGGTCACCGTGGCGCATCCCGAGACGGCCACCACCTTCATCGACCGGTTCCTGGCCTCGGCCGAGGCCTACTCGGTGCCTGTGGTGCTGCTGTTCAACAAGACCGACCTGCTCTCTCCCGACGAGCGCCGCTACCAGGAACTCATGGTGCACCTCTACGAGACCGTGGGCTATGAGTGCCGGCAGGTGTCGGCAGCCACTGGCGAGGGCACCGAATCCCTGCGCGACCTGCTCGGCGGGCGCGTGACGCTGCTCAGTGGCAACAGCGGTGTGGGGAAGTCGACATTGCTCAACCGGCTCATTCCCGGTGCCGGTGCCCGCGTGGCTGACATCAGTGACGCCCACGACACCGGCATGCACACCACCACCTTCTCCGAGATGATGCCGCTGCCCGGCGGCGGATGGATGATCGACACACCGGGCATCAAGGGCTTCGGATCGTTTGACATGGAGCCCGAGGAGATTGGCAGCTACTTCAAGGAGATCTTCCGCTTCTCCAAGGATTGCCGCTTCAGCAACTGCACCCACACCCATGAGCCCGGATGCGCCGTGCGACAGGCCGTCGAAGACCATTACATTGCCGAGAGCCGCTACCGCAGCTATCTCTCGATGATGCAAGACAAAGACGAAAACAAATATCGTGAGGCTTATTAGTGGGGGATAAGACGACGCCCCGGCTAATAAGCCTATAGGCGTGTGCTAAAAATTCCACGCATTGTTAATTTTGCTTTTTGAGAGGACTCTAATGGGAAAGTGAAATAAAGAGAATAAGATTAATGAACTCAAAAGTGAAAGGTTATGTGGCCGGTGTGCTGGCTGCTATCTTTTATGGCACCAATCCGCTGGGCGCACTCTATCTGTATCAAGACAACATCAGTTCGGCCTCGGTGCTGTTCTATCGCTATGCGCTGGCCCTGGTGTTCTTTGCCGTGTGGATGATGGTGCGGCGCGAGCGCTTCGCGGTTAAGGTGGGGCATGCCATCCGCTTCATCGTCTTGGGCAGCCTGTTTGCCATGTCGTCTACGGCGCTCTATGTCAGTTTCCATTACATGGACGCCGGCATAGCCTCCACCATCCTCTTCAGTTACCCCATCATGACGGCAGTGCTCATGGTGGCCTTCTTCCATGAGCGCGTCACGTGGCCCACGGTGCTCTCCATCACCCTGGCCACGCTGGGCATCGGACTGCTCTATCGGGGTGACGGGAGCACCACGCTGTCGGCCGTCGGCGTGTCGCTGGTGCTGCTGTCGTCGCTGCTCTACGCCCTCTACATCATCGCCGTGAACCAGTGGACCACCACCTACTCACCCGTGAAGTTTACCTTCTGGATCGCGTTGGGTGGCGTGCTCTCCATCCTCGTCTTCTCGTTGGCCTCGGGCGAGCCCCTGCAGTGGCTCCACGGCACGCGCCAGTGGGCTTGCGCCGCGCAGCTGGCCTTGTTGCCCACGGTGATGAGCCTGTTCTTCATGAACATCGCCATCAAGAACATCGGCAGCACGCCGTCGGCCATCATGGGTGCCCTGGAGCCCGTCACGGCCGTGTTCATCGGTTGCCTGGTCTTCGCCGAGAGCTTCTCGTTGCGCCTCGCCATCGGCATCGTGCTCATCCTGGTGGCGGTCATCCTCATCATTGTGGCACGCAGCGGTGGAGTCTCTTCTGGCGATGAAAAGAAACAAGGCCACCGGCTGGGCTTCGTGCCGCCGCGCCTGCGCTTCCCCTTCCACAAGCACAACGGGTAGGCGCATATTGTTTGCCCAGTCCCTCGTGGACACACCGGCAACGGCCGGTCTCCTCTGCTGCAAATGTCTTGCGTAGCAGAGAAGACCGGCCGTTGTCGGTGTATGGTTATGTTTCTGGTGTGCCTTTACAACAAGAATGCCAGCACGAGCGAAACGGCGGCACACAAGATGTTGATGCAGAGGCTTGACGTGGGGATAATCCAACGGTCGCGGTGCACCTCCTGCAAATCTTCCTCGTCGGCCACGCTGATGGGCTGGCGCAGCATCTTGCGGAGCGAGAAGGTGACACCTGCCGGACAACCCGCCAAGACGATGCAGCATATAAGCAACGGCAGGTTGCGGGCCACGATGCTCATCACACCCACATAGACAGCCATGCCTATGGCCAGCACCATGGCGGCCAGTGCCACCGTCTCCAGTCGGCGGGTGGAAGGCGTGACTCCAATCACCGTCTCTATGCGCGGCTTCAGGTTTAGGTCGGGCTCCATGCGGCTGGCCTGCAGAATCTGCTGGTTGAAATAACCGATAGACAGAAAGAAGGCACCCCCGAAGACAACGCCCGCATAGACGAAGGCGGGATGCATGCCGGACAGGCATATGCTGATGAAGGCCGGCACGAGGCACAGGTTTTTGACACGCGTCTTCATGATGTACAGGGCATACTGCTGCCGGCATACAAAGTCGTCGGTGTCGAGCGTGTTCACGGGTGTCTCGCGGCGCAGCACACAACCTATCAGGTAAACGATGGCCGCGATGCTCGCAATGGCGAGAATATAAAACCAGATGTCGTAGCGGGTTTCTTTGCTGCAGAGGCGGATCGTGAGGTAGGCAATGAGCAGTGCGGCAAACGTCAGGTGATAGACGATGCTGCCCCATGTGCGGCGCACCACCACGGGCTGTCGCTTGTTGCCCGTGGCAATGATGTGGCGGGTGTCTAAAAGCAGTGGTTTCATGATGGAGATGAATAGTGGCGGCGAAGGCACACCATGTGCATCCGCCGCCAGATAAGAGGGTTACTGTTCTTTAGAGTTGTTCTTGATGCTCGGCTCCGGCGTATTGTCTTGGCTGCCACTGTCGACCGGCACGTTGTCTTGGCTGCCATTGTCGACCGGTCCGTGACTGTCGCCTTGTCCGTTGTTGTTGGCCGTGTGGCGTGGTTGCCGGCGGTTGCGGCGCAGGGCATCGGCAATGATCCACTGCAACTGGCCGTTGGTGGACCGAAACTCGTCGGCCGCCCATTTCTCCACAGCCTGCATGGTGGCAGCATCGAGTCTGAGCACAAAACTCTTTGTAGATTTAACCATGCGTTACGATTAGAGATTTCTACATGTTGAGCGTACCTGTGTTGACAACAGGCTGGGCTGAGTCGTCGCCGCAGAGCACCACCAGGAGGTTGGAGACCATCGAAGCCTTCTTGTCGTCGTCGAGTTCCACGACTTGCTCCGACGAGAGCCTGTCGAGCGCCATCTTCACCATGCTGACGGCCCCCTCCACAATCTTCTCGCGAGCGGCAATGATGGCGTCGGCCTGCTGGCGGCGCAGCATCACGGCGGCAATCTCGGGCGCATAGGCCAGGTAGTTGATGCGTGCCTCCACGATCTCGATACCCGCCATCTCGAGCCGCTCGTCGAGCCGCTCCTCCAGTTGCTTGTTGATCGTGTCGCCACCGCCGCGCAGGGTTATCTCGTCGCGGGTCTCGTTGTTGTCGTACGAGTAGAGGCCGGCCACCTGGCGCAGGGCAGCATCGCTCTGTATCTTCACGAAGTTCTCAAACGCGCTCATGATGCTGTTCACGTTGGTGCCCACCGTGGCGTTGTTGAGGGCCATGGTCTGCGAGTCAATCTCGAACATGGCCTTGTAGGTGTCTTTCAGTCGCCACACCAGCACGAGGCCGATCATCACCGGGTTGCCCTGCTTGTCGTTGACCTTGATGGGCTCGGCATCGATGTTGCGCGAACGGAGCGAGAGACGCTTGGTGGTGATGAATGGATTGACCCAAAAGAAGCCCACACGCTTGAACGTGCCTTTGTATTGTCCGAAGAATATCATGACACGTGCTTCGTTGGGCTCCTGCTGGATGAAACCCTTGAGGCAGATCAGCAGACATACCATGATGACCGAACTGATGATGCAGGGTGTGACGCTCTCTTCCATGATGCCGCTGACCAGCCAGGCTGTGTCGCCCAGAATGAGCAGAATGAGGATGGTGAGGGCCATGAAGCCGTTCATGGTGAAACCTTCGAAACGGCATTCGCCGGGTGTCGGATTCGTGATGGTCTCCTGTGCGGTTTTCGTTGTTTCCATAATAAGATGTTTTAAAGTGAATATAACTTTCTTTATGATATCATTTTGATATTGCAAAGATATATGCTTTTTGTTGTCCCGCCAAGTTTCTCCCTTATTATTTAACTTTTATTAAACGGTGACCGCATGGGTAGGTATCATCATAATGTGTGCCCTGTCTTTCCCGTTGTGTACGACGCGAGTAAATCGGAGTCGAGGCAAAAAGCTACATGCCGCATCTGTGTTGAATGAAGAAATGGCTATGCAGGTTTTCGGCAATTTGCGTGTTTGGCGTCGGCCACCCCAATTTATCATTAAATAAGGAAAGAGTTTCAATTGTTTTTATTAACTTTGCACCTTGAAAGAATATATTCGAATATCAAGAAATTATGAACATTTTAGAGTTAAGTGAGCAGGAGATTGGCCGCCGCCAAAGCCTGCAAGAGCTGCGCAGCATGGGCATAGACCCATATCCCGCCGCCGAGTTTCCCGTGAACGCCACCAGCGAGGACATCAAGGCTAACTTCAAGGACGACGAGAAACGGGAGGTCACCATTGCGGGCCGACTGATGGGAAAGCGCATCATGGGCAAGGCCTCCTTTGCTGAGTTGCAAGACGGCAAAGGCCGCATCCAGCTCTATATCTCACGTGACGACCTCTGCCCTGGCGAGGACAAGGACATATATAATAAGGTATTCAAGAAGCTCCTGGATATCGGCGACATCATAGGCGTCAAGGGTTACGCCTTCCGCACCCAGATGGGAGAGATATCGGTGCATGTAGAGGAGCTCACCGTGCTGAGCAAGAGCTTGAAACCCCTGCCCGTCGTGAAATACAAGGACGGTGTGGCCTACGACAAGTTTGACGACCCCGAGATGCGCGCGCGTCAGCGCTACGTGGACTTGGTCGTCAACGAAGGCGTAAAGGACACGTTTGCCAAGCGCGCCACTGTGCTGCGCACCATGCGTGCCTTCTTCGATAAGCACGGATACACCGAGGTGGAGACACCGATTCTACAGAACATCCCCGGCGGTGCATCAGCACGCCCCTTCATCACTCATTTCAATGCACTTGACACCGACATGTACATGCGCATTGCCACGGAGCTCTACCTCAAGCGGCTCATTGTTGGAGGCTTCGACGGCGTGTACGAGATAGGCAAGAACTTCCGCAATGAGGGCATGGACAAGTTTCACAATCCCGAGTTTACCTGCATGGAGCTCTATGTGCCCTATAAGGACTACAACTGGATGATGTCGTTCACCGAGAAACTGCTGGAGACCATCTGTGTGGCGGTCAATGGCACCGATGAGGTGGAGTATCAGGGCAAGACCATCAGCTACAAGGCCCCCTTCAAGCGCATGCCCATCCTCGACGCCATCAAGGAAAAGACGGGCTATGACCTCAACGGACTGAGCGAGGAGGAGATACGCGACATCGCCATCAACAAACTGAAGATCGAGACCGTCGACGAGACCGCAGGCAAGGGCAAGCTCATCGACGAGATCTTCGGAGAGTGCTGCGAGGGCTCGTTCATCCAACCCACGTTTATCACCGACTATCCCGTGGAGATGTCGCCGCTCACCAAGATGCACCGCTCCAAGCCCGGACTGACCGAGCGCTTCGAGCTCATGGTCAACGGTAAGGAGGTGGCCAATGCCTACTCGGAGCTCAATGACCCCATTGACCAGGAGCAACGCTTCGTCGACCAGATGAAGCTCGCCGACAAGGGTGACGACGAGGCCATGATCATCGACCACGACTTCCTGCGTGCCCTGCAGTACGGCATGCCGCCTACCAGTGGCATCGGCATCGGTATCGACCGTCTCGTGATGCTCATGACGGGCAAGGAGAACATCCAGGAGGTGATGCTCTTCCCGCAGTTGAAGCCCGAGGCAAAGATGCCGCAGACACCCGTCAAGGAATGGGCGGCGCTTGGCGTGCCCGAGGAGTGGGTCTATGTGCTGCGCAAGGCAGGCTTCAACCTGATATCAGACATCAAGGGACAGAAGGCGCAGGGCCTACAGCAGAAACTGGGCGAGATCAACAAGAAATACAAGTTGGGCTACGAGAAGCCCTCGCTCGACGACATCCAGAAGTGGATTGACGGAGCGGCGGCAAGAGAATAAGCTTCGCGGGTGAGGACCCGGCAGGGAACCCGCCATAGTGTCATCAGTCTGGCCTCCCTTTGCGGAGGGAGGTGGGCTTAGAGTCTTAGGGCTTATGTACAATGTAGGAAAAACAGCGGTCATAGGCGGTGGGTCGTGGGCCACGGCCATTGCCAAGATTATCGTGGGGCACACACACCACATCGGGTGGTATATGCGCCGCGATGACCGCATAGAGGATTTCAAAAGACTGGGACACAACCCGGCCTATCTGACCTCGGCTCATTTTGATGTCGACGAGATTTGCTTTTCCTCTGACATCAACAAGATTGTCAAAGAGTACGACACGCTCGTCTTTGTCACGCCATCGCCCTACCTCAAGAACCATCTCCGTAAACTGAAGACCTCGCTGCGCGACAAGTTTATCGTGACTGCCATCAAGGGCGTCGTGCCCGACGAGAACCTCGTGTGCTCCGAATATTTCCATCAGGTCTATGATGTGCCGCTCGAAAACCTGGCGTGCATCGGCGGACCGTCGCATGCCGAGGAGGTGGCGCTCGAGAGGCTCAGTTACCTCACCGTGGGCTGCAAAGACCTCGAGAAGGCTGAGGCGTTCACCGAGGTGCTGGCATCCGACTTCATCAAGACCAAGACCGCCAGCGATGTCATCGGCATCGAGTATGCGTCGGTGCTGAAGAACGTCTATGCCATTGCCGCCGGCATCTGCAACGGACTGAAATATGGCGACAACTTCCAGGCGGTGCTCATGAGCAATGCCGTGCAGGAGATGAACCGCTTCCTGACGGCCGTGCACCCCATACAGCGGTCCATCTGCGACAGCGTGTATCTGGGCGACCTGCTGGTTACGGGCTACTCCAACTTCTCGCGCAACAGAACGTTTGGCACGATGATCGGCAAGGGCTACTCGGTGAAGACGGCACAGATAGAGATGGAGATGATTGCCGAGGGCTATTTCGGCACCAAGTGTATGAAGGAGATCAACCGTCACATGCGGGTAAACATGCCTATACTTGATGCCGTCTACAACATTCTTTACGAACGCATTAATCCTCAGATAGAGATAAAGTTATTAACAGATAGTTTCAGATAACAAATGGAAAATATCAAATTAGACATTACGAAAGCCGCTCAATTCCTGAATGCAGGAGCCGTTGAGGGCTATGAATCTAAAGTGAAAGAAGCTCAAGAGGCATTGGAAAAGGCCACTTGTCCTGGTAATGACTTCCTGGGATGGCTTCATCTGCCTACGGAGACGACCGATGAGTTCCTCAGCAGTGTGCAGGCAGTGGCCGACACATTGCGCGAGAAGTGCGAAGTGGTGGTGGTAGCCGGTATCGGCGGTTCCTACCTTGGTGCACGCGCAGTCATCGAGGCCCTGGGCAATAGCTTTGCCTGGCTTGTCGGCGATAAGAAGAACCCGGTAATCCTGTTTGCCGGCAACAATATCGGAGAGGACTACCTCGCCGAACTCACTGCCTACCTCAAGGGCAAGAAGTTCGGTGTAATCAACATCTCGAAGTCGGGCACGACTACCGAAACCGCACTCACCTTTCGCCTGCTGAAGAAGCAGTGTGAGGAGCAGATGGGCAAGGAGGCCGCCAAGGATGTCATTGTGGCCGTCACCGATGCCCGCAAGGGTGCAGCGCGTGCCGCTGCCGACAAGGAAGGCTACAAGACCTTCGTCATCCCCGACAATGTAGGCGGCCGATTCTCAGTCCTCACGCCGGTGGGATTGCTTCCCATCGCTGTGGCAGGCTTCGACATCAAGGCGCTTGTGAAGGGTGCACAGGATATGGAGAAGGCTACAGCATCTGACGTTGCTTATGCCGACAATATCAGTGCACAGTATGCGGCCGTGCGCCAGGCGCTCTACACACAGGCCGGCAAGAAGATCGAAATCATTGCCAACTTCCAGCCGAAGCTTCATTTCATCGCTGAATGGTGGAAACAGCTCTACGGAGAGAGCGAGGGCAAGGACAAGAAGGGAATCTTCCCTGCTGCTTGCGACTTCACTACCGACCTGCACTCCATGGGACAGTGGATCCAGGACGGCGAACGCTCCATCTTCGAGACGGTGATCTCGGTGGAGCAGCCCAACAGCACCGTGCTCTTCCCCCACGACGACGAGAACCTTGACGGTCTCAATTTCCTTGAGGGAAAGCGTGTGGACGAGGTCAACAAGATGGCCGAACTGGGTACCAAACTGGCTCACGTCGACGGTGGCGTGCCCAACATCCGCATCAGCGTACCCAAGCTCAATGAGTATTACATCGGACAGCTTATCTATTTCTTCGAGAAGGCTTGTGGCATCAGCGGTCTGCTGGAGGAGGTCAACCCCTTCAACCAGCCGGGTGTGGAGGCTTACAAGAAGAACATGTTCGCACTGCTCAACAAGCCTGGCTACGAGGCTGAGAGCAAGGCCATTCAGGAGCGTCTTGCCAAGGAGAAATAAACGGACTTGCCGTGGAGCGGCGTCGGTCTGTGACTGAATGGCTGTCGCTTCGCGCAAGAATATAATAGGAAGAGCCATTCCTCAACGAAAGTGAGGGAATGGCTCTTCTTGAAAAATCAGCAAGCCGACCTGCCAGGTGCCGGCTTGAGTTTTCCCAATCATGTTGGCCGGACGTTTCCGACAACATTGCCTGATTATAGGATGATACAAGAATCTTTAGACAAGTATTTTGACAGCATTGATGCACAGGCCTGCAACGGCCCACGACGGTTTCGTGCGGTTCTCTTCGACATGGACGGTGTGCTTTACGACTCGATGCCCCATCATGCCATCGCCTGGCAGAAGGCCATGGCCCAGTTTGGATTGGACATGACGGTTGCCGATGCCTACGCCACAGAGGGCGCACGCGGCATCGACACCATACGCCTCTTTGTCAAGAAGCAGAAAGGCGAGGATATCTCCGCAGAGGAGGCCCAGCGTATCTACGATGTGAAGACAAACATCTTCCACAGCATGGGCGAGGCGGGAATCTTCGATGGGGTGCATGCCTTGATGCAGAAAATCAAGGATGCAGGATTGCAGATTGGCGTGGTGACCGGTTCCGGACAACGCCCTCTCATCCGGCGCCTGCTCACCGATTTTGGCAATTTCCTCGACGAGAGCCACATCGTGACGGCTTACGACGTCAAGCGTGGAAAGCCCAACCCTGATCCTTATCTGATGGGGTTACGGAAGGTGGGCAATCTGAAACCGTGGGAGGCTATCGTGGTGGAGAATGCGCCTTTGGGTGTGCGGGCCGGCGTGGCCGCGGGATGTTTCACCATTGCAGTGAATAGCGGCCCCTTGGCAGACGAGGCATTGACGGATGAAGGCGCGCATCTTCTCTTCCCATCTATTGCCGACCTCAGTGAGCATTGGGCGGAGTTCGGGCTGTCGGCTTCGCGTGATAGTTCTTTATAGCCCAACAATGGTTGTAGGTAGCCTTGGTCGTTAGGCTTCAGCAAGCAGATGTAGGTCGGTTTAAGAATTAATAACATAAAAGAAGATAACGCCATGCGGATATCGAGTGGCTGTGTGTTAACTTTGCAATTATGAAGCAACTCGTCTTTATGCTATTGGTCATCCTGTCTGCATTGTCGGTGCAAGGGCAGGAGGTGGCGCGGTTGAGACCTGTGCCTGACCGGGCCGTGCGCAAACATGTGGTGGCCGACATGGAGACGCGCGTTCCTATCCGCAAGGCTGTGGTTATCACCAAAGACGGCTTTCGTGACAGCACCAACTATCGGGGCGTGGTGACCGTCCCCAAGGCGTTCGACACGCTGACGGTCTACAAGGCTGGCTATCTGCCCGCCAAACTCACGCTGAAAGAGGCCGCCGACACCACTTTTCTCATTCCCAGTGGCAGTTCGCTAAGGGAGGTGACTGTGTGGGGAAAGGACGGCACGAACGTCAACGGCAAGATGGGCGACGGCCTCAAGCGGGCCATCGAGGAGGGAAAGGCTGCGGCACCGAAGGGCGTTGCCACCTTCGACTTTGCCAACATGATAGACCGCCGTGGGCGACGTGACCGCAAGCATCTGAAGAAGGTGAAGGCATCGTTTAAGAAGATGGACAAACTTGACGAAGACCCCATCGTGAACGCCTATAAGACAGACCAGGAGAACAAACGCTTGGAGCAGGAACAGCAGCAGGCCGCCGCCGAGCGCAACGACCTGCTGAAGAAGAAGGAAGAGGAGGAACTGAACAAGCAAGTCGAAGAAGCCCAACGCCTCGCACAACCCGAGGAGGACAAAACTACCGACTAATCCGGCCTTGTTTGGCTCAACAATGGCTAAATAACGATAATGCCGAAAACTGCAATGCTTGCGGTTTTCGGCATTATTCGTAGTGGGGTGAAAGGCAAAACGTAGTGGGGTGAAAGGCAAAACGTAGTAGGGTGAAAGGCAAAACGTAGAAGGGATGTACGTCAATGCTTTATATTGTAATCTCGCCCGAACCGTAGCATCGGTGGTGGTCGGCATCATAGATGACGCAGAACTGGCCTGGAGCCACTCCGTGTATCTTGTCGTCGGATAGGATACGGTATCTGCCGCCCTCCTCGGCCTGCACGGTGGCCATGTGGTGCTCGGGAGTGTGGCGGATTTTGAACGACACACGCTCGGGCAGACTGGTGATGCCCTCGGTGAGGAAGTCAAATCCGTGTATCACGAACTCTTGTTTGTAGGCGTCCTGCGGGTCGTATCCGTGGCTGACGTAAAGGATGTTATGTTCTACATCCTTCTTGATGACAAACCACGGGCCACCGCCGAGGCCGAGGCCCTTGCGTTGTCCGATGGTGTGGAACCATAGCCCCTTGTGCTCTCCGATCTTCTTCCCGGTCTCCAGTTCGATGACATCACCCGGATTCTCGCCCAGGTAACGTCTCACATATTCGTTGTAGTCGATGTTGCCCAGAAAACAGATGCCCTGCGAGTCCTTACGTTTGGCATTCACCAGGTGCTCCCGTTCTGCAATTTCGCGCACTTCATGCTTGAGGTAATGGCCGATGGGGAAGATAGCCTTCTTGAGTTGCCACTGGTGAATCTGTGCAAGGAAATCGGTCTGGTCCTTCACAGGGTCTGGACTTGTGGTGAGCCATTTGCGTCCGTCTATCCACTCCGTCTGCGCATAGTGGCCTGTGGCGATGAGGTCATAGGCGTGCCCAGCCTTCTCGTCGAATGCTCCAAACTTGATCAGTCTGTTGCACATCACGTCAGGGTTGGGTGTCAGTCCGGCCTTCACCTTCTCCATGGTATAGCGGGTCACCTGGTTCCAGTATTCCTTATGGCAATCGACCACCTGTAGCTTACATCCGTATTTGGCTGCCACGGCGGTGGCCATCTCGAGGTCCTCCTCCGAGCTGCAGTCCCATTCCTCCTTCTCCTCGGGTCCTATCTTGATGTAGAAACAGTCGGGGTGCAGTCCGAGCCTTGCCAGCTCGTACACCACCACACTACTGTCGACCCCTCCAGAGAGGAGCACGGCGATGCGCTTGTCTTTGATGTCGTCTATGTTCATGGTCCGTCAGAATGAGAGGGGGAAATAGGATAGTGGAGGCCGGTGAGCCTCCCGTTGTATTACAGTTTCTTGAGGTCCACCATGTCGTTGTGGCGCATGTGGCGTTCCTCCACGAGCTTCAGCAGTTTCATCTTGCGCTTGGGCTGTATCATGCGGCGCACGAAGATGTTGGGGATGGCCACACCGAGTGCGATGAACAGGATGGTGAGCGATGCCTTGATGGCCCAGTTGAAGGCGAAGGTCAGCTCGCCCACGACGCCTTCCATTTGTATGAAACCGAAGAGTGCGCGATACATCATCACGCCCGGAATCATCGGGATGACCGACGGGATGGCAATAATCTGATGGGGAATATGGTGCCAGTGCTGTGACCGTGTGGCGATGAGACTGGCCACACATGAGCCCACAAACGAGCCGATGATGATGCCCTGGTCAAGGCCTATGTTGCCGTTGGAAGGGCCCAGGTTCACGAAGTTGCGGGTGCAGACGGCGATGATGCCGGTAATGGCCAGCACGGGCATGATGCGCTTCGGTGTGTTGTAGATGGTGGCGAAGCCCATGGACGAGATGGCCGCAGCGATGGCATAGTTGATGAAGCTGTTGTGGGGCGTCATGCTTAGGTCCTTCACGAAATTGTCGATGCCGCATATCTGTATGGCAAACACAATGCCGAACGACATGGCGATGATTGTCATCAGCGTGATGACGGCCCTCGTGATGCCCACCAGCACGTAGTCGCTCACCATGTCGCTTACGAAGTTGATCAGCGGTACGCCGGGCACGATAAACAGCGTGCAGGCCATGAGCGGGTGGTAGGGCGTGTCGGAGTGCATGAAGGCGGGCAGTGCGGCGGAGATGGTCGGGTCAAGCGACAGGAAGGTGGTGAGCCAACCCAGCAGGGTGGCAAGGAACGCACTGATGGCGATGCCCACGTATCCGTTCCAGTGGAGTTTGCCGAGATACATTTTCAGGCGGAAGCCGAGTATGGCCGGTATCGATGCATAGAAGAAAGCGGGCCAGTCGCAGCCGAACTGTATGCAGAAGCCGCCGCAGGCGAAACCGGCTGCAATGGCAATCATCCATGGCGTGTACTGCTTGTGCACGTGGTTGAGCGCGTTGAGCTCCTCCTCATATTTGTCGAGGCTCCAGTCTTCGCGGATGGCTGTCCACAGCATCTTGCTCACCTTGGAGATGACGGTAAACTCCACGCAGTGGCTGTCGATGCGTTGGTATTTGGAGAAGGAGTGCGTCTCATCGCTGAGGTTCACCATGATAATGTTGAAGCCGAGGTTGATGTGGATGTATTCGTGCGGCAACCCCAAGTATGCTTCGCATCTGTGCAGATTGCGCATGATGCGTGCGCAGTCGGCGTTGCTTGCCATGAGCAGGCATCCTGTGCGCACCAGCAGGTCGAGCTTGCGGCGCAACAGTTGCACGTCAGTGCTTTCCTCGTCCTCGCGCTCTTGTTTTTTTACGATCATTTCTTCTTGTGTCATTTGCTCTTCAAATGATAATTCTTTGTTCTCTTTCTTCATGCAAGAATAAAGGTTTGTGAATGAAATGGCATGATGGGATGCTGCCTACGCGAGGAACAGCAGCACCATAATCTGTATGGAGATGATGCGCACGAACATGGCGAAGGGATAAACCGTGGCGTAGCTTACGGCAGGCTGGTCGCTGTCGGTGAGCATGTTCGAGTAGGCCAAGGCCGGTGGGTTGGTGTTGCTTCCCGAGAGCACGCCCATCAGCGTGTAGTAGTTGAGGTGGAAGAACTTGCGGCCGATGATGCCTGCGATGGTGACGGGCACCATGGTGATGAGGATGCCATAGGCAAACCACGTGAGTCCCTGCACGTTGAACAAGGTGTTGATGACACCGTGTCCGGCTCCCAGGCCGACGCAGGCCAGGAAGATGGTGATGCCCATCTCGCGGAGCATCATGTTGGCCGAGATAGTGTTGTAAGTCACGAGATGATAGCGCGGGCCAAGGTATCCCATAAGGATGGCAACGATGAACGGTCCTCCGGCCAGTCCGAGTCTGACGGGCTGGGGCATGCCGGGGATGAGCAGGGGAATGTTGGCCACGAGGCAGCCCAGCGCAATACCCAGGAAGATGGGTATGAGGTTGGGGTAGTTGAGGCGCTTGAGCGAGTTGCCGAGCATCTTGCTCACTTTGCCGATGGCCAGTTCTGATCCCACGACGGTCAGTCGGTCTCCGAGTTGCAGGCGCAGATGCGGGTGTGCCACGAGGTCCACTCCTGATCGGTTGACGCGCGTCACGGTGGCGTCGAAGTTGTCGACGAGGTTGAGCTGATTGAGTGTTTTGCCGTTCATCTCCGGCTTGGTGACCAGTATGCGGCGGCTGATGAACTCTTTCTCGTAGGGACTCCAGTCCACGTCGACGGGCTTGCCGACCAGTGCTGTGATGGCATCGATGTCCTTGGGCGATGCCACGATGAGCACCTTGTCGTTCAGATGGAGGGTGGTGGCACCGTTGACGAGCATGTTATGGGTTGCATCGGTGTGCAGTATGATGCGTGAGATGACAAAATGACGCTCGGCAAAGTGGCGCAGCTCTTTCACGGTTTGTCCGTCGATGCGAGGGTTGGTCACCTCCAGCGTGAAGCTTCTCACGGTGAGCCGTTCGAGTTGTCCCAGTCCGCGTTCGGCCTTCTCTTCTTCTGTTGTGGGCTTGATGCGCAGGAGGTAGCGCAGGAGGATGAACGCGAGGATGACGCCAATGACACCCATGGGGTAAGCCACTGCGTAGCCCATAGCGATGTCGGGTGCGTCGACGCCGGTCATGCTGAAATAGGTCTGCTGTGCGGCGCCCAGTCCGGGCGTGTTGGTCACGGCACCCGAGAGGATGCCCACGAGTGCGGTAATGGGCGTGTCGGTGGTGCAGGCGATGACGATAGTCACCGCGATGCTGAGTGCTATGGTGATCAGCGCGAGCATGTTGAGTTCCAGTCCTCCTTTCTTAAAGGACGAGAAGAAGCTGGGGCCCACCGACAGGCCTATGGAATAGACAAAGAGAACCAGTCCGAACTCTCGCAGGAAATGGAGCAGCTGCTCGTTGAGGTTCATGCTGAAATAGCCGAAGACTACACCGATGAGCAACACCCAGGTAAGTCCGAGCGACACGTTGCGAACCTTAAGTTTGCCGAGCACAAGTCCCAGCGTGATGACAATAGACAAGATGAAAATAGAGTGGGAGACTCCGCCGCCCCAATATTGGGACGAACCCATAAACAGGTTGTTAAGCAATTCCATGGTTATCGAATACTAATCTTGTTGTATAGTTAACGGATGCAAAGTTACAAAGATTTTTCATACCAGCCAACTTAACCTGAATAATTCATAGAGCACGAAGACATGTGTGGTGCCTTCGGCACCTTTTTGTTTAACGTTCTTGCTAAGGCAAGCGGCATAGCCGATCGTAACTGAGAACGGGCTGAAAGCCCAGCAATTCCATAGCCCAGGGCCGCTCGGCGACGAAGGAGA
>CAVIOP010000042.1:0-17390 GCA_963644485.1 bacterium | reverse complement strand
AAGTCGCAGCAACGCAAGAAATGATGCGTCCGGCAACACGGGAAGTGGGCTTGCCCCTGTCTTGCCGAATAAGGGTCTTAAACGAAAACAGGAGACAAACAACCCGAATGGGATATTTGCCTCCTGTTTTCTTAATTTTGTTCACCACACCCCGGCGGGGGAGTGGTGACTTTAAGCAAAGGATTAAGCGTTGGTAATCACGCGCTTCTCCTTGATGCGGGCAGCCTTACCTGTGAGCTTGCGCAGATAGTAAAGCTTGGCGCGGCGCACCTTACCGTGCTTGTTGACCTCAATAGAGTCGATGTTGGGTGACTCCAGGGGGAAGATACGCTCTACACCCACGGTTCCCGACATCTTACGGACGGTGAAACGCTTCTTGGTACCCTCGCCGTTGATCTTGATGACCACACCGCGATAGAGCTGAATACGCTGTTTGTTACCCTCGACGATTTTGTAAGCGACAGTCACAGTGTCACCCGGCTTGAAGCTAGGGAACTGCTTGCCGGTTGCAAATGCTTCCTCAGCAACTTTAATTAAATCCATTGTTGTGTTTTGATTAAAAATTGTTTGTCTCACCAACCCGACGTAGCATGAGGACTCGTCCCTCAACCAGCGGTCAGGCCGAAAAGCGGTGCAAAGGTACGGCTTTTCGGCCAAATACGGGGTACTGGAATATGAAAATCTTTATATTTTAACATTTTCGTTAGTCGTTCATGCGCATGGCCTCTTTGGAAACGACACGATTGGTCTTGACCCATGCGCGCTTGTTGCCCCATTTGAACTTGTAGCTGACCGAGAACGATGCGGAGAGCACACTACGGTCGAAACGGAAATCACTTCTGTATTGTGAGGTCTTGGTTGTAGTATGCGTCAAGAAGGAGTAACTGCAACTTAGACCCGCGCGCAGTCTATTCTTGAGAAACCATTTGCCCAGACTGACACTTGCGCCGCCTAAGGCGTAGAGAGACGTATAGAACGAGCGCTGCGGACTGTTCAGCGTTGCTTCACAATTCAGATTTATGTTTCCGGGCAGCGTTCCCATCACGTCAAATCCGCCAGCCACCTGTCCGGCCACTTGCTTTTGACTACCATAGTGTTCTTTTTTCCAAAAATAAGAACAATAGTAATTGGCCCTCCAGGTCTCAGAGAACTCGATTGTCGGAAAACCGACATAGAGAAGCACACTCTGTATATGCATGCCATTGTCGTAGGAACTCACCTCACAGTCGGCATCGTCCAGCGAATAGGTCATTGTCGCCCCAAGTTCATTGTTGAACTTTGCCCGGAACGAGAACTCGCCCACTCGCGTCTGCAATGCAAGTTCATCAGTGAAACCAGGGCGCAAGTTCGGGTTGCCCTTGTTGTATGCATATTCCGACCGCCAGTCGGTAGCGGGATTCATGGCCGTAAGGACCGAGTAATCATAAGTCCGCTCATACTGCAACATAACGGTTTCATACTTCGCCTCATTGAACACATAGGTGATTGTGGCAAAAGGCAAGAACTTGTTGACATTCCGTTTATACGAAGCCACCTCACCGGCTTGCTCCACCAAGGGTTTCATGTGCGACTTCATATAATTGGTACCGATGTTCACGTCCCACACCCCTTTGCGGTATTCGTAGCCCAGCGAGCCGTCGAACGTCGATTCGTTGTAAAGATATGCGTAACGGTTGGCATCAGCAAGCAGCGGCTGGCAATAATAGTTTTGGTTGTCCCAATTGACATACTTCACACCGGTAGTGATGCGATGAGCATCACCCAGTTTCCATTGAGCGGACAAATTGACTCTGAATAAATGGTAATATGCATTCTTGTCCTGGCGATATTCGCTTGTCTGCCCGTCCACGAGGGTTTGGTCACGATGGGTCTGCCCTTCATCTTCTTTGAAGTTGTAGTTGAGCGTACCATACAACGTCGCCACTGGCAAGTCACCGTAATAACTGAGCATGCCTTCCAATTGGTTTACGGTCCTCTGTTCGCCAACATATCCGTCGGAAGAGTTCGCAAGCGAACCATTTTCATAGACTTCGTTGTGTGTCGACGAGGTCTGCAAGCGCTTGTCGTGTTTGCCGCTAAGGTTAAGCGACAGATTGTTGTTTTTGTCAAACTCATACGACAGGCCACCCGAGAACGACATGGTGGGTTTGAATTTCAAGTGCATCATCTGGCTTTCTTTCCTCACCTGCCCAGACTCTTGATAGGTTATGGTTCCTTTAGACCCACGGTTGAGCATCGACCGAGGTGTATAACTGGGCAATAGAAACATCGACCATTTACCAACACGCTGTTGGATATTAAACGTAGGGGAAGCCTGAAAATCGTTGACGTTAGAAACACGGGCAGATGAGCCCAACGTTGCATTACCGCCATCGTTAATGCTCGACGTAGTGATTTTTACCACAAACGCCATTTTGTCGGCAAGCAACGGATCGGCCGTACTGTTAAGCACTTCTACAGAGGTGATATTCTTGGCTTGTAACGTTGCCAGATAATTCACCAAGGCCGTCCCAGTAAACATGATGCGCTTGTTATTGACAAACACCGAGCCGACATTCTCGCCATATGCATAGAATTCGCCTTGCTTCATATACAATCCCGGCAACATCTGCATAGCCTCGGCCAATGAGCGTGACTTAAACAACGGGTCATTGGACAAATTGGCCTTATAGCCTTTGGTGTTGTAGCTGATGCGGTTTGCCCTCACTACTACCCCAGCCAACTCGCTGCTGCTCTCCTGCAACACTATGGGCGGCATGTTTATAGAGTCAACGCATTCCACACGCGCCTCATAGGTGGAATAGCCGGTATAGCTCACCCGCAGTGTGTAGTATCCTCTTGGCAGTTGCACGGCAAAATAGCCAGCCGTGCCGCTTACCACGTCTGTTGCCTGCTCGGGGGCCGCCTGCGAAACAAATTGCACATGAGCACCTTGCAGTCCTGCACCTCCAGCGTCGGTCACATTTCCCCTTACAGAAAACATCCTTTCTTGTGCCCATGTTATCTGTACGACCAAACACAACAATACCACAAAGTATAATCTCAAGAATTTCATACACGACCTAATTTTATGTAATACTTTTTTAAGACAAAGCAGCCGGCAAATTTTGCCGGCTGCAGACTTGTTATGGATTGCCCGGAATTTTCGCATCGTTGTCTGAAGGCGGAGCCACGATGATGACATCGTCACCTTTCATGCGCTTCCACTTGCATCCACAACTTGGGCAAGTGAAGACCTCTGATTTCGTATTGTAGTATGTATAGATGTAACCGCATGCGGGGCAGGTAGTAACGGCTCCTGCCACCTGTAACTTCAAGCCAACACCTTGGGGTGTAATAAAACCTGATGTCAAAAAGGAAAACCCTCCCAACAAAAGAATAACCAATAACTTTTTCATAGGCTAAATATAATTAAAAATTGTTACTGGTGGCAAATTTATGGATTTAATTTTAAATAACAAAATCTTAAAAGGAAAATATCTCATATTGTCGCATAATACGGCATATTGCTATACAATTTGAATATGACGCTATGCGTAAAGCACGGGGCCAATCAGCATAATTGACTACAGTTTGATGAAAATTACTGCATTTTGTTTGTTGTAAGCAACCTCTGACAAAAAAGAATAGTTACCTTTGCAACACAATTATAAAAACATGTTATTTTGAAGAAATATCTTATCCCTGTCATGACCGTGCCCTTGCTGTTCATTGCCTGCAAGTCGCACTACCGCCTGACGAAAGTGGAACGTACACGCGTCCTTGTTGACAAGCGCTACGATGCGCATCCCGATGCTGAGGCCGCTGCCTTCCTGGCACCTTTCAAGAATCAGGTGGATTCCATTATGAGTCCTGTTGTGGGACGGGTGGACCACTACATGTCCGCGCGCAAGCCTGAGAGCGAAGAGAGCAACTTGTTGGCCGACATCCTCGTGTGGGGAGGGCAGGCCTTCGGTGAGAAACCCGACTTCGGTGTGTACAATATGGGCGGCATCCGAGCCGCTTTCCCCGCCGGCGATGTTACTTACGGCGATGTGCTCAATGTGGCTCCCTTTGAGAACCATATCTGCTTCCTCACACTTTCTGGTGAGAAGACCTTGCAGCTCTTCGGCGAAATGGCGCGCGGGGGCGGCGAGGGAGTAAGCCATGGTGTGAAGATGGTCATTACGGCCGATGGGCAGTTGCGCTCCGTCACGCTTCACGGCAAGTCCATTGACCCCAATGCCACCTACCGCATTGCCACGCTCGACTATCTGGCACAAGGCAATGACCACCTTGATGCCTTCAAGGCTAAGACCGACGAGGTGTCGCCCCAAGGCGAGGAAAATGATGTGCGCCATATCATAGTCAATTATTTCAAGCAACAAGCAGCTGCAGGCAAGGCTGTCAGCGCAAAAGTGGAAGGGAGGATAACCTATGAAAAATAAACTGTTGATGACCATGGCCGTCATCATGTTCTGCGTGGTTGCTGCTTTCGGCCAGCGCACGCTGACCATCTTGCACACCAATGACACCCATAGTTGTGTCATGCCGTTTAGCTCAGCTCTGGCAGATACCCTGCAGGCGGGACGCGGCGGATTTCTACGACGCATAGCCATGCTCCGTGAGGAACGGGCTGCAGATCCCGACTTGCTGCTCTTCGACAGTGGCGACTTCTCACAGGGGTCGCCTTACTACACGCTCTTCAAGGGCGATGTGGAAGTGGGGCTGATGAACCAGATGGGCTATGCGGCGGGAACGATAGGTAACCATGAGTTCGATTTCGGGCTGGAGAACATGGCTCGGGTTTTCTCACACCTCAATTTCCCCATTGTCTGTTCCAACTATGTTTTCACGGAGTACAACCTGCAACATATCGTCAAGCCCTATGTTATCTTGAAGCACAAGGGGCTGAAGATTGGGGTGTTCGCCCTCGCGCCCAAGCTTGCCGGACTGGTGGATCAGCGCAACTATGGCAACACGCAGTATGTGGACCCAGTGGCAACGGCACAGAAGATGGCCGACCTGTTGCACAAGGAGAAGTGTGACCTCGTCATCTGTCTGTCTCACCTCGGATGGGAAGAGAAGGGCATGGGCGACCAGGAGATGATCAGCCACACACGCGGCATAGACCTTGTGCTCGGCGGTCATAGCCACACCTATTTCCAAACCCTGCGCTATGTCGAAAATCTCGACGGCAATCCTATTCCCGTGGACCAGAATGGCAAGAGCGGCATCTTCATAGGCAAGCTGACCTTGCAACTTGACAAGAAATGAGAAATGTGCCGCCGTGTACGGACTGGATGGTGTCGAATGCGGCGGCGCGCAGTGTGGCAAATAATCGTTAAGCGAAGCGATAAAGTGGGATGAAAGTGGCAGTTTCTTAGATTTTTCCATTAACTTTGCACCAAAGTGGCGTATGAGCTCATTGGGGTTCCTGGGCGCCAAGCGATGACGGTTTATGAACTTTCGTATTAAGAAACTCGACATATTCATTGTCCGGCAGTTCGGCCTCCTCTTCGTGGGAACATTCTTCATCTGCCAGTTTGTGCTGATGATGCAGTTCCTCTGGAGGTATATCAACGTACTGATCGGCAAGGGACTCTCTTTGGAGGTCATGGCCCAGTTCCTGTGGTACATGGCCTTGATGCTCGTTCCTCAAGCCCTGCCGTTGGCCATCCTGTTGAGCAGCCTGATTACTTTCGGTAACCTCGGAGAGAGCAGTGAGCTGACTGCCATCAAGGCGGCCGGCATCTCGCTCATGCAGACATTCCGCTCGCTGATTGTCGTATCGGTGCTCATCTGCCTGGGGTCGTTCTATTTCCAAAACAACGTAGGCCCCAACGCTTATCTGAAGATTTCGCAACTGTTGGTCTCAATGAAGCAAAAGAGTCCGGAACTCGAGATCCCCGAGGGCATTTTCTATGACGGCATCCCCAACAGCAATATCTATGTGCAGAAGAAAGACCTCAAAACGGGTAAGCTCTACGGCATCATGATCTACCGCATGACGCAGAGTTTCGAAGACGCTGCCATTATTCTGGCCGACTCGGGCATGCTGCAGTCGACCGCCGAGAAGAAACACTTGCAGCTGACGCTCTGGAGTGGCGAATGGTTTGAGAACATGCAGTCGCAGTCGTTCTCTTCCAGTGCTTCCGTTCCCTATCGCCGCGAGAGTTTCATAGCTAAGCGCATCTTGCTCGACTTTGACGGCGATTTCAATATGACGGATGCATCGCTGCTTTCGAACGACGCCCGTTCGAAAAGCCTCGGGCAGATTGTCCACGCCACCGACTCGCTCAACAGTACGTATGATAGCGTGGGACGAGCGTTCTATAACGACGCCAAACGCCTCTATTACCAGACTCCTGCGCTTGTAAAAAAGGATTCGGCGGCGGCTGTGAGTAGGGGCTTGTCGAAGGACTTCGACATCGACAAAATGCTGGAGCAGAAGAACCGTGACCAGAAACAGCAAATCTTTAACGAGGCCTTGTCGCGCGTGCAGAACGAAGTGAGTGACCTGGAATTCAAGGGTATGATCACTAAGGATAATGACCGACTTCTGCGTGAACATCAGATAGAAGCTATCAACAAGTTCACGCTGGCCCTGCAGTGCCTGTTGTTCTTCTTTATAGGCGCACCGCTCGGAGCCATCATACGCAAGGGCGGACTGGGCGTGCCGGTCATTGTGTCGGTGGCAGTGTTCATTGTCTACTACATCCTGGATAACGTTGGTTACCGCATGGCCCGACAAGGAACGTGGGACGTGTGGTTCGGCAAGACGCTGGCCATGGTCGTGCTCTTGCCCGCAGCTGTGTTCATCACCTATAAGGCGTGTCGCGACTCTATGGTCTTCAATGCCGATCTGTGGCGAAGTCTCTTTATGAAGGCTTTGGGACTGCGTGAAAAACGTCATATCGCCGCCAAGGAGGTTATCATCAACGAGCCCCAGTATGCTGCTGACGCACAGATGCTCCGGCAGGTGAGCGCCAGTGTGGTGGCTTATGCGGAGGAACATAACCTGAAGTCGCCGCCCAATGTGCTCAACGTGTTTTTCAAGTATCAGTCTGACCATGAGATTGAGCGCATCAGTCAACAGCTCGAGGCGGTCATAGAAGATCTTTCCAACACGCGCGACCGTCAGGTCTTGCATGACATCAACTGCTATCCGGTGCTGGCTGTCAAGGCTCATACGCGCCCCTTCGAGCGTCGGTGGCTCAACATAGCGTCAGCGCTCCTTGTGCCTTTGGGGGTGTTCCTGTATTGCCGAATGTGGCGTTTCCGCTTGCGTTTGTACCATGACCTGCAGGTTGTAAGAAGCACAGATACCAGCATCGCAAGTTATGTGGACAAGCATCTAATATAATTAGGTGAACGACGGTGGTCGAGGAATTGACTGCCGTAATAACCTTCTAACAGCTAGAAAATAAAGGTTAAGAATATGGCAGACAATCAACTCAAAAATATTGAGGAAGCAATCAAGGATTTCCAAGAGGGAAAATTCGTCATAGTTGTCGATGATGAGGATCGTGAGAATGAGGGTGACTTGATCATAGCGGCAGAGAAGATTACCGCAGAAGATGTCAATTTCATGCTCAAGAACGCGCGCGGGGTACTCTGCGCTCCCATCACCCTGTCCCGGGCCGAAGAACTCGACTTGCCCCATCAGGTGGCTGACAACACGTCGATGCTCGGCACTCCGTTCACCATCACCGTCGACAAGCTGGAGGGATGTACCACGGGTGTGTCGGCACATGACCGCGCCGAGACCATACGTGCCCTTGCCGACCCTGCCTCCACGCCGCAGACTTTCGGACGGCCCGGACACATCAATCCCCTCTATGCACAAGACAACGGCGTGTTGCGCCGCTCGGGACACACTGAAGCTGCCGTTGACCTGTGCAAGTTGGCTGGGCTCTACCCGGCCGGGGCACTCATGGAGATTATGAATGACGACGGAACCATGGCACGTATGCCTCAACTGAGGGAGAAGGCCAAGGAGTGGGGGATGCGTATTATCACCATCAAGGATCTCATCGCTTATCGCCTGAAGAAAGAAACCAGTATTGAGGTGGGAGATGAAGTGGACTTGCCTACAGTCTATGGTCATTTTCACCTGATACCCTTCCGGCAGAGCAACGGGCTTGAGCACATGGCACTTATCAAGGGCACATGGACAGACAACGAGCCGATTCTTGTGCGCGTGCATTCCTCATGCGCGACGGGCGATATCCTCGGCAGCCAGCGCTGTGACTGTGGTGAACAGCTTCAGAAGGCCATGCAGATGATTGAGAAGGAAGGCAAGGGAGTGCTTATCTATATGCAGCAGGAAGGACGCGGTATCGGACTGATGAACAAAATCGCTGCCTATAAGTTACAGGAGCAGGGACTTGACACGGTCGATGCCAATGTGCATCTCGGTTTCAAACCCGACGAACGCGATTACGGATGCGGTGCGCAGATGTTGCGCCACTTGGGTGTGCACAAGATGCGCCTCATGACCAACAACCCAACCAAGCGCGTCGGATTGGAGGCCTATGGGCTTGAGATTGTTGAAAACGTCCCCATTGAGGTGTCGCCCAACCGCTATGACGTGAAATACCTCAAGACCAAGAGAGACCGCATGGGGCATACGTTGCACCTCTAAACAAGTGGTCGGTAGATTACAAAGTGGATACATTGTGATAAAGTATTATAAAATCATGACGGAATATTTCCGTATTTATGAATAAAATGCTACTTTTGCACAAAAGGTGTATTGATAAATATTAATCGGTTATTATGGCACAATTATCAGATCGACTGAACCGCTTGGCACCATCGGCCACGCTGGCTATGTCGCAGAAGAGCAACGAGATGAAGGCACAGGGTATCGACGTAATCAATATGAGCGTCGGCGAGCCTGATTTCAACACGCCTGAGCACATCAAGGAGGCTGGCAAGAAGGCGATTGACGACAACTTCTCCAAGTATTCGCCAGTACCTGGCTACATGGATTTGCGTGAGGCCATCGTCGAAAAACTGAAGAAGGAGAACCTGCTCGACTACACCACAAGCGAAGTGATTGTCGGAACGGGTGGCAAGCAGGGGGTGTGCAATGCCATCTTGGCTCTCGTCAATCCCGGCGATGAGGTTATCATCCCGGCACCTTACTGGGTCAGCTATCCGCAGATGACAAAACTTGCGGGTGGTACGCCGGTCATTGTCCGTGCTGGCTTTGAGCAGGATTTCAAGATGACTGCCGATCAGTTGGAGGCTGCCATTACACCGAAGACGAAGATGCTCATCCTTTGCTCACCCAGCAATCCGACGGGAAGCGTCTATTCTCAGGAAGAACTCAACGCCCTGGCTGAGGTCATCCTCAAGCACGACGATGTCTTCGTGCTCTCGGATGAGATTTATGAGCACATCAACTATGTAGGAAAAGCTGCCAGCATCGCCAGCTATCCCGGCATGAAGGAACGCACTATCATCTGTAATGGTGTCAGCAAGGCTTATGCCATGACTGGATGGAGGCTTGGCTGGGTGGCCGCACCGGCGTGGATTGTCAAGGGAATCAACAAGTTGCAGGGACAGTATACCAGCGGTACGTGTGATGTTAGCCAAAAGGCTGCCGAGGCTGCTTACCAGTCAAGTCAGGATTGCGTGGAGGACATGCGTAGGGCGTTTGAGCGTCGCCGCAATCTCATAGTCGAGTTGGCAAAGGATATTCCAGGCCTTGAGGTCAATGTGCCTCAAGGTGCCTTTTACCTCTTCCCCAAGTGCAGCAGCTTCTTCGGAAAGAGCGATGGCGAAACGGTGATTAACAACTCTACTGACTTTGCATTGTATCTCCTCGAGAAAGGACACGTGGCCACGGTCGCCGGTGACGCCTTCGGTGATCCGGACTGCTTCCGCATGAGTTATGCCACAAGTGATGAAAATATCAGGGAGGCTTTGCGGCGAATCAAGGAAGTTACTTCGCGGTTGAAATAAAAAATTGTTAAAAGTCAATAAATTCGCTTGAAGTCATTTGTAAATTGTTATCTTTGCGTGAGAATTCTTTGTCTTGTCTCTGACCGTTGTCCCGACGGGATAGGGCAGGGCTATGGAATGAACAGAAAACCTAAGATACTGGACACAACTTAAATTTATCAATAATCAAAATTAAATCTTTAAATTATGGCAACTACACAAAAAGCCGCAGCCCCCAAGGCTGCAAAAAAGAAGTCTGAGGGCTTCAACGGAATCAGAGGTGCGTTCTGGATCATCGTCGTATGCTTCATCGCCGCTATCTGTATCTTCAACTTCGTCCTCGGTGACGGCGCTAACTTCCAGGGCGGTGACAACGCCAACTCGCCTGTCAACATCTTGGGTACTATCTACAAGGGTGGCTATGTGGTGCCTGTTATCCACACTCTGTTGCTCACCGTGCTCTGCCTCGCCGTCGAGCGCTACTTGGCTCTGAAGACCGCTTTCGGTAAGCAGCCCCTCACAAAGTTCGTGCTGAACGTCAAGGCTGCCCTGAAAGCCAACGACTTCGACAAGGCTGAGGATCTCTGCAACAAGATGAAGGGTTCTGTCGCCAACGTCGTTCTTGCTTCTCTCCGTGCTTACAAGGACATGGAAAGCGGTGCCAACGCTTCTCTGAAGAAGAGCCAGAAGGTCGCTAAGATCCAGCAGGCTCACGAGGAGGCTACCCAGCTTGAGATGCCTACTCTGCAGATGAACCTTCCCATCGTTGCTACTATCGTTACACTCGGTACTCTTACCGGTCTGCTCGGTACTGTGACGGGTATGATCCGTTCATTCCAGGCTTTGGCTGCTGGTGGTGGCGGTGACTCTCTGGCACTGTCTACTGGTATTTCTGAGGCTCTGATCAACACTGCTTTCGGTATCGCTACTTCTTGGTGCGCTGTTATCACCTATAACTTCTTCACCAACAAGATCGATAAGCTCACATACGCACTTGACGAGGTAGGTTATTCAATCGCACAGACATACGAAGCCAACCACGCAGACGAGGCTTAATTTTTGCTAACCCTTTAAAAATTTATCGCTATGGGTAAAGTAAAAATTAAGAAAGCAGATGTCTGGATCGACATGACTCCTATGTCCGACGTGATGGTGCTTTTGCTGACGTTCTTCATGTTGACTTCTACGTTCACGAAGAGCGAGCCTGTGAAAGTCGAAACGCCGGGATCTGTATCGGAGATTAAAGTTCCAGATAAGAATGTCTTGAATATTCTTGTCGGCAATGACGGCAAAATATTCATGAGCATGGATAAGGTGACGGATGTGCAGACTGCGCTTGATGATGTGACCAATCAGTTTGGCATTACATTGACATCTGCACAGCGTTCCAAGTTCCTTGACGATCCTATGTGGGGCGTTCCTATGAGTGACCTTGAGGGTTACCTCAACTTGAACAAGACCGACATGCCAGAGGCTATCAAGAAGTATGGTATACCTACCGACTCTGTCCCTGGCAAGGAGGGCGAGGCCGCAATGAGCGAGTTCCAGCTATGGGTGAAGGCTGCACATCAGGCTAACCCGGATGCCAAGATCGCTATCAAGGCTGACGTCAAGACTCCTTACAAGACTGTCAAAAAGCTTATGTCAGAGCTTCAAGACATGAATGAGAACCGTTACTATCTGATTACTCAATATAAGAAAACGGAGGACGAATAAATGTCAGCAGGAAAAAGCAAACAGAAGAAGATGAATGTCCGCGTGGACTTCACGCCTATGGTGGACATGATGATGCTTCTTATCACGTTCTTCATGCTCTGTACGTCATTGGCTAAGCCGCAGACTATGGAATTGAGTATGCCAAGTAACGATAAGAATTTGGAAGATAAGGACAAGACCGTGACAAAGGAATCGTACACTGTTACGATTTATTGTTGCGCTGATGACCAAATCTACTATGTGGCCGGTCTGGTGAAGCCTGATAAGCCTGAGTGCCTGCAGAAGACTACTTGGGGCAGCAAGGGTATCCGCCAGGTCCTCATCAACCACGTCACTGAGGATGGTACGTCGCCTGTGCAGGATGTCATGAAGGCCAAGCAGGCTCTTGATGACCAGCGCACCAAACTTGAGAGTGAGGGTAAGAAGATGGACGACTCCGTTTATAACGCCACCTTGGCTAAGATCAAGGCTGGTAATATCGACGGTAAGAAAATCCAAACCATGACCGTCATCATCAAGGCTACCGACAACTCTACCTACAAGAACTTGGTTGATGCTCTCGACGAGATGCAGATTTGCAGCATCGGTAAGTATGTGATTGATAAGATGAATGCCGACGACGAGGCTCTTCTTAAGAAGAACAACGTTAAGGAGTAAGTCTAAGGTCTAAATCATTAATAGTTTAAGAAAATGGCAAACATTGATTTAACAACGAACGGTTGGACCGATCTTGTCTTCGAAGGAAGAAATAAGGAATACGGAGCTTATAAGCTCCGCAGACAGACTCCTAAGAGAAACATCTATGCAATCGTAATTATCGCGCTGATCGCATTGGTCCTCATCTGTGTTTATGTGGCTAAGTCGGCTTATGACCAGTATCAGTTGTCTCATCAGAAGAATGAGCAGGTGACGGAAATCTCGCAGATCAACCAGCCTAAGAAAAAGGCCGAGGTGAAGCGTAAGGAAATCCAGTTGCCTGAGAAGAAACAAGAGGTCGTCAAGGAGGTCAAATCTTCTATCAAGTTCACGGCTCCTGTCATCAAGAAAGATGATGAGGTGAAGCCTGAGGACGAGATGAAGACGCAGGAAGAGCTGATGCAGACCAATACCGCTATCGGTGCTTTGGACGTTAAGGGTAACAGCGAGACGGGTGAAGTACTTAAGGTAACACAGCGTGTGGCCGACGAGCCCGTTGCTGCACCGAAGCCAGAGGTAGAGAACAAGATTTTTGAGGTTGTCGAACAGCAGGCGTCTTTCCCTGGAGGTGAAGCTGCTCTGTTTAGATATCTCAATGATAACTTGAAGTATCCTGCCGTTGCTCAGGAGAATGGAGTACAGGGCCGTGTGACGGTCTCCTTCGTGGTTGAACGTGATGGTTCCATCACAGATCTGAAGGTAGAACGTGGCGTTGACCCGTCTCTTGACCGTGAGGCATTGCGTGTCGTGAAGGGCATGCCTCACTGGATTCCTGGCAAGCAGAATGGCAACACTGTACGCTCTCGTTTCAGACTTCCTGTAACGTTCAGACTCAGTAACTGATCTTTCTCATGAAATTAACATCTTACATTTTCGTAGGATTAACACTTGCAGCCTATCTTTGCGCTTCTTGTTCTGGTAACAAGAAGGGCAAGGATGGCCGCACAGACACATATTCATCAGGGGCGATTTCTTTCGTCTCTGATGAAAGTTTTAGTCCCATTATAGAGGAGGAACGTTCGGTCTTCCAGTTTGATTACCCGCAAGCGAAAGTTACTCCTGTTTATACGAATGAGTCGGAGGCTATCAACCGTTTGCTGGATGGTAAATCATGGTTGGCTTTTACGGCCCGTAATTTTAAGGAAAGCGAGTTGAAAAACCTTCAAGCTCGCAACTATCGTCCTGTTGCCATTAAGGTAGCTTATGATGCTTTAGCTTTCATTGTCAATAAAGACAGTAAGGACACTATTATTTCCGTGCAAGATATAAAGAATGTAATGAACGGAACGGCCAAAAAGTGGAGAGACATTTCAGCTGGTTCCTCTGCTGGCCTTATTACTGTGGTTTTCGACAACGCTAAGTCGAGCACGGTACATTATGTTGAAGATTCCATTCTTGGTGGCAAGCCTATCGTCAACCCTCATGTGGTTGCTGTGAACAAAACCGCCGAGGTGATAAAATATGTAGAACAAAATCCAGGAGCAATTGGCGTTATCGGCAACAATTGGTTAAATGACAAGCATGACTCGACCAATCTCACGTTTAACAAGAATATACGTGTGATGAGGGTAAGCAAAGTCCACCCCGCTACGCCGACTAGCAGTCGCTTGCCATATCAGTATTATATATACAATGGCGAATATCCGCTTGTGCGTACTATTTATGCTTTGCTTAATGATCCCCGGCGGGGTTTACCTTGGGGTTTTGCACATTTCATAGAGGGACCTAAGGGACAACGTATCGTCATGAAGGCAGGTCTTTTGCCAGTTTTGGGCGAAATCAATGTCCGAGACGTTAACGTTAGTGAATAATATAAACTTTCTTGAATTTTCTTCGTCTTTAAAGATAAAGAGCTTCGGGTTAATAGACATCATACCAGAAGAAAAGAAGAAAAATGGTTTCAGCGAATAAAAACACATTAAAAAGTTGAATTATGAAGACTATTAAATACGTATTGGTAGGAGCCTTGCTGTTGGGTACAGCAACTCCAGTGTTGGCCCAAGAGGATAACAAGGCCATCATAGAACAGGCAGCTAGTGTAATCAAGAGTCAACCAGCCAACCTTAAGGATCATGTTAAGGACTTTGCAAAGAAGTACAAGAAGAACACTGAAGTGCTTACGGGCATTGGAAGAGCCTTCTTGGAGCAGAAAGATACTGCTAATGCCAGCTTTTTTGCTGAACAGGCTTTGACACGCGATAATAAGAATGCGCAGGCTTGGTTGCTCAAGGGTGACATTGCTGTAAGCATGAATAATGGCGGTGCGGCCGCTACGGCTTATCAGAACGCCATGTATTTTGATCCAAAGGAGCCGGATGCTTACTACAAGTATGCTATGGTGCAGCGTGGCGTAGATCCTAATGGTGCAGCTCAGGTGCTTGAAGAATTGCGTAAGCAGCGTCCAGATTATCCTGTTGATCAGCTCATTGGACATATTTTCTTCAATGCTCAGAACTATGAGAAGGCAGCAGATGCTTTTGCCAAGGTTTCTGATGTGACGAAGATGAAACCTGAGTATATCACCGAATTTGCCACTGCTACGTGGCTTCTCGGTCAGCGTGAGAAGAGTATTGATGTCTGTAAGGCCGGCCTTTCGACCAATCCTCGCAAGGCTGCGTGGAATCGCATTGCTTTCTACGACTATACCGACTTGAAGAAGACTGACGATGCTTTGGCTTATGCTGATAAGTTGTTTAACGCCAGTGATTCTGCCCATTTCATTGCAGAGGACTATACCTACTATGGCACAGCTCTCATACAGGCGAAGCGTTGGGATGATGCCATTCAGTCTTTCAACAAAGCTTTGGATCTCAATGCTGGCAACAGCAAGCAGATAAGCATTATTAATAAGAATCTGTCTGATGTTTATATGCAAAAGGGCGATTATGACAACGCTGTTGCCTTCTTTGAGAAGAGTATGGAAGGCTCTGATAAGCCATCTATGGATCAGCTCGACAATCTTGGATCTCTCTATACGGATATCGCTTCAAAAAAGTTGAAGGAGAACGACAAGGCTGGCTCTGATGCTGCTTTCAAGAGTGCCGATGAGGTTTATGGTCGAATGATGGAGGCCTATCCCAACTATGCCAACTATTGCAATTACATGCGCGGTCAGATTAATGCAAATCTTGATCCCGACAGTAAGGAAGGTCTGGCTAAGCCCTATTACGAGGCGCTTGCAAAGTCGTTGGAGAATAAGACAGAGAAGCAGAATAGCGAGATTTCTATGCTGAAGCAGGCTTATCTCTATCTCATTGTTTACGATTTTAATGTCCTTCAGGACAAGGCAGCTGCCAAACAGGTTGCCGAGAAGCTTCTTGTGATTGATCCAGAGAACTCTGTAGCCAAGCAGGTTCAGGCTATGTAAATAATTACGGAATAGTTGTTTAGGCAACTATGACGAAGGATTAGATGTGGTGAGTATTTCGCTGTGTCTTAATCGACAGATAAGAGAAAGGCGCTTTTCACATGTAGTGAAATGCGCCTTTTCTTAATCAGAATAGGTCCTTCTCTTGATACTATGTGTAGTTCGTGGGCAAATTGCGTGTTGAACTCCCATCCGAATTGCAATATAAAGAAAAAAGCCCATCCTGATGCAGGGTGGGCTATAACTTATTCTGATAATTACAGATCAGAACTTAATCGGCGAGGCTGATTGCCTCATTCGGGCAGACAGAAGCGCATGTTCCGCACTCTGTGCACTCGTCTGGGTTGATTTCGTAGATGTCGCCTTCAGAGATAGCGCCCACGGGGCACTCGTCAATACATGTACCGCAAGCAACGCAGTCATTACCAATTACGTAAGCCATAATAATCTAATGTTTATTGTTAATAATGTTTTTGTTATGCTATAAAACGGGATTTGCAGATTTCTGCTATTCCCCCTTAGGGTGTTGCAAAGATAGTTATTTTTTCAATGAGTACCTATAAATGATGATGACTTTTTTCTCAATTTAACATAACGTACTAAAAAATGGGGGTAAGGTGCCAGCAAAACAATAAACAGCCGGAATAGGCGTTATTCTTTATATGAAGCGGACTCTGTTTATATTGATGCTTGTCGTTCTCGGCTCGTCTGTCGTGTTTGGACAAGAGCGTACGGTCGAGAACCGCCCGTACACCGACTTGCGTAAGTTTCATTTCGGCATTCTTGTAGGCACGCACTTGCAGGACCTTGAATTTAACAACGTGGGGCCGCAGCTTATCACCGATGCTGATGGCACACAGAAAGAGTATGTAATTACGTGCGACCAAGATCGATGGGATGATGGATTTAATGTTGGTGTGTTGGGCGAATTACGCATCAATAGAACTTTGCAGTTGCGTGTGGCTCCGGCGATGTATTTTGGGTCGCGCCACATTTCGTTTCACAATATGGATACCAATGCGCCCGACTCGATGTTGACGCGCAGCCAGACGCTGAAGACAGCCTATTTTTCGTGTGCTTTCGACCTGATTATGGCATCACCCCGCTTCAACAACCATCGCCCTTACGTTATGCTAGGTCTCAACCCAGTTATCAACTTGAACGGAACAAGTAATGACTACCTCAAGTTGAAACGCTACGACCTCTTCTTCGAGGCTGGTATAGGTTGCGATTTCTATCTGCCTTTCTTTAAGGTCAGACCAGAACTGAAGTTCATGTATGGCCTTACCAACAGTCTTGACAACAGTCATGCCTCCTCCATTAGTGACCGTTCCATGTTGCCCTACACTCAGTCTGTCAACAAAGCAAGGTCTAAGATGATTGCCCTTACATTCTATTTCGAGTAGTCTGTTAGCCTGAATAATTCATAGAGAACGAGATGTGTGGTGCCTTCGGCACCTTTTCGTTTACAACGTGTGAGCCCGTTCCCAGTTGCGTTCGGCTCTGCCGCTTGCCTTAGCAAGAACGGAGATTGATGTTAAAAGAAAGAACGCCTGCTGGCAATATGCGGTCGCTGAAAAAGCGTTACAAATGCGCTCGCCAGAAGGCCGTCGTTTCAAATGCGGAGGACAGTTGGCGCAAAGATGCGCTAGATTTGAAAAATCGCAAAGTGTTGAGT
>CAVIOP010000041.1:0-17562 GCA_963644485.1 bacterium | reverse complement strand
GACTTTCGCGCCCATTTTCAGCATATATATTGTCCGCTTTCTTGACAGCCTAAGCAAAAGGTATAAGCACCACCGGAGCCTACTCTTTTCGATTAGTGGGCTTACTTTTCAAAAACAAAGCCCGAAGCCGGTTTTACTCGGCTTCGGGCTGGGTATTTATGCTCTTTTGAGTTTTACCGGACAGCAATAATATGGAATGTATGGCGTGTCCCTATCCGTTGATGGACATAAGAAACTCGCTATTGTCCTTTGCTGTCGTCAATGGGTCGTGGATTGTACGCATGGCTTCGATGGGATTCATGTCGGCTATGAAATTGCGGATGCCACGCATGCGCTGTAAGGTAACCTCGTCGTGGAGCAGATCGTCGCGACGCGTGCTCGAAGCCACAAGGTTGACAGCCGGGAATATGCGCTTGTTGGACAATGCGCGGTCGAGCTGCAACTCCATGTTGCCTGTACCTTTGAACTCTTCGAAAATCACTTCATCCATCTTGGAACCCGTGTCAATGAGAGCCGTGGCAATAATCGTGAGCGAACCGCCACCCTCGATGTTGCGGGCGGCACCAAAGAAACGCTTGGGCTTCTGCAAGGCATTGGCATCGACACCACCGGTGAGCACCTTGCCGCTGGCCGGACTGACAGTGTTGTAGGCGCGCGCCAGTCGGGTGATGGAATCAAGGAAGATCACCACGTCGTGTCCGCACTCTACCATTCGTTTGGCCTTCTCGAGCACGATGCCGGCTATCTTGATGTGGCGCTCGGCAGGTTCGTCAAACGTGGAAGCGATTACTTCAGCGTTTACGGTTCGTGACATGTCGGTCACCTCCTCCGGTCGCTCATCGATGAGAAGCATCATCAAGTAAGCCTCGGGATGGTTGGCTGCGATGGCGTTTGCGATGTTCTTCATCAGAATCGTCTTACCCGTCTTGGGCTGCGCCACGATCAGTGCACGCTGACCCTTGCCTATGGGCGAGAAGAGGTCCACAATACGTGTCGAGAGGTTGGTCGTGGCTTTGTCGCCGCAAAGGTTGAATTTCTCCTCGGGGAAGAGCGGTGTGAGATGTTCAAACGGCAGTCGGTCTCTAATCTCAGAAGGCTCGCGGCCGTTGATCTTGTCGATGCTCGTCAATGGGAAGTATTTTTCGCCTTCACGTGGCGGACGTACATGACAAAGGATTGCATCACCGGTCTTCAGTCCGAAGCGTTTCACCTGGGCGTTGGAGACATAGATGTCATCGGGAGACGAAAGGTAATTGTAGTCGCTGGAACGAAGAAAACCATACCCGTCGGGCATAATCTCAAGCACGCCATTGGCTGTGATGATATCGGAAAAGTCATAGTCGGCAGCCTCGGGTGCAGGCGCCTGCTGACGGGCGGGTGCGGCCGTTTCCTCGGGTCTGCGATAGGTGGCCGTAGGATTGTCAAGCATATCATAAGAGGGTACAGCCCCCTGATCCTCGATGGGTAAGTCTACAACGGTGATAAAATCTGTACCGTCACCAGGATCCCCACTCCATACATCACTGTTTTCAGTATGGGGCTGGTTGGCTTTATTCTCATTGTGAGCTTGCACCTTGGCCTGCAACTGTGTCAGTTTGTCGTCATTAGGGGCATCGACAGGCTGTTCGGACGATGTCTGAGAAAAAGCCTCTTCGGGAATGACGATGGCATCGTCGCGGTCGACGTCTACAGACGGAGCATCGATGTCGCTTACAAGCATCTCATCTGAACCTTGGTTGTCGTCTGTGTGGTTTTCTTGCTTGGCCATAGCGATTAGCTTCAGTAATTCCCGTTCACGCTTGGTCTTCGGTCCACGGTGGCGTGGAAGTGCCGCCAACTCCTCCTCAAGAGCGCTGATATCAGGCGTCGTCGCAGGAGCCATTTCTTCTTTTACGGTCTGGGGATCCTTGAACAGGCGAGGTTGCTCAACAGCATTGCGTGCTTTCTTTGTGTCAAAGTTCTCACCTGATCTTCCATTGACTGAGTAAACCTTGTCGGGCTCAGTCTTGTTGATGCGGATGCGCTTGCGCTTCGACGAACCCAAAGGATTGTTCTTTCCTTCTTCTTCGGCCTGCTTGTCGAGGATGGCGTAAATAAGATCTTCATCTTCATTGGCCGGCTCGGTGCTTACACCTAGCGTTTGGGCAATATCCACTAGCTCAGTGGAACTTTTAGATAGTAAATCTTCTTTGCTATACATATGAAGTATAATGAATGTTTTCTGAATGGATGTGTTTCCAACGGGGAAACAAAGATGCATACGAAATACATTGCAAAGTTACACAAAATCACCGGAATATGTTTATAATGATAAAGAATATTTTATCATTTAACAATTATTAATTGTCCGTTTTCGTCTAAATAAAAAAAGGCCGACTCGCGATGAGTCGGCCCTTTTATTTCAATTCAATCTATGATTACTTGCTTGACTTGTCGAAGTCAGCCTTCAGCTTAGCCAGCACATCCAGGTCGCCAAGAGAAGTACCTGCAGCCACATTGTTGATGGCGGCAGCCTCGTTCTGCTTGCGGGGAGCGTGACGATGTGTCTTCACGACGTCGTCCTTACCGTCCTCGAACGTGCGGGAATGTGACAGGATGATGCGGCGTGTCTCCTTGGCGAACTCAATAACCTTGAACTGGAGTGTCTCGCCCTGAGTGGCCTGTGAGCCGTCCTCCTTCTGGAGGTGCTTGGGAGTAGCGAAGCCTTCACCGCCCTCAGCGAGCGTGATGACTGCACCCTTGTCCATCATCTCACTGATGGTACCCTCGTGTACGGTGCCAGGAACGTAAATGTTCTCATATTTGTCCCAGGGGTTCTCCTCAAGCTGCTTGTGACCAAGGCTCAGACGGCGGTTCTCCTTGTCGATCTCCAATACGACGACATCGATGGGAGCACCGACTGTAGTGAACTCAGAAGGATGCTTCACCTTCTTGGTCCAGCTCAGGTCAGAGATGTGAATCAGACCGTCAACACCTTCCTCGAGCTCAACGAAAATTCCGAAGTTGGTGAAGTTGCGCACCTTGGCTGTGTGCTTGCTGCCGACAGGATACTTGGTCTCGATATTCTCCCAAGGATCTTCCTTCAGCTGCTTGATGCCGAGGCTCATCTTGCGCTCCTGACGGTCGAGTGTCAAGATCACAGCTTCCACCTCGTCGCCGACGTGCAGGAACTCCTGTGCTGAACGCAGGTGTTGGCTCCAGCTCATCTCTGAGACATGGATCAGTCCCTCAACGCCCGGCTGAATCTCTACGAATGCACCGTAGTCAGCGATGACAACAACCTTGCCCTTCACGTGGTCGCCCACCTTGAGCTCTGCATCAAGAGCGTCCCAAGGATGAGGAGTGAGCTGCTTCAAGCCGAGAGCAATGCGCTTCTTTTCTTCGTCGAAGTCGAGAATAACGACATTGATCTTCTGGTCGAGCTGCACAACCTCGTGCGGATCGCTGACGCGGCCCCAAGAGAGGTCGGTGATATGCACCAGTCCGTCGACACCACCGAGGTCAACAAACACACCGTAAGAAGTGATGTTCTTGACAGTTCCTTCGAGGACCTGACCCTTTTCCAGGTGAGAGATGATTTCTTTCTTCTGGGCTTCCAACTCAGCCTCGATAAGAGCCTTGTGAGAAACCACGACATTGCGGAACTCCTGGTTGATTTTCACAACCTTGAACTCCATGGTCTTTCCTACGAACACATCGTAGTCGCGTATGGGGTGAACGTCAATCTGGCTGCCGGGAAGGAAGGCCTCAATGCCAAATACATCCACAATCATGCCACCCTTGGTGCGGCACTTGATATAGCCCTGGATGACCTCGTCGTTGTCGAGAGCCTCGTTGATCTTCTCCCAGCTCTTGCTCAGGCGAGCTTTTCTGTGAGAGAGGACGAGCTGGCCTTTTTTGTCCTCCTGGTCTTCCACGTAAACTTCAGCCTTGTCGCCGACCTTCAGATCGGGATTGTAGCGGAACTCAGAAGCGGGGATAATGCCATCGCTCTTGTAGCCGATGTTGACAACGACCTCTTTCTTGTCGATAGAGATCACAGTGCCTTCGACGACCTCATGCTCCTGAATCTTGTTGAGGGTTTCGTCGTAAGCTTTCTCCAGGCTTTCCTTGCTGGCAGCGTTCAGTGAACCATTCTCGAATTCATCCCAATTGAAATCGTCCAATGGCTTCACGTTCTTGATGTCGTTCAAATTAGACATAAATGATAAAATGTTAAATGAATTAATAAAGTTAGACTTTATGTGAAATATTCGGGCGTGGCCATCCACGCCTTCGCAAATCGTCTGCAAAGGTACACATTATTAAGATATTAGGCATCAGGACGCAACGAATATTTATGGCTTTTTAACAGTTTCCTTGGCTTTGAGGCGTTTGGAACTCTTTTTGCGTAGACCAAACAGGTCTCGCCAACCGTTGAAATCTCGCTTCAGTACAAAACCAATACCCTGTGTATTGAGTGAGTTGCGAGTGAAATAGCGGTCATTGGTCTGGTTATATACGCGCACGCCGAAGTTGCCGTTGGGGGATATGAGATACCGGATATCAAAGTCGCCTATAAACGACGTTGTGGCATTGGCGTTGTCACGATAGCCAAACTGCCCGTTGATGAGCAACCGATTGTTGAGCATGCGCCCGCTCAGCAGGCCTTCATACTCGGCGTTGTTCCACCCCTCGTCGCCAGTAGAGATGTTGGCTCCGAAGTTCCAGTTGTTGTTGTTGATGACGTTGCTCAGTACATTGTTGATTTGTTGGCTCAGTTGGCCGCTGAGGATGCTCTGCATGGCCAGGCTTGTCTGCTTCTCGCCGGTGCCGCTCCTCGAAGCGTTGTTGCTGCTCGGCGAGAGGAACCGGCCGACCGCCAGCAGGTAGAGCACTTGCTGGTTCATCTCCTCTTCACTGTTGATGACACTGTAAATCATCTGCTTGGCATCGCTGCCGACCGTTGGCATGTCAAGGTTGAAATCGACCTTGGGTGCGCTTGGCGTGCCCGTGATGTTCATGAGACAGTTCACGCGTATGTTGTTGCCGGAGAAGCTGCTGCCCAGCTGGAGGTCCGACAGGCTGACGGAGTTGACCTGATACTGCGCCTTGAGGTTGAGGTCGGCTTGATAGGGGTCTCCGCCAAAGGCAATCATGCCGCCTTGCAGGAACTCGAAATCACGTTTGATGATGTTCTGGATAGTGAGCTTGTAGACCCCGTGGTCTATCAGGTAGTTGCCGAAAATATCCACGGCACCTTTATTATAATATGATGCCCGTATGACCCCCGACCCGTTGAGGGCGATGTAGTCTCCGGAATTGTTGTCCATGATGACCTTTAGCGTGGCTTCGGGACGCGTATTGATCAGAAAATTGATGCGGATGTCGGACGGTATGTCAAGCTCCTCTTCTTCGTCTGTCGCCGTCTGTCCTGCGCCCTGCCCTGCCCCATCCGCTATCGTGTCACGTGACGACCAGTTGATAAACTCGCGTGAAGCGATGGCGTCAGGGTTTGAGGCATTGTAGACAACCTGCGATCCGCTCTCCGGAGTGGCATCGATATCAATGTCCACCTGGCCCGAACGTCCTTTCACCCGCACATCGCCACTGGCGTAGACCGTACCGTAAAAGGTGCTGCCGTCACTGCCATTCCAGTCGTAGCCCAATAGGTGGTGGAGCTCAATGCCGAAGTCATAGGTCAGCCGTGAAAGGTGCTTGTGATAAACCGAGCCGTTGATGATGGCCGTGTTGCCGCTGCGGTCGTAGATCACATCATTGGGGAACTGGATTTCATTGACCAAAAAGCGAATGGGGGCATCATGCAACTGGTAGGTGGTATTGAGCGGTGCGATGGACAAATGTCCATTGACCTCCGCATCGCCTGTGAGATTAAGCTTTTTGAGGTCACCCCAAAGGCGCAGGTTGCCATTGACGGACAGGTCGGCATCACGCATGAAACTCGAGCAGAAGGATTCTACAAACTCGCCACGGGTGTTGTGTGCATTGATGGCCAGATCCATGTAATTGCGCTTGGGTGACACATACCCTTTAATGGAGGTAAGACGCTGGCCGGCAAGCATCGAGCCACCGATGGTGTCGACAGCTTGTGCATCGATGTCTATCTGCTCTTCTTCTCTATTCCACCCCACCCTGGCAAGGAGCGTTCCCATGTTGCCCTCTTCAAACTGGAACTTGTTGACGTAGAGGTCAGCATGTCCGCCTACGTTGTCGAAGAGATGTGTGAGATAAGCTTTGCCGGAAGCAAAACCGCTGAAGTCGACAGAATGGAAGCCCACCAGATCAAGGACGTATTCGACGTTTACGTCCTTGAGGTCAACGGTGATGGGCTCATCGCTACCCTTGGCAGTCTCGCCCGATACCTTCACATACTGGTTGCCACTGCTTACCGAGACATCATTGACCTGTAAGTGGTTCTTGCTATAAACCACACTGGCAGGATGGATGGTGAACAGCGTATCGCCGATGGCGAGCTCGGAGGGACGGACATGGAAGTGTGCCTCCGTGACACCTTCACTGTTGCGGTCAAACTGGATCATGGACAACAGCCGTCCACGGAAACGGTGGCGCTTGGCGTGATTGTCGAACTGAAGTTCGGTGGACAATTCGTCCTGCTTGGCCACTGCGCTGATGTGCAGGTCGGTGTCTTTCCCGTTTTTCCCCGTCTGAACTGCTTTCACGTCTGCGCAGAGGTTGTCGTCAGGCGATGTGAGGCTGACAGACAACTGCCTCAGAGCGCGGTTGTCATATACCACATCCGGGGCGTTGAGCCTGACATCGATATGTCGGGATTGGGAATTGACGGACGCATATAGGTCTACCGGAGCATGAAGCTCGACCGGAAGTCCCAAGAGATGACGAAGCCAATCGCCACGGGTGACGGACACGTCCAGCGTGAAACTGTCATGACTGACGGAGCGTCGGCGGAGCGGTGTGAATTTCTGGAGACTGGGCAATTGGTCGACAATCATGTTCTCAATGTTTTGCCGCAGAGAGGCATAGTCGAAATGGCCTCGCATCTCCCCATGACCGAAGTCGCTGTCGAATGTCAGATAGCGGCCCTGTGCATCCGTACCAATATTTAGTTCAAGACCCTCCAACCGATATTCGTCATTGGGTTTGGTCACATAGAAATTGTTGACTGTAGCCTTTCCCTGTAGGGAGGACAGCGAATTGCCGCTGAACACAACGTTCAACCGGCCGCCATAGACCGTGCCCGCATGAGCCTGCCCCGTCAGTCCGAGTGCCGTCGGATTGATGTGAGCGACGCCCACGGTGACGTTGCCCGACGGATGGCGGCCGTCTTTGTCAAAAGACCCCTCCACCTTGGCTGCGATATTGATGTCGCTGACCTCGGCATTGCCCGACACACGACCATGGTCGTAGGATACATCGAGGTTAACATTTTTATATGGGTACTTGTTCCAATCGAAGCGGTGCACCGTTCCTTGTGCAGAAAAACGTTGCTGATGCAAGTCGCCGTTGACATGAAGATTTGCCGCAAGAAGCCCCAATTTGTCGTTGGCGAGCATTTTGCCAACGTCAAGTCCGTCCGTGTCGAGTTGTCCTTCGATGGTGTTCCCGCGCAAGGCTAAGGTCAGATGGGCTCGTCCCTCGTCCACCTGCAAGAAGCCCTTCGTCGACACATCGCGCCCTCGTCCACTTGCCACGCCACGATAACTGATGTTACCCAAACGCTGCACGATGTCTGGCAGACTGGGCGCCAGCGTCTGCAGCAGCTCATGGTCGATTGTCAGTTGCCGAATCGTTGCCGTCCACTGAGGGACGTTGTTCCACGATGTCAGTGTGCCGCTAAGTCCTAATGTTGCCATTGCAGCCGACGAAAGGGATGTCGCATGAACGTCACGTGCGATGATGGCGTTGAGGCGGTGAATGTCCAACTGGTGAATACCCCCCTTGAAGGTGGCAGAGAAAACAAGTGGGTTGACGAAACGCTTCAGCCTATTGTCAAGGAAAGCCAAGTCTGTCGGACTCAGATATGACACATTGATGATGCTCTGATGGCGCAACGACTGGGTTTCGACCTTACCGTCCTTGCACCTGTAGGTTGCAGCGAGTCGTTCGGCGGAGCACTGGGAACGGGGTAATTCCAAGGCGAAATCCGAAACGGTGGCTCCCCGCAATCCTGCCGCAACCTTGAACGACAACGATTTCACCTTCAGGCCAGAGCGTTCGTTGAATGCAATCTTCTTGACACGGAGATTCAGCGAGTCTTCTCGCAGAACATTGAGCATGATATGCGAACTGAGGTCGCGGACTGCCAAATGGTGCAAGTCAAGAGTAGCTTTCCGGGGCGCATCGAGCTGGTCATAACGCACTGCGCCGTGCCTGATGACCAGGCTGCTGATCTGCAGGTCAAGTGGCTTGTGCTGCGTCGTGTCCTTCGAGGCGAGCGAGTCGATGACGTACTGGATGTTGAGGGGCGAATCGGCAGTGGCGCGGTAGATGCGTGCTTTCATGCCGAACACCTGTGCCGAGGTGATGCTTATGTCACCCCTAAGGGCAGCCAGTATGCCCACTTTCACCGACAGGCGTGTGGCCTGGAGAAAAGGGACGCCGCGTTGGTCGTGCAATGACACCTTGTCGATGACGAGGCGGTTGAATAATCCTACATCAACACGTCCCACAGAGACCTTTGTGCCCAGTTTGGTTTCAATAGCGTCAGCCACCTGTCGGCCAATAAAAACTTGCACCGCGGGCACATTGACCACGGCGACAACGACCACATACAGACACACCAATGCCCATAATATCGTATTGATGAAGTGCTTGACCCTTTTCAAACGACTGCAAAATTAAGAAAATAATGTTGCAACAAAAATAAAATCTACAAAAATATCTTAATTCTATTAAATTTTACGTACATTTGCAGCTGATTTGAAATCCGGCTTGTGCAATGGCTCGCAAAAGTCCGATTTTATATGAACTGTTGATTATCAACCAACAAATTATATTTTAATTTTATGGCTAATGTATTTAGGTTGCGCAAAGGCTTAGACATCAACCTTAAGGGAAAGGCCGTAAAGAAGAAGGTGACCTGCAGGGCATCCAAGTTGTATGCTCTCCGCCCTTCTGATTTTACGGGTGTCACCCCAAAGGTGGTTGTCAAGGAAGGAGATCATGTCCTTGCCGGAGATGCCTTGTTTGTCAACAAGCAATTCCCAGAGGTTCTGTTTGCCTCCCCAGTGAGTGGTATTGTCAAGTCTGTTGTCCGCGGTGAGCGGAGACGCGTGTTGAGCGTCAGCGTTGAGGCTGACAAGAATCAAGAATACCGCGACTTCGGTGTCCATGACCCCAACAGCATGAGCGGCGACGCCGTGAAACAATTGCTTCTTGAGGCAGGTCTCTTTGGTTATATCAATCAACTTCCTTATGCCATCTCAACCAATCCTGCCACAAACCCAAAGGGCATCTTCGTTTCGGCTCTCCGTGACATGCCCCTTGCCGCTGACTTCGAATATGAACTGGAGGGCAACGAGCAGGCCTTCAAAGCCGGCCTCAAAGCGCTCAGCCGCATTGCGCCCCTTCATCTGGGCGTAGGTGCCAAGCAGACTGCCGACGTGCTGACGGCAGTAGAGGGTGTCGACCTGAATGTCTTCGACGGTCCCTGTCCTGCCGGCAATGTTGGCGTGCAGGTCAACCATATTGACCCAGTCAACCGCGGCGAGGTGGTCTGGACGGTAGACCCCACCGCCGTGATCTTCATGGGTCGTCTCCTTCTCACAGGCAAGGTAGACCTGACCAAGACCATCGCCCTCGCCGGAAGTCAGGTGAATGACCCTGCCTACGCTGATGTATTGGTGGGTGCCCAGTTGGCCGACGTACTCGAGGGCAAGTTGTCTTCAGACACCCATGTACGTCTCATCAACGGAAATCCGCTGACCGGTGAGCGCGCCACGCTCGATGACTTTGTAGGCGCTCACACGTCAGAACTGACGGCAATCCCCGAGGGGGATGACAAGGAAGAGATTTTGGGATGGATACTCCCGCGTTTCCATGATTTCTCGGTTTCGAGAAGTTATTTCTCCTGGATGGAAGGAAAGAAGCGCGAGTATGACCTCGACGCCCGCATAAAAGGAGGCAAACGCCACATGATTATGAGCGGCGAATACGACAAGGTGGTGCCCATGGACATCTATCCCGAGTATCTGGTGAAAGCCATCATCACAGGAGATATCGACAAGCAGGAGCAACTGGGCATCTATGAGGTGAGTCCCGAAGACTTTGCTCTGGCGGAATTTGTGGACTCCTCGAAGCTGGAGCTGCAAAAGATTGTCAGACAAGGACTTGACATCCTGCGCAAAGAGAACGCTTAAGAAAGGATTACGCTTAGGTAAATAACACAAAAACTATTATGAGTGGATTAAAAAAACAGTTCGACCAGATACGGCCCCTCTTCGAAGAGGGCGGCAAATGGCACGCCTTCCAAAGCCTCTATGACGGCTTTGAAACGTTCCTCTTTGTGCCCAGCACCACCTCGAAGAGCGGTGTCCATATCCATGACGCCATCGACTCGAAGCGCATCATGAGTATGGTTGTCATCGCCTTGATGCCGGCTTTGCTCTTCGGAATGTACAACATTGGCTACCAAAACGCTGCAGCGGCTGGCCAGTTGGCTGAGACAAGCTGCGTGTCGATGTTTGCCTTTGGCTTGTTGGCTTTGCTGCCCAAGATCCTCGTGAGCTACATCGTGGGCCTGGGTATCGAGTTCGCATGGGCGCAATGGAAGCATGAGGAGATACAGGAGGGATACCTCGTCAGCGGCATCATCATCCCGCTGATCATCCCCATCAACACGCCGTTGTGGACCCTGGTTCTCGCCATCGCCTTCTCCGTGATTTTCGTCAAGGAGATTTGGGGAGGCACTGGCATGAATATCTTCAACGTGGCCGTCGCCGTACGCATGTTCCTCTTTTTCTCTTATCCCAGCCAGATGACGGGCGACCAGGTATGGGTAGCAACCGATGCCATCTTCGGTCTAGGCTATGACCTGCAGGATGGTTTCACCATGGCCACACCGCTCGGTCTCATCGGTCAAAACGCCGATGCAGGAGCCAGTCTGTCAGACATGATCCTGGGCTTTATCCCCGGTTCCGTCGGCGAGACGTCGGTTGTCGCCATCGCCATCGGCGCTGTCATCCTGTTGTGGGCGGGCATAGCCAGCTGGAAAACCATGCTGTCGGTATTCATCGGTGGCATAGCCATGGCTCTCGTCTTCACCGCCACAGGCAAGACTCCCATCCCCTGGTATGAGCACATCGTTCTGGGCGGCTTCTGCTTCGGTGCAGTGTTCATGGCCACTGATCCTGTCACTTCCGCACGCACGGAGACGGGCAAGTGGATCTACGGTTTCCTCATTGGCGCCATGGCCATCATCGTTAGAGTGATGAACGCCGGCTATCCCGAGGGCATGATGTTGGCCATATTCTTCGGCAACATGTTTGCACCGCTTATCGACCATTGCGTCGTGGAAGCAAACATTTCCAAACGTGCCAAGCGCGCAACGAATAAATAAGGAGAAAAAGCATGAAAACAAATTCCAATTCATACACGATTATCTATTCGATCGTTCTGGTCCTAATTGTCGCTTTTCTGTTGGCGTTCACGTTCCAGGCACTCAAGCCTGCGCAAGATGCCAATGTGGCTCTCGACAAGCAGAAGCAAATCCTCTACTCGCTCAACATCCGTGGCTTGGACGACAAGGCGGCTGCTGACAAATATAAAGAGGTGGTGATTGCAGATGACATTATGGGCGAAGACGGCTTAAAGAAAGAGGCCGGTCAGCCTGGCGGAACAGAGACCGGATTCAAGTTGAACTCTGCCGATGCCAAAGCAGGCAAACTGGCGTTGTTCGTCTGCAAGGTGGATGGCAAGACCAAGTATGTTATCCCTGTCTACGGAATGGGACTCTGGGGTGCCATCAGTGGTTATATTGCTATCAACGACGACAAGCAGACGGTTTACGGTGCCTACTTCAACCATGAGAGTGAGACAGCCGGCCTGGGTGCCAACATCAAGGACGACCAGTCTTGGCAGGAGCTCTTCCAGGGCAAACACCTCTTTGCCGGCGCTGGCCGCGACGCCATTGCGCTTGCTGTAGAGAAGAAAGTGGCCGACCCGCAGACTCAGGTCAACGCCGTGACAGGCGCTACTCTCACCTCTAACGGCGTCACCCAAATGCTGCAAGCTGGCCTGGGACAGTACATGAAGTTCCTCAATGCCAAATAACAACAAACTTTAATCGCAAGAAGATGAGTTTATTAAGCAAACAAAACCAGGAGGTTCTTGGCAAACCACTGAACCTCGACAACCCGATATTGGTGCAGGTGCTTGGCATCTGCTCGGCATTGGCTGTCACTTCACAACTGAAGCCCGCCATTGTCATGGGACTGGCGGTTACGGTCATCACCGCCTTCTCCAATGTGATTATCTCTGTCATCCGCAACACCATCCCCATGCGCATCCGCATCATCGTGCAGCTTGTGGTGGTGGCCGCTTTGGTGACGATTGTCAGCCAGATTCTCAAGGCGTTTGCCTATGACGTCAGCGTTCAGCTCTCGGTCTACGTGGGACTGATTATCACCAACTGTATCCTGATGGGCCGCCTTGAAGCTTTCGCCATGATGAACAAGCCTTGGCCCAGTTTTCTCGATGGCATCGGCAATGGCCTCGGCTATGCCATGATTCTGGTCATCGTGGGTGCCGTGCGCGAGCTGTTAGGACGTGGCAGCCTGCTGGGTTTCCAGATTATCCCATCAAGTGTTTACGATTTCGGTTACATGAACAATGGCATGATGACCATGCCTGCCATGGCCCTCATCCTCCTGGGCTGTGTCATTTGGGTTCACCGTGCATTCTTTTACAAAGAAGATAAGAAATAATTATGGAACACCTCATTAGTTTGTTTTTCCGGTCCATCTTTGTGGACAACATGATATTTGCCTTCTTCCTCGGCATGTGTTCATTCCTTGCCGTGTCAAAGAACGTGAAGACATCGCTCGGACTGGGCCTGGCCGTGACATTCGTGCTGGTAGTGACCGTTCCGATCGACTATCTGCTCCAGACCAAGGTGCTCGATCCTCTGGGCATATCCTACCTGAGCTTCATCCTCTTTATCGCAGTCATCGCCGGCATTGTGCAAATTGTGGAGATGGCGGTCGAGCGTTATTCGCCATCGCTCTACGCTTCACTGGGCATCTTCCTTCCCTTGATTGCCGTCAACTGTGCCATCATGGGTGCTTCGCTGTTCATGCAACAGCGCATTAACCTTGACCCGAGCAATACGCAGTACATCGGCTCTGTTGCCGATGCCATCGTCTATGCTTTCGGCTCGGGTATCGGATGGACACTCGCCATCACGGCCATGGGTGCCATTCGCGAGAAAATGCAGTACGGCGACGTGCCCAAGCCGTTGCAAGGACTGGGCATCACTTTCATCACCGTGGGACTTATGGCCATGGCCATGATGTGCTTTTCAGGACTTAATATTTAATGATTATGGATTTCAATTTCATCATCTATAGCGTAGGAGTATTCCTTGCCGTCATACTCCTCTTGGTCATTATCCTTCTCGTGGCTAAAAAATATTTGAGCCCCAGCGGCAATGTGACCATAACGATTAACGACACCAAGACTCTTAACGTGGCGCAGGGCGACTCGCTCATGACCACGCTCAACGCCAACGGTATCTTCCTGCCCTCTGCATGCGGTGGCAAAGCCAGTTGCGGACAGTGCAAAGTACAGGTGCTCGAGGGAGGCGGCGAAATTCTCGATTCCGAGAAGCCCCACTTCACTCGCAAGCAGATCAAAGAGCACTGGCGCCTCGGTTGCCAGACGAAAGTAAAGGGTGACTTCAAGATCAAGATATCAGAATCGATCATGGGTGTCAAGGAATGGGAGTGCACAGTCATCAGCAACAAGAACGTGTCGAGCTTCATCAAAGAGTTCAAGGTGGCCTTGCCTCCCGGCGAACACATGGACTTTGTGCCTGGTTCGTATGCACAGATCAAGATTCCTGCATACGACTGTATCGACTACGACAAGGATTTCGACAAGGCGCTGATTGGCGACGAGTACATTGAGTCTTGGAAGAAATTCAACATCCTCTCGCTGAAGGCACACAATCCTGCACCGACCATCCGCGCATATTCAATGGCCAACTACCCCGCTGAGGGCGACATCATCACCCTGACCGTGCGTATTGCCACCACACCTTTCCTCCCCCGCCCGCAAGTGGGCTTCCAGAACGTGCCTACAGGCATCGGTTCCAGCTACATCTTCAGCCTCAAGCCTGGAGACAAAGTGATGATGAGTGGCCCCTACGGCGACTTCCATCCACACTTCGATTCCAAGAAGGAGATGATCTGGATTGGCGGCGGCGCTGGCATGGCACCTCTCCGTTCACAAATCATGCACATGACAAAAACGCTTCACTGCACCGACCGTGAGCTTCACTTCTTCTATGGAGCGCGCAGCTTGAACGAAGCTTTCTTCATGGAGGACTTCTGGGAACTGGAGAAGGAATTCCCCAACTTCCATCTCCACCTCTCGCTTGACCGCCCCGACCCTGCTGCTGATGCTGCTGGCGTGAAGTACTATGCAGGTTTCGCTGTCAATTGTGTGCGTGACACCTACCTGAAGGATCATGAAGCACCCGAGGACTGCGAGTATTACCTCTGCGGACCTCCTATGCTCATCAAGACCGTCACCGACTATCTCGACAGTCTCGGCGTCGATCCCGAGAGCATCATGTACGACAACTTCGGGTAGGGTAATGCAAACCACAACAAACCTACAAGAAACCGCAACAAAAGCCGCTGAAATTCAGCGGCTTTTGGCGTTCTTATAACTTTTGGTTTTATGTTTGCATGGGGTTTGATATGGGTTTATGTGGGGAAAAAGTGGCGCATATTTGTCCCACGAGGTTGTCCCACGAAAAGAAAGAATATTTTTTTGAACAACATAACTTTGGAAGTATGAAGAAGCATGATTTTGAACCCGTACACTTACGGGAAAGGCTGTTGTCAAGCGGCAAGAAAACGCTGTACCTCGACATCGTGTATGACGGTCAGCGCAAGAAGGAGTATCTCGGCTTGTACTTGGATCCGGAGACGGACAAAGGTGCAAAGACGCGCAACAATGCCATCATGCGCATGGCGGAGGAGAAGCGGGTGCAGCGCATGGTGGAGGTTGTGCGCGATGGACTCGAAGTGGTAAGCCCGGGTGCTGACAAGGTGGTGCTTACAGAATGGCTGGAGGAGCAGCGGCAGTATTACCATGACCACGGCAACAACAACTACTCGAAGACGATACACAACATCATACGGCAGTTGGGGCTGTACGCCAAGAAGGGCATGAGGCTGAAGGACGTTACGCCGAAGTTCCTGCGCAGCTTCTTGGAGCATTTGCGCTCTGACGGGGCTAACAAGTATGGCGGTCGCCTATGCCCGGAGACTATCTACACTTACTTCACGGTGCTGTCAATCCTGATGAACAAGGCTGTGCGACTTGACCTGATACCGCGCAACCCTTTCCACAAGCTATCACTGGCGGAGAAGCCGCAGCGGCGCACGAAGAAGCGCGAGTACCTCACCATGGACGAGCTGCGGAGGCTTGCCAAGGCGGAGTGTGACGACTGGCGTGTAAAGAAGGCTTTCATGTTCTGCTGCTTCACTGGCTTGCGCTACATCGACGTGAGCCGCTTGAAGTGGAAGCAGATAGTGAAGCTCGGCAACGGTGAGTACCAGTTGGAGATGACGCAGAAGAAAACGATGGAGCCGGTGTACATACCTCTGTCGAAGAATGCGATGACGTGGTTGCCGGAGAAAGGCGACAACGGCAGGGAGAACCTTGTGTTCCAGTTCCGCGACCGCTCCATCATCTACGACTACCTCAACGAGTGGGGCAAGCGTGCGGGAATAGAGAAACACCTCATCTTCCACATGAGCCGTCATACGTGTGCCACGATGCTTCTTTACTACGGTGCCGACCTTTACACCGTGAGCAAGATACTCGGCCACACTTCCATCAAAAGCACGCAGATTTACGCCAAGGTCGTGGACGGCGTGAAGCGTAGGGCTGTCGACAATGTGCCGGACGTGCCAAAGGAGTGAAAATCTGAAATCGGGATTTCTCTCCCTCGCACGCGCACGCACACGCGCAAATAAGAATATCAATAATATCTATATTCTTATTATGTTTGTTACGTCGTTTGTTAGTTGCTTGTTAGCTTGTTTGTTAGGTCGAGTAAAAAACGAAATATAAAACATTGATACACAATACGTTGCGAGCGTATTTTGTTTGTTAGCTTGTTTGTTAGTTTCGTGTGAGTTTGTTTGTTAGTTGTTTGTTAGTTGGCGTGTTTGTAACAAAATAAAACGTTTGTAAGTGCTTGTTATTAAGCAACTTACAAACGTTTCTTATGTGTGGTTTTGTTTGTTAGCGGTATGCCAAAAACCATGTTGGTGTAATCTAAAGTAGACGGGCTTTAGACTGTATTGTCATGTGGGTCTTTGGAGAGCTGCACAAGGGTGTGCTCCAAGGACAGCTTGTCGGAGCTGACGTTCATGTCGGCGGTGACGGACTGCATCTTAGGCATGACATACTGCATGAGCCTCTCGGCGATTGTCATGCGGTCTTTGGCTTCAAGTTGCTGGAAGTCCGCGCCCATGAGTCCGCTTGCGCTGTAGTCAGCAAGCAGGTCGTTTATAATCTGCTTGTTCATCACGGTGGCTTTGTTGGGTGTTCCTTTCTGCCTTCCTCCTGTTTTCTTGCCTTTCATATCCTGTGTCTCCTTTCCCGATTGAGAAGTTGTGAAGTGTAAAAACTTAAAATGCCGATGCAAAGATAACGCTTTATCTTTGAGGCATAATTTTAAGTGTTTACAATCATGATTGGAGCGATTATAGGCGCCGGTATGGCTGCTGCGAGCAGTATCTACGGCGGCATTCAAGCAAGCAAGGCTGCAAGGAAAGCCAAGGCGGAGACCGAGGCACAACGCAGAAAGAACCAGAACTGGTATGACCGCCGCATGAACGAGGACGCTACCCAGCGTGCCGACGCTCAGCGGCTTCTCACCTTGACGGAGGAGAGCATCAAGAACCGCAACCGTTCGGCAGCTGGCACACAGGCGGTGATGGGCGGCACGGAGGAGAGCGTGGCCGCCACTAAGACGGCGAACAATCAGGCATTGTCGCAGACTGTCTCAGCCGTCAACGCCCAAAGCGACGCTCGTAAGGACAACATCGAGCAGCAGTACCGCAGTGCTGACGAGGACTATTCGCAGCAGCTTCGCAACATCGAGAACCAGCGTGCCGAGAACATCGCCAAGGCGACGCAGGGTGTCATCGGCGCGGCAGGGAACATCGCGAGTGCGATAGACAGTGGCAGTGGGACGGCTACAGGCAGTACGAGTGCTGGGCAACAGCAGAAGAAGCCTTCAACAACATAATCAAACACTAAAGAATTTACTATGGCAAGCACTATAAACGAATTGCTGGGCGGTGACACCGGGCAGGGCAGCAGCTCTGCAACGGGCGGCAC
>CAVIOP010000040.1:0-17777 GCA_963644485.1 bacterium | reverse complement strand
CTGGGCTATGGAATTGCTGGGCTTTCAGCCCGCGGCTCACGCAGACATTGTTCAGCCCGCATCGGCTCACGCAGTGTAAATCCGAAACTTAAATAAAATAATGGTCAAAACACTTGGATATTAACATAGAAAGCGGATTTAGCCATCATGTCGCCTCCGGTCACAAAATGCCGTGAGGCCGTGCGGCTAAAAACTATAGGAAAAGCCGAGGGAAGTGTACTCCTTGAACATCCAGTAGCCGTGGTGGTCATCGCGTGTACGCGAGTCGTCGAAGCGCGGATAAACGAAGAATTTGGCTGCGATGTAACGGTTGAACTGGAAGCTGAACGTGTTTTCAAACTCCATCTCGGAACGCTCGTAGGTGGTGTAGCCGTAGATGCGCGAGCGCCAGCTGATGTTGTTTGCCATATTCCATGTGACATCGACGGTGAGCTGCGAACCGAAGTCGTTGAGCGCATGGTGGTCTTCCTCGATACCGTAGCGTGTGGCAAGGCCCACTCGGTCGACAAACTTGAAGTTGTAGGCCAGCGGAGCCAGGTGGACGCTGCCCTTCAGTTTGCCTTTGAGCCAGTTGACGTTGTAGTCCATACCGATAGACACGTTGACGTTGAGTGGCGAAAGGAAGTCGGAGTAGACGTAGTTGCTGTTGGTGCCGAAGTTGCGCATGAACTGTGTTGAGGCAACGGTCTGGAACGTGTAGTACCACTTCTTGGTGGCTTGCAGGCCGAGCTTGCCCGTGTAGCGCAGCAGGTCCTCTGAGGTTTTCAGGCTGTGGAGCGAGTCGCCGCGCGAGGTCTGGAAGCCGAGCTTCATCTCCAGCGTGTTTTCCCACTTCACCTTCTGCTTGTTGTTGTAGTTGGCGCGCAGGGTCAGCGACCCCACCATCGAGTAGCTGCTCTGTCCGCCCTTGTACCAGTTGCTCGATATGTAGTTTTGCAGGAACTGCAGGTAGTAGTCACCGCTGAACGTCCAGAAGTTGGGCTTCAGCACTATGATGTCCACGATGTCCGGCATCAACTCCTTGGGTTGCATCTGCTGTGTCTCCACCTCGGGTCTGTCGGTCACGGTCATCGGGGCCAGCACGGGTCCGGCCTCCTCCAGCTGCTGTTCGGTGGCAGCCACGAGGTCGGGGCGTGCGAGGTAGATGTGGAGTAGGTGGCTGTCGATGGCCGAGAGACTGTCGCCCAGTGAGAAAGCCTTGTGGGCCACGCTCTCGTAGTAGGTCATGGGAAGGAACATCGGAGCCAGACCGGATGGCTGCATGGTCGTGGGCACGCTGACGCTGTCGGCATAGAGCGAGTCGGCGTAGAGGCGCAGCGAGTCGGCATATTGCAGGCTCGCCCTACCCGTTGCAGGCCGTGCCCGGTGGTGTGTGGCGCGCGTGTAGTGCTGGGCGCAGGCAGGCGTTGCCGCCGTCAGCAGGAGCAGCCACAGGAGTATCGTGATGTGCGTGTATCGTTTCATGACTGTCTGCAAAGTTAACAATAATCGCCGAAACGATGCCCACCTTTTCCTGTTTTTTCACATTGTCTAAGATTTCTTTGCTGGTCAAGCAAGGCCGCCCCTGACGGGTCTTACAGTCTCTGACGGTTCTGGTCCCTGTACTCGCTGGGAGTCATGCCGGTGTTGCGCTTGAAGAAGCGGTTGAAGTGCTGTGGATACTGGAAGCCAAGATGCCAGGCCACCTCGCCCACTGTCTTGCCCGTAGCGGCCAGCTCCTCCTTGGCCGTGCTGATGATCTTGCTTTGGATGAGCTCTTGTGGCGTGCGTCCGGTCTCTTTCTTCACCAGGTCGCCGAAGTAGTTGGGTGAGAGGTAGCACTCCTCGGCAAAGTGGCGCACGGTGGGGAGTCCTTCCTTGGCGGCGCGCCCGTCGGCAAAGTAGCTGTTGAGCAGTTGTTCGAAGCGTGTCAGCACGTCGTGGTTGACGCAGTGCCGCGTGATGAACTGCCGTTCATAGAACCGCATGCAGTAGTCGAGCAGCAGTTGGATGTTGCGGCAGATGAGCTTTCGGCTATGGTTGTCGATGGAGTGGTTGAGCTCGGTCTGCATCTTGGCGAGGCAGTCGCGGAAGATGCCTTTCTCCTCCTCCGACAGATGGAGCGCCTCGCGCACGTCGTAGGAGAAGAAGGAGTACTGTCCGATGTCCTTGCCCAGCTCCGTGCCCCGTATGAGGTCGGGGTGGAAGAGCACGCCGAGGGCGTTGGGCGTGTAGTCGGGGCGATGGCTCACGGTGATGGCCTGGCCCGGTGCATAGCTGGCCACGGTGCCCTCCTGGTAGTCGTAGGGCTGGCGTCCGTAGGTGATGTCTCCGCAGTAGGTCTGCTTCAGGAAGAGCGCGTAGAGTCCGTAGCTGAAGGTGGCCGTGCCGCTGATGACTCGCTGTGCCCGGCTCATGTCGACCACGGCCACGAGCGGGTGTTTGGTCTCAAAGCCGTAGAGCTTGTTGAAGTCGTCCACGGTGTCAATCTTGTAGAGTGCTGGCTTTTCGTCCATGGTTCTTGTTGTTTGTCGGGTGTGGTGGCCGATGACGGTTCTGCGCTACAGTGTGCTGATGATGCGTTGGGCCACCTGTTCGTCGGTGAGGCCGTTGTCGCTGAGGAGCTGTTGCACGTCGTATCGGTCATAGAGGGCCTTGCGCACGCCGAAGCATAGCGTCTTCATCTCCGTGGGGCCGTAGAAGCGGGCGATGCGCTCGCCGAAGCCGCCGTCGACCGATCCGTCCTCAAGGGTGGCCACCAGTTGGTGGTCGGCTTGTAGCGAGCGGAGCAGCTCGTCGTCGGTGCCGGTGATGTATCGTGGATTGATGAGTGTGGCGTCGATGCCTTCAGCGGCCAGTAGTCTGGCCACGCGGCGCCCCTTGTCGAAGAAACTGCCGAGCGCCAGCAGGGCCACACGGTTGCCGCGGTGTACGGTCTGGTAGCGGTTGAGGTCGCTGTAGTCGGTGGGGTAGTGCTCGTCGCTGTGGCATACTTCGCCCTCGGGCACGCGGATGGCGACGCTGTAGCGGTCCTGTCGGATCGCCCAGTCCTCCATGGCAATCATCTCCTCCACCGTGGTGGGTGCGAGGTAGACGAGGTTGGGGATGTGTGAGAGCATCGGTATGTCGAAGAAGCAGATGTGCGTGAAGTCGTTCATGCCGAAGACCGATGCGCCGATGACGTTGATCACGGCGGGGTTGCCGTTGACGCAGAGGTCTTGCGCTATCTGGTCGTATGTGCGCTGGATGAACGTGGCATAGGTGGAGAACACCGGGTGTGCGCCGCGCTTGGCCATGCCGCTGGCCATGGCTATGGCTTCCTCCTCGGCTATGCCCACGTCCTGGTGTTGTGGGCCGGCGGCCTGTCGTTCTGCGGGTCTGAAGCCGATGCTGGCAGGCACGGCCGCCGAGATGCAGACCAGTTTGGGGTCGCGCTTCATCTCCTCGCGCAGGTGGTTGCCCAGTGCCTGTGCGGCACTCTCGGGGAACGGTCCTATGGTGTTCTTGCCCGTCTTGGGGTCAAACGGCATGTTCCAGTGCCAGCCTTCCTTGTTGTCGACGGCAGGCTGGTAGCCGTGTCCCTTCTCTGTGTGGATGTGCACGACGGTGGGGTGCGGCGTGTCCTTCACCTCGCGGAAGGCGGCGATGAGCGCCTCGATGTCGTTGCCCTGCTCCACATAGTGGTAGTCGAAGCCGAAGGTGCGGAAATAGTTGCACTCGGCCTGTCCCTTTGTCTGCCTCAGCAGGGCCAGGTTGCGGTAGAGTCCGCCGTGGTTCTCGGCAATCGACATCTCGTTGTCGTTGACCACGATGATGATGTTGGTGCCCAGCTCGGATGCCATGTTGAGTCCTTCGAATGCTTCGCCGCCGCTGAGCGACCCGTCGCCGATGACCGCCACGATGTTCTCCTTGCCGCCCATGATGTCGCGCCCTTTCTGCAGGCCGGTGGCCAGGGCGACGGAGGTGGAGGTGTGGCCTATCTCGAAGTTGTCGTACTCGGGCGACTCCAGGGGTGACGAGTAGCCCGACACCTCGTCGAAGCGTTCGGGGTCGGTGAAGCCGAAGGCGCGCCCCGTGAGCATCTTGTGGGGATAGATCTGGTGGGAGACATCGAAGACAAACTTGTCTTTGGGTGCGTCGAACACGTAGTGCATGGCGATGGTGGCCTCCACGAAGCCCAGGTTGGGGCCGACGTGTCCGCCGTGGAGTGAATTGCGGAATAGGATGCCTTGACGTATTTCAGAGGCGAGCGTGTGCAGCTGTTGTGCCGACAGGTGCTTGATGTCGGCGGGTGATTGGATCTTTTCGAGTAACATGTCTTTTACCTTAATCTGTAAGTTGTGTTGTCTGTTGCCGGCCTCTTGACGTTGGCCGGGGTGGGACTGCAATGAATATGTGGGGGCGGACCCGTTCGGGGGGGAGATACGGATCCGCTTCTTGCCCCACGTTGCAAAATTACACATTCCCCGGTGGACGTCCGTTACTCGGTTTACGGATAAAGTTACCCTTTTTACATAATGTGTTGCTTGGGGGGGGTGCTACGGCATGGACTTTCCATGTGTCACACCCGGGTGGCCGATACCCTCATGGCCCTAATGCCGGCAGCCTGTGCCTGCTGGGTGCCTGTGGCGTGACCTTATTCTTTGTCGGTCTCTTTGTCGGTCTCTTTGTCGCTCTCTTTGGCTCCCTCTTTGTCACTCTCTTTGTCTCCCTCGATGAACATTGGCTCGTCCATCTCGTCGAGCGACTTTTTCTTCTTGTTCTCCTTGGCACCTGCCGTGAGCAGCCGCTTCGCGGCGGTGATGATGCTGGGACCGCTGTCGGCGGTGGTGATCTTGAGCTTGGCCATCTTCTTGATGGTGTCGTTCATGCCTGCCTCCACGTCCATAAAGCGCATGCCGAAATCCTGCACGCGCTCGATGATGATGTTGGCGGCATCCATCATGACCTGCTGGTTCTTGAGTTGCCGCACCTGCGTCCACATCATCTCCAGCACCCGCAGGTTCATGTACATGGTCTGTGGCCCGAGGATGAGCACGCCTTGGTCGTAGGCCTCGCGCCAGAGGCTGCCGTCGTTGAGCAGGGCGAGGTTGAGCGCGCCCTCGATAGGCACGTACATGATGGCAAAGTTGAGGCGGTTGTAGCCGCTGGGCAGATACTTGGTGTATTCCTTTCGTGCCAGGCGTTTCACCTGTGCCCTGACGCTGGCGATGTGTGCCTTGAGCGCGGTGGTCTTCTCCTCTGTGCCGTCCTCGGCATTCATGTAGCGTTCATAGTCGGTGAGCGACATCTTCGAGTCGACCACCACGTGTCGGTTGTTGGGGAAGTGGAGGATGAAGTCGGGTATGAGTCCCTTGCCGTCGTCGCCCTTGGCCGAGCGTCCGGCCTTGTCGCGCAGGGTCTCCTGCGTGTCAAACTGCTCGCCCTCCTTGAGGTCCATGTCTTCGAGGAGCTGCTTGAGCTTCAGCTCTCCGAAGTTGCCCTGCACCTTCACCTCGCCCGTCAGTGCGCGTGTCAACCTGTCGGCCGTCTCGCCCAGCTCGGTGCTTTTCTGCATGTTGATCTTGATGGTCTCGTCGAGTCGCGTCAGGGCCTCGCTCTGCTGGCTCTTCGAGAGGTTGAAGGCCTCCTGCATCTCGCGGAAGCTCTGCTGCAGCGGGTCGAGGATTTTCGACACCTGTTCCCTGTTGCGCTCGCCCAGCTCGTCCTGTCGGCGTTTCAGCACTTCCTCGGAGGTGGTCTGCATCTGCTCGCGTATGAGCTTCATCTGACTTTCCACCTGCTCCTTGTTCATCAGTTTCAGTGCGTCGATCTGTGCCGCCATGCTGTCCTTCGACTGCTGTAGCTGCTTCTCCTGTGCATCCTTCAGTTGTGCGATTTGTCTCTCATGGGAGGCTTTCAGTTCGGCGACCTGTGCCTCCATGCTGTCATTCGACTGCTGTAGCTGCTTCTCCTGTGCGTCCTTCAGTTGTGCGATTTGTCTCTCGTGTGAGGCTTTCAGCTCGGCGACCTGCTTTTCCTGTGCGTCTTTCAGCTCGGTGAGCTGCGTGTCGTAGGCGCGTCGCATGTCGGCCAGCGTGTCGGCACTGCGCTGCTGCTCCGCCTTTCGGTAAGCCTCTGCCTCGGCCTGTTGTTGCTTGAGGCGCGTCTCGGCCTCAGCCTTTATGTTGAGGAGGCGTTGTTCGTAGTCGTCCTTCTGTGTGGCCAGCTGCTGCCGGCAGTTGTCGGCGTTGGCACGTTGCACATCGCGCTCGGCGGTGAGGGTCCTGATCTGGTCGGTCAGTGTGGCACTTTCGTCGGCTGTCGTGTTCTTGCCGCGGCTGGCGAGGACATAGCCCACGGCGACCATGATGACGGCCGTCAGGAGAATGGTGATGATGTATGATGTTGCCATATCAGAATTTCGGATAGGCCGTGTCGGCATTGCGTGTAGCTGTACATTCCATCTCGATGAGCCATCCCGGTCGGCACACCGGCGCATGGACGAGCAGGTAGGGAGTGGCCGGACGGTCCTTGTGCTCACCGAACTTCTCGTCGAAGAGGCGGCGCACCACCTCGTAGTCGGCAGGGTCGCGCAGGTAGCACACGATGGCGTTGATGTCGCCGAAGCCGCATCCGCCCTCGTTGAGCAGAGCCTCGACGTTGTCCCACATGCGCTGGCACTGGCGGCGCACGTCACCGGGATAGAGGATGTTGCCCTTGTTGTCGATGCTGGCTGTGCCGGAGATGTAGACCTGGCGCCGGTCGCCATAGTCGACATAGGAACCCCGCTCGAAGCTCACGCCATAGTCGCTCGTGCGGTTGAGGTGGTCGGCTGCATAGAGATAACCCATCTGGCCGGGCTGCAGGGGTGTGACGGCATAGGCGTCCATTTGCGACAGCACACGTGGGTTGGCCTGTCTGCCGCCGATGCCCGTTGATGCGATGAAGTGGGTCTGGTCGGTGAGGTTCTGTGTGGCGAAGACATCGTTGCGTGCCTTCACCACGCCAGGGTAGTTGTTGTCGATGTCGTTGACGAAGAACCATGTGCGCACGCAGTTGGCCTCGAGCGTGCAACCCTCGTTGATGAGGCGCATCACATACTCGTTGAGCAGCAGCTTGGTCTGTCGCTCCGAGTCCTTGGCGAGGTTGGCGCAGCTGGCTGTCCACAGGTGCCGGTAGGTGCCGTGGCTCACCTCATAGAGGCCGCTGGCGAGGGCGCGTGTGCCGACGGCTGTCATGAGGATGACCCACAGGGCTATCTTGGCTCCGCTGGCGGGTGCCTGCTGGACGACGGACACGGCATACTCGGGATTTTCCAGTTCGTAGGCCATGAGGTCGTAGGCCTGGTTGGCACTGTCGCTCAGGAAGTAACGCTTGAAGACCGTCACGGCCGCGAGCTGTTTGCGCGTGCTCTCGAAGCAATCCATGATGAGCTTGAGCTGGTCGCCGTAACTGAGTGTGCGGCCCTCGTCGGCCACACTGATGATGACGTGGTGTTCACGTGTCTCTGTTCCGTTGTTGAAGGTGTGTAGCTGCACCTTTGTCAATGGTGAAATATGTTGTTCCATGATGATTTGGTTTTGTCTTAATGCAGGATGTCGCACGGGGGCGTCAGGCGTAGGAGTGCATGCCGCTGAGCAGATAGTTCACCCCAAAGTAGGTCATGGCCAGTGACAGGAAGGCCAGCGCCATAAACAAATGGTAGAGACGCGGGCGGCGGAGCGCCGGCAGACTGACACGGTGCAGTGCCACGGCATAGACCATGAAGGTGATGAGGGCCCATGTTTCCTTCGAGTCCCAACTCCAGTAGGAGCCCCAACTGACGTTGGCCCATATAGCGCCGATGAAGATGCCCATGCCAAGGGCTGCCACGGCGGGATAGAGAAAGAGCAGACTGAGCGCTTGCAGCGGTGCTTCATAGCGGCGCACCGCAAGTCCCATCACCGCACAGATGAAGGTGAGCGACAGGAGGGCGTAGCTCATCATGACGATGCTGACATGGATGGAGAGCAGCGGAGAATTGAGCACCGGCATCATCTGCCCGATGGCCGGGTCCATGGCATTGATGTGGCTCACCAGGAGGAAGAAGCCCGAGAGCAGCAATCCGAACACCGTCACAATGCGGAAACGGTGCTGCATGAGCAGTGCAATGACCTCAACAAACCATGCCAAAAGAAGCATCGTCTCATAGCCATTGCTCAGTGGCAGGTTGCCGCTAACAAGGGCACGCAGCACCAGGGCGGCCGTCAGTGCCAGCAACGACAGCCCGAGCAGTGCGGCCAGCATGCGGTCGAACCGCTTCTGGCGCAATGGCGTCAGCCAGCGGGAGCCCGTCATCCGGCAGAAGGTGTAGCCCAATGCCAGCAACCCCAGTGTCAGGTTGACCATAAAGAGCACCGTGGCAAACGGCACGGCATTGAGCGTGCGCTCAGCGCGATAACAAGAGGCGGTGGGCAACGTGGTGCCTCCATACACCTGCTGGTAGCGGTTCATCTTGTCGAGAAACTCGTCGACACGGCTCCAGCGTCCGGCTGACACATCTTCAGCCATCAACGGGAACACCTGGTGGATGTAAAGCGCCTGTTGCGCTCCGATGTACTTCGGCAGACTGTCAGTAGGTGCATACCATGTGGTGACACCGCGTGGCGTGGTGTAAGGCAAAAGACGAAGCGACAAACCTTGGCGCAGTTCCATGAGCAACATCAGTTTGCTGTCGACATCAGCAGCCTGCTTGTGCAGTTTGTCAGTATTGCCACGATAATATTCTTCAACCAATTGGGCCAGTGTGTACTGCCCCATGACAAACAATCCGGCCATCGACGTGTGCGCCTCCAGTCCGGTCTGCTGGCGCAGGGCGCGGCCCTTCACGCTGATAAACGGTTCCGCAGTCCACGCATCGCCATAGAAGAGCCATCCGGCCAACACCTGCTCGGCGGTAAGGCCCTTGTACGAACGTGCGCCATAGACCTTCGTACAGAGGTCAAGGGCATAAGTCTGAACCGGACAGATGCGGTCGTTGTAGAGCATGCACAGACGTCCCAACTTGTCGGCCGTGGCGCGGGGCACGGTGGGCGGCACATCGGTCTGTGCCCTGAGACCCGATGCAGTGCCAAAGAGCAGCAGGGCCATGAGCGCACCCTTGCGCAGCAACGGACTGCGCAGCACCTGACGATACTGGCCTCGGGGGTCGAAGAGCATGAAGAGCAGAGCGGCAAAGAGCAGGGCGTAGCCCACATAGGTGACGGCTATGCCCCACGGGTCGCTGTTCACGGCCAGCACGGTGCCGTGGCCATCGGCATCATAGCTCTGCTGATAGAATCGGTAGGAACGATAAGAAAAGATGTGGTTCATCGACACGCGTCCCTCGTGCTTCACGCTGCCGTCAGTCACCGTAAAGAGCGAAGCATAATCGGCCACAGCGGCGGTGCCGTCGTGGTAGGTGGTCTGAAATTGATGGAGCGTGAGGCTGAAGGGCAACGTGGCCGTGCGCATGGCCTGTCCGTCATCGGCGGCCAGCACATAAGCATTGGACGTCTCGCCCTCGCGCAGGTGCATCATGCCTCGGGTGGCCGTGAGATGGGTGAGCAGTGCACCGCCAAGTATCACGAGCAGTGCGCCATGCAACAGCCAAGTGCCGGCATGGCGCACCTTACGTTGTAGCATATAGGCAATGCCCACAGCAGCCAACAATGCCCACAGCAGCGTGAACCACCACGAACCATAGATGACCGTATGGGCATATCCAGTGCCGCGGCTGTTCTCTATCACTGTGGCTGCGGCCATCACCACCAGCAAGGCCACATAGAGGAGGCCACACATTATCTTCTTTATCATTGCAGTCTTTGCATCATGCTTTGTCACTATGCAAAGGTACACTAAATAACCGACAATGGGCACGGTGCCGCCTGCAATTTCCCAAAAATCACTATTTTTGGGGATAGAGAATGTTTTGTTGCGCGAAATGGGGAGGTGCGCAGGGGATATGGCTGGGCGTACTAAGAAGCCGCTGCCAATACAGCGTAAAGCCACTGAAAGAACGTCTGGCAGGAAATGACTGCATCTCTTGCATGGATTATTGCAGAGCGTCTATTTCGTCCAGGCTCAGTCCTGTAGCACCCATTATGACATCGGCAGACATTCCCATGGCGAGCAATCGACGAGCAGTATTGACTTTCTCATCTTGTATGCCTGCTGCATGGCCATCTTCTTTAGCGCCAGCAAGCACCGAGAGTGTGTCACGATACTTGCGCAAGCCCTCATCATACTTCATACGGTCTTTCTTACTGAGCGAAGCCACATCGGCTATCTCTTCCAATCGTTTGAAGACTGCATTTTTTGCTGCCCAAGGCAGTCTTTGCAAGGTTTCCATATTCTTCAGCACATAAATCCATTTATCAAAATCGCTATCACATGCCTCTGCCCCCTTTACGAAAAGTGGCAGTTGCAAATAAGTCATGCGAACCTTATCGCTGAAAGGTTCTTTGGTGGCCATATCAGCCAACGCAACATCTGTGCGGAACTTTTGATGGAAGTCCGCAGAGCAGAAATTAAGAAAGGCCACAAGATGCACACCATCAATCTTATACTGCCATGCCGTACCTCTTTCGCCTTGTCGTGCTATGGCTTCGGAAACATAGTAGATACTACGGTCCTTGAAGTAGGGCTGCGACTTGTTCTGCATCTCCACAATGAAATTGTGCCCCTCATTCGTGCGACAATAGATATCATAGATAAGCGAGCGGTCATCCTCAAAAAGTGCAGGTTGCTCTTTATCGAGAAAACGAATATCCTCGATATAACCCTCTGAGTCCAAAAGGCTGTTAAGGAAATCTATGATCAGCGGTTTGGAAATTTCCTGACCAAAGATGCGCTTGAATCCAATGTCGGTAAATGGGTTGATAAATCGTGCCATAAACGTAAGTTAAATTTCTGCTTGTTGCAAAGATAGTGCTTTTTTGCATAACCTGTTATATTTGGCAGAAAAATATGTAGTAAGATGTGAAAAATAAGTTGCACAGAAATCAGCAATTAGCAGAACAACTCCCAAGGTCACCTTACCATTACCTTCCGACATCTCCCATCATCATACTTCACGATGATGATGCCGCGCTTATTCGCGTCGGTCCGTCGTCCGTCAAGGGTATAGTAGGCCACTGGCACCGGTTGGCCGCGATGGAGGTCTTGCAGGTCACGGATGCCGTCAGTCTCTTGACCGCTTGTGTCCACAGCCTTTTCTATTCTTACATAATCGAAGAAGAGATAGGGATTGGTGATGGATGTTCCGCCCGTCGACTGATAGCCCACACTGATGGTGACGGTCGACTTCACGGTCAGCTTAAACGGAGCCATGACAGACTCCACCCATTGGCAGGTGTCTATGGCGGTAAGGTTGTCGGTAACGGTCTTGCCTACTGTGCTGTATCCGCAGAGATTCTTGAACTGGCGCCACGGGTATGCACTGTTCCACACAGCATACGAAAGGCGGTAGGTACCGGCCGGCAGCTTGATGCTCTGCGTGTAGTTGTTGCTCTGGCTCCATCCTTGGTTCACGCCCAAGACACCGCCACTGACCTCGCCCTCGGCGTTGGTCCGCGGACAAGGCTGGCCGTTCAGGGTCAGTCCGCTGCCTATGCCAAACGCGGCCGCACAGCCGTTGCCGTCGGTGCTGGTGGTGGTCCAGCCTTCCACCTCCTTATGATTGGCAGCGCCTTTGCTCACGTTGGCCGTAGCCCATGATGTCTGAAGGTCGAAGCCGGCATTGACCATCACGCTGTCGGTGATGTCTACCCATTGTGTCAGACTGTCGACAACCTCTACCTTATACACGGCGGAGTATTTCTTGGTGCCTGCCGAGCAGATGCAGATACGATAGTAGTCGGTGCCTGCTTGCGGCAGGTCGGTATAGGTGTAGGTTGCTCCGTCCTTGCACGACGCATCGACCAGCGGCATGCGCGCCACCGTCTGAAATGCGCCCTTCATAGGCCGCCGCTGCACAAGCACAGAGTCGAGCATGTCGCCGTTGGGGTCGGTCCAGGTCAGGGTCAGCGTGCCTGTGTCATAGTCGTATTTGCCAGTAAGGTTTTGCGGCTTCAGCATCACCACAGTAGGCACCTTTTGTATGTCCCCGTTGTAGCCTATGCCCTCATCCATCGAAGCATAGTATTGTCCGAGCAGCGAGAGGGTGTCTTTATAGAGCAGGCGCGAGGCGACAGCCTCTCCGTTCCAGTAAGAGTAGCGTTCCACATATTTGCAGGCATTGAGATGCTCCAGGATAGGCTTCGTTCCCTCCAGACATTTCTGCTGGTTGGCCAGCGAGAACGAGTTTTTGCCGTCGGGGGCACTGCTGAAGATGCCGTTGTTGTTCCACGAAGCACCCCACACCCACTCGGAAATCCAGATAGGGCGCCCGCCAAAGCGCGAATAGAAACGGTCCATGCCATAGCCCGTGCCATAAAACGAGGAGGTGGCCCAATAGCAGTGCAGGTCTACGGCATCGCATCGCCAGCCGCGGGCATCTACCGAGTCGATAAACTGCTGCAGATGAGCCCACGACCCGTCGTGCGACGTCTCGGAGAGCAGGCGGTAGCCGGTGCGCATAAGGTTCTGCCAGTTGGCCAGCACCTCATCCACGGTTTGCGGATGGTCGTCCGACTTGTTGCCCGGTTCGTTGTTGGTTTTCATGTGGCAGGCTCCGTCCCTGCTGCCACAGGCGGCCGACGAAGGCCAGTCTTCGTAGATATGGTTGGGCACCCACTCCACATCGGGCAGCAACGAGGCATTGCCGGTGCCCCAGTCGTAGCACCAGCATGAGCCCACCAGTGCATTGTGCGATGCGTTGCCGTCGCTGGCCAGTCCGGCCTTGTGGGCATAGACCCATCTGAACAGCCGGTACGACGACACACGTGCCGTCATGGCCGCCGGCAGGTCCACCTCAAGGTCTTCCTTGTCGGCTATGAAGCAGCGGCTGTAGCCCCATCCGCCTACGCCGAGTGCAAAGGTCACCATGTATCCGCGTTTCAACCTGAAGGAGCGGAAGCCGTTGTTGAGTTGTGCGGCTGTCAGCGTCTTCATATAGCCGCCGTTGTGTCCTTCGGTGTAGTTGTTGCAAGAGTCGCCGGCCTGCCCGTTCTCCGCAAAGCAGGTAAGGGGCTGCACGTCGTTGGCATAGGGGAAGACGATGGTGCCCCGGTCGTAGAGGCGCACCTGGCAGTTGGTGCCGTTGACAGCCGGCTCACCTTTTATAAATATGTGGTTCATCCACCCGGCCAGCACCTCGCTGGGCTTGACATGTTTGAGGATCAGCACGGCATGCGCCACATTGCGTATGTCGACACTTCCCGATGTGGCGAACGGCAGCGAGTCGGCGATGATGTAGTCTTCATCGGCGGTCAACGCCACTCCCTCTGTAACCTTGCTGACGGTGGTCAGCGTGTTGGCCGCACGCAGGCAGGCAGCGGCCACGATGCAAACGAATAAGCACACGATCTTCTTCATAATGGCAAAGGATTTTAGGATTGATTACGGGCGCAAAAGTAGCACAATGGCGGCAAAGACCTTTGCAATTATCGTTATTCGGCATGAAATTATCGTTATATACTTGATTTTACCGAGATTTGTTTGTACTTTTGCCATCATTAGTATCTACACGCCCCGACAAGCCCACACGCAGTAACCCTATATGAATGCCCGACTGTTATTGACCTGCCTGATAGGTCTGCTAAGCATAAGCCAAAGCCTTATGGCCCGGAGGCGTCTTCCGGCAGTGGCCATCGAAGCTCCCGGATATGTCACCTGTGCATGCTTCGACCGCCAAGGCATGTTGTGGATAGGCACCTCCGAGGGTCTGGTGAAACACGATGGTTACCGGTCCACCGCCTACTGTTCGAACAGAGCCACCCCTAACCTCTTGCCCAACGATTATGTGCGCTGCCTTGCGGCTGCAGACAGCTGCACCCTGTGGATAGGCACCAACGACGGTCTGGCCCGCATGGACCTGCGCAACGGACATACCAAGCACTATCACCTGCGCCGCACGACGCAACGCATCGTCTACACGCTCTTCACCGCACGCAACGGACAGGTGTATGCCGGCACCGACGGCGGACTCGTGAGATACATCAAGCGCGGCGACCGATGGGAAGATGTGCCTCTGTGCCAGTTTAGCGTCAAGGACATTGCCGAAGACCGCCATGGACACTTGTTTCTGGGCACATGGGCCGACGGCCTGCGCGTGCGGTCGGCCGACGGCACGCGCGTATGGCGCATCGGCGAGGCCGGCACTAACGTGTTCTCGCTGTGTTTCGACCGTAGCGGACGACTGTGGACAGGCTCGTGGCACGGGGGAATAAACGTCATCGACAACGCTTGCGACCCCACGAAGGCCACCGTCACCCGGCTGGCCGGCACCGACAGACTGGGCATCTACCGCATGTGCACCGACCCGTTTTCGGGCAGCGTATGGGCTTGTTCCAACAAGTCGGTGGCCGTGATAACACCGGCGAATCATGGCGCAGCGCACAAAGTGGAATATCTGGAGAGAAGCGGGCGCAGCGACTATTGCGGAGTCTGCACCAACGGACGCGGACTGGTAGCCGTGCCCTCCAACTGGGGCGACGTGAGCATGTGGAGCACCGGACCGGCCCGGCTTTCGTTTTTTGCCGTCGATGCACTATGCCCAACCACCGCCGTGTTCACCACCGACGACCAGCACATCCTGGCCGTGTCAACGGGTAGCGGCGTGTGTGGCCTGGAGATCATCGGGCAGCAGATACACCCATGCACCCACTGGAACCATGCCGACCTGCGCACCGCCATGCCTGCAGCGTGCTATGCCGTCAGGCAACGAGCCAACGGCGACGTGTGGATAGGCAGTTATTATGACGGGGCCGTCATCGTGCATAAAGACGGACGCATCACCACATGGAACATGCAGCAGGTGCCGCAACTGATCGAGAACGGCATAGCCTCACTGTATGCCGAGGCCGACGGCACGATGTGGGTGGGTCAGTGGAGCAGCATCGCAAGGGTGGCTCCCGACAACAAGACGGAGGTCATGGACCTTGGACGTCTCGTTGGCAACGGCTACAAAAGCAAGGTGCGCAACATCATGGTAGACCATAAGCACAGGGTGTGGATCACCACCTTCTCCAACGGCATACTGCGCATGAACGCCGCATTCACCTCTGCCACCGATGCCCGGGTGCGGCAGTATGACATGGCCAACCGCCGCCTGCCGCTGCGCGATGCCACAGCATGCACCGAAGACCGCTGGCACCGCATATGGGCCATATCCATGGTGGGAGGCCTCATGCGCTACGACGAGCACGCCGACCGCTTCGTCAGCGTAGGCAAGAGATATGGCATTTATGAAGACCACATACTCGGCATGGCGGCCGATGGCGCCGGCAACCTCTGGATGACCACCAACGACCATCTCGTCTGCCTCTGCCAGGACAAGAAGGGAGCGACACGAGTCTTGCGCTTTGCCTATCCCGACGAAGGGGGAAGCATCAAGCCACAGGAGAACTCGATGTTTCTCTCAAAGGATTACCTCTACTTCACATCCCAGAACGGCTTTGTGAGATTCTCGCCGACATCGCTGCTGACAACTCCCGTGCAGACGCCACCCGCTGTGACCCTTACCGGCCTGCGCATCGACGGACGTCAGGTGTCGGAACTCGACACGGCGCTGCAGGCCGAGGTGTGTGCCGGCATCTTGCCGCCTTTCGTCAGGCGGGTGGTGTTGCCTGCCTCTGTCAGCAAATTCGCGGTATCGTTCGTCTCACTGTCCTATGCCGGCACGTCGGCTGTCCGCTATGCTTACTGCCTTGAAGGCTACGACAAACAGCGGACGGTGTGTGCCGCCAACAGCACACCGGAGGCTACCTACGAGAACCTGCCGACAGGCCACTATGCGCTGCACATCTGGGCAACCGACGACGCCGGGCAGTGGCATGAGGCGCCCTTCACGCTCACCGTGGTGGTGCTGCCGCCGTGGTGGCGCACGTGGTGGGCTTGTCTGCTGTGGCTGGCGGTGGCCGCCATGGTGGTATGGATGGCCGCGAAAGCCTACCAACGGCATATCCGCACACTCAACAAACTGCGTATTGCCAACGTGTTTACCAACATCACACACGAGTTGGTCACACCGTTGGCGGTTGTCTCAGCACTGGTGGACAATGCGAAGACGGACTTGTCTGCCACCAGTTATCTGTCTATGCAGACACACATAGAGAGGCTGAAACGGCTCATAAGACAGATACTGGAAGCGGGGAAGAATGCCGACCACCAACTGCGGATTGTGGTGAGCCGGGGCAACCTCAGCCTGTTTGTCGGCAACATATGCAACAACATGCAAGTGCTGGCGCGGCAGAAGAACATCCGCATGGAATATCAAACGGACAACGACTTTGCCGATGCTTATTTCGACCCCGACAAACTGGACACGGTGGTCTACAACCTTTTGTCGAACGCCATAAAGTACACAGAAGATGGCGGGAGCATACATGTGGCACTACACAAAACGGAAAACGGACATGCACGCATCACCATTGGCGACACGGGCATAGGCATCGACAAAAAGCGCATGAGGCATCTCTACAGCCGCTTCATGGACGGCGACTACCGGCGCATGAAGACGATGGGAACGGGAATAGGATTGTCGCTCACCCGCGACCTGGTGGTCCTGCACCGGGGCACCATCAAGTGTGAGAGCGAGCAGGGACACGGCACTACGTTCACCGTGGAGATTCCAGTCGACAGTCACACCTATGCCGACAAGGACATGACGACCGCCAATGCTTCGGACAGACCATTGACCCGGGAATGGCTGGACACGGCCGACAGCGATGGCATGCACCTGCCGACTGCCGACAGCAACGGCAACGACGGCGCCGAGCCTAACGTCCAGACAGACTCCGCACCCATCATATTGCTCGTGGAGGACAATGCCGAGTTGCTAAGGCTGATGAAGCAGGCCCTGGGCAAACGCTACGAGGTGCTCACGGCAAGAAACGGCCAGCAGGCACTGAACATCATTGGCCGCAAACCGCTCGACATGGTTATCACCGACGTGATGATGCCTGTCATGGACGGCATGGAATTAACGCGGCGCATCAAGGACAACCCCGACACGGCACCGTTGCCCGTAGTGATGCTCACGGCCAAGATGGGCAAAGATGACCGCAACGAAGCATACCGCATAGGCGCCGACGAATATCTCACCAAGCCCTTCGGCATGGATGACCTGCAACTGCGCATCAACAACATTCTGGCGAACCGCGAACGCATACGCCTCAAGTTCACGCAGCAGACCAACTTCCAGGTGGAGCAGCAGGCTTACAGCGATCCCGACGCCGAGTTTATGAAGAGAGCCATAGCGTGTGTGGAGCGCCACCTTGCCGACAGCGACTATGCACGCGACGACTTTGCAGCCGACATGTGCATGAGTGCCAGCACGCTTTACAAAAAACTGCGTGCGCTCACCGGACAGAACGTTTCGGCATTTGTCAACAGCATCCGCTTGAAAGAAGCCTGCCGCATAGCACGCATCGAGCCCAACGTGCAAATAAGCGAGCTCTATGCTCGGCTGGGATACAATTCACCAAGTTATTTTGCCCGACTGTTCAAGGCCGAGTTCGGCATGACTTTTACCGAATATCAGGAGGAACAGAAACATAGAGCCCAAGCAAGCCGCAACGAAGCAACAGAGCCATAGGGGGAGGATGACCCGACGCGGGGTTTTAAGTCGGTCCTTGATGATGGCCATTGGGCCAACGGCCCAACAGAAAGTTGTCGATGTTGTCTCCCCGTTGGGG
>CAVIOP010000039.1:0-17891 GCA_963644485.1 bacterium | reverse complement strand
CCCATGGACTATCAAGGTACCGACATCAAACTCGGCTTGGGCTCACACTTCCAGCGTCAGGCGGAGGTGGCCCATTATCAGAAGGTCAACGATCAGTTTGCCTTCTCCGTGGTCGCGTTTTATGACGGGCTGGATGGTTTCTACCGGAACCAAGGCACGGGCGAGCGCGCTGACAAGGGCAATGAGAGCGGCGGACGCTTGAAGCTGGTGTTCCGTCCCACAGAGCGGTGGGACATCCGCTATGTGGCCGACTACCAGTATGTGCGCCAAAACGGGTTTCCCTATGGCTTGCTCGACGAAAATGGGTACACCGCACAGCCCAACACCAACAGGCAGAACAACTATCGGCGCAACCTCTTCAACACTGCTTTCGATGTCTGCTTCCATGCCAAGGCTTTCGATTTCACGTCGACCTCGAGCTACCAGTACCTCAAGGACTACATGCTCATGGATATCGACTATCAACCCGTGGACTACATGCACATGGAGGAACGCCAGTTTCAGAATGCCTTCACCCAGGAGTTTGTGCTGAAGAGCCGTCGCCCCGTGGGCGGATTTTGGAACTGGACGCTCGGCGCCTTTGGCGGATTCACCTGGTTGAAGACCGGCAGCGTCATCCATTTCGACCCAGGCATGGACACCTTCTTGGCAAGTACCGTGCAGCAGTCGATGTACGACGCCATGGTGCGTTCGATGGCCGGCCGCATGGGTGCCGAGGCGGCCACGGCCACAATCGAGCGCACGGGCGGTGTGAGTGTCAAGGCCGACATGAGCGATGTGCCCGGCAGTTACCATACGCCCACCTTCAACTTGGGTGCTTTCCATGAGTCGAATTTCGCCATCTCATCCCGTCTGACAGCCACCCTCGGCCTGCGCTACGACTGGAGCTCGGTGTCGGTCGACTACGACACCCACGCGGCCATGCAGATGCTTGTCAATGTCATGGGCCGTGGTGCCAGTGCCACCGTGACCTCTCGTCTGAGCGACGCACGCCACAACCAGTTTGGCAAGTTGTTGCCCAAACTGGGCTTGACCTATCGCCTGGCCGACAATGGCAGCAACGTCTATGCTGTGATCAGCGAGGGTTACCGTGCGGGCGGTTACAACATCCAGATGTTCTCCGACATCCTGCAAGCTGAGTTGCAGGCCAACAGTTCACAGCGTGCCGACTACGACATCCCCCACACCCGTACCGACTATGACCGCATCGACAAGACGATTGCTTTCAAGCCCGAGACCAGTTGGAACTATGAGACGGGCACCCATCTCAATCTCTTTGGCGGCAGTGTGCAGCTTGACCTCTCCGCTTTCTTCATGCGCATCCGCAATCAGCAGATTTCCGTCATGGCCAGCCGTTACGGCTTCGGGCGCATCATGACCAATGCCGGCAAGAGCAACAGCTATGGCTTGGAGGCCACGTTGCGCGGCCATGCCTTCGATGACCGCCTCTCGTGGACGGCCAGCTATGGCTACACGCGTGCCGTGTTTAGGGAGTATAAGGACAGCGTCAGCGCGAATGGCGCCACCACGGTGGTCGACTACAAGAACAAGCGTGTGCCCTTCGTGCCTGAGCATACGATGGCCATCGCGGCCGACTATCGCTTCCCCGTGGCCCACTCGGTGCTGCGGAGCGTCACGCTCGGTGCTGATGTCAGCGGCCAAGGCAAGACCTATTGGGACGAAGCCAACACCAAGAGCCAGTGCTTCTATGCCGTTGTCGGCGCCCATCTCGCCTTCGACTTGGGGCGTGTTCAGCTCAATGTGTGGGGCCGTAACCTCACCGACAACCGCCACCAGGTATTTGCTGTCAACAGCAGCGCTACGGGTCAGAGTCTGTGGTTTGCCCAGCGCGCTAACCCCATCCAGTTTGGCGCTGACTTCAAGTGGAGCCTCTAAGCCGACCGCCTCGCTCCCCATCCCTCAGCAAACAGCCCGCAAAGCGATGGTCTTGCGGCCTGTTCGCGTCAAAAATATTCTGAAAAATCCAGCACTTCTGGACTGCACCTTCTAGAGATGAATTCAGAGCTTTTGTCCGATTAAATTTCGTTAAAAGTCTTAACGGCAGTTAATATGTAAGGAATTCTACGGAAGAAGATGCCTTATCACGGTGCGATAGATGCCTTATCGTGGTACGATAGATGCCTTATCACGGTGCGATAGATGCCTAGCGAACCCTTCATTAGATATCTATTCCAAAACGCTGAACGTGTGCAAAGTTTTCCAAAAGGCTTATTTTTTATAACGCTCTGTGTATTAGCTTTATACGCAAAGCCCCCGAAAAATCGCGTATTTGCGACCCGATGACCCCTTGGTCGAAAAAAAACGCCTGGATTTTGATACTCTTTGTCATGATTTTTGAGAATTATTCGTCTCCGCGGCCAATGGGCTGTGGGCGCAGGGTGGGGCTCAAAATGACACATTCGCCTCATTTAAGCATTTTTCGTACTGGCTGTCTGCAAGTCTCGTTGTTTTTTCGTAAATTTGCAACAATATCGTGAATTGTACGTCAAAAACGGAAAATGAAGCACATAGCATACATCGCCCTCCTGGCCCTCACGCTGTCAGTCGCCAGTTGTGGCAACGGAGCCAAGAAAGACTTGAATAAGCTCCTGTTGGAGTTGGCCGACAAGGACCAGACCGTCGACAGCAACGACTGGCAGAAGATCACCGACTATCTGGACCGCAACAAGGCTCATTTCAAGGACTTCTATGACCATGGGCAACTCGACGTGGATGATGTAGAAGACTACATCTGTGATTTTTTCGAGCACCGCCGTCCCAGCAAGCAGATCACCTTCACAGGCATCGGCGGGCGGCAACCCTCGTTCCACATCTATCTTGAGCGCAGCGGCTCGATGAGCCCCTACGACAGCAAGGACGGCGACGGCTCGTTCCGTGCGGCGGTCATGGCCTTGCAAAACAACCTGCCCGGCAAGTCGACAGTCGACAGTGTGGGTGAGAAAGGCTATACAGACTTCCGTCAGATTTTCGACCACATCCTCAACCGCACCACCGACGACCAGGTGAGCATCCTCGTCACCGACCTCATCTATTCGGTGCGCGACATGCAGGGCGTCAATCCCCAGCGTGTGTTCAGCGAGATCGAGGGCATGACCAACGCCGTCTTCAAGGATGAGGTGAAGCGCAAGTCGCTGCTTGTGGTACGCATGACGGGCTCCTACGATGGCCCTTATTACAGTTATGACAACAGCGTGAAGCCCTTTGCCGGCCGCCGCCCTTACTACATCATCATCGTGGCCTCCAACGCCAACATGGTCCGTCTCACCCGCGACGCCACCCTGCGCACCTTTGCCGACATGGAGCGGATGCGCGGCTACGACAATATGTGCCTCATGACGGCCGACGACCTCTACAAGCCCTACTACTCGTTTCTGCTGAGCAACGACGACGTGCGCGGCCGCTTCCGTCCCGAGCGCGGGCAGGACAGTCGGGTGCGCAGCCTCACGGGCATCGAGCCCGACCGCAACTCGGGCGACATCCAACTGGCTTTGGCCGTGGACCTTGGACACATGTTCATCGACCAGCGCTACTTGACCGATGTGCGCAACTATGTAGTGGAAGCTGATGACGACGTGCGCATCAAGGAAATCAGAAAGATCAACAAGCGAGACATTACGCCTGCTGAGAAGAAATACTTGGGCTCGGCCACACACATCTTTGTGTTGCAGACGCCAGCCATCAGCCATGGGCAAGACGTAGAGATCAAGCTTCTCAACCGCCTGCCGCAGTGGATTTCCGACTCGTCGACGGACAGCGACCTCACGCCCGACGGCCTGACGACCTTCGGACTGAAGTATCTTCTGGGTGGTATTTTCGACAGTTACAACCGCAACGCCGATAGCGACCACGCTTATTTTGAACTTGATTTAGAACTTGATAAATGAAGAATGCATTGTGCTTGGGCATGGGAGTGGTGCTGACACTTCTCTTCCTGATATTCCCATCTTCGGCTTTTGAGGCCGGATATTATGAGACGGAGTTTTCCAATGAGATGTACAACGAAAACATCTATTTTGTCGTGGCTGTCGTGACGGCAGCCGTGGCATGGGTTGCTGCCGCCCTTTTCTATTATGTGATTAACAGTGTCAGCTTCAGCCGTTGGTACCATTGGCTCCTCACCTTGGGTGTGGCGTCGCTCCTGGCGGCCGTGGTCAGCTATGTGTATCCCGACAGCGTGTTCTCCGATTTGGGCTATGACTTCACGTCACAGTTGTTTGGCTTCTGTGTCGTCGACTTTGCCGTGACGGTTGTCCTCTTTGTCGTGGCCAGTTTCTCCATGCGCTGGTGGAGCTCCAACTGCCGTCACACGCCTATCCCGGAGTAGAGGCCGGGCACCCGTGTCAGGCGCCCAAGTAATCTTCAGAAAGACAAATACAGATTATGCGATTGTTTCTTTTTCTTGTAGGCGGCACAGGGTCGCGGGTGATGCGCCCGCTGATCATGCAGTTTGCCGCTGGCATTCACCCTGTCAATGAGGGTGGACAACCCCAGCCCCTGGAGGTTATACCCATCATCGTCGATCCGCACAAGGCCAATGAAGACCTGAAGCGTACGGAGAACCTGTTGCGCTGGTATCGTTCCATCCGCAAGGCGCTCTACGGCGACAGGCCCGACGTGGCGAAGGGTTTCTTCTCCGTGAAGATTTCCACGCTGAGCGACATTCTGCCTGCCGGCTCGTCGCTGAGCGACACGTTTCTCTTCAACCTGGGAGCTGTGGAGTCAATGAAGTTTCAAGACTTCATCTCCTTCAACACCCTTGACACAGCCAACCAGGCACTGTGTTCAATGATGTTCTCCAACGACCAGTTGCAGACCAAGATGGATATCGGTTTTGTGGGGTCGCCCAATATCGGCTCTGTGGCGCTCAACCAGTTTAAGGATAGCGAGGAATTCAGGCAGTTCGCCAATGTCTTTCAGAAGACCGACCGCATTTTCATCGTGTCGTCCATCTTTGGCGGAACGGGTGCGGCAGGCTACCCGATCATCGTGAAGAATATCCGCAATGCAGCTGGCAATGCAGCCATCAACAACCGCGGCGACCTGCGTGACGCCAAAATCGGAGCACTGACGGTGTTGCCCTATTTCAATGTGCAGCAAGACGAGACGAGCCCCATCTCGCGTGCCGATTTCATTTCCAAGACCAAGTCGGCCCTGTTCTATTATCATGACAACCTCACGGGGTTGCGTCAGGGGGGCGTCGACCTGCCCATGTCGAAGATCAACGCCTGCTATTATCTCGGTGACGAGGTGCCCTCGACGCCCTATTTCAATGACCCCGGGGGCAACGGACAGCGCAACGATGCTCACGTGGTGGAGTACGTGGGAGCCTTGTCGATTATAGATTTTCTTTCTATTCCTGACGACCAGTTGGTTACCCGTGGCGGCAACGCGCAGAACCCTGTCTACAAGGAGTATGGTCTCGCAGCTGACAAGCAGACCCTCACGCTGAAGGACTTCGGCGTGGGAACGCGCCAGATGGTCAACAAGGCCATGGCCAAGTTCTATCTGGCTTATCAGTATGTCACCAACCAGTTTGGAAAGGACGTGGGACGGGGATACACCCAGGACAAGCCCGAGATTACTCAGGGCTTCCTCGCCACAAGCTTCTACACGACGCTGACCACCGACTTCTTTGTGGCCTACCGCACGTGGCTCAGGGAGTTGGCGGGCAACCAGCGCAGCTTCCAGCCGTTCAACCTGCTTACTGTCCAGATGGCTGACGCCATCAACGGGGTGGCACCCAGGAAAGGCTTCTTTGGTGGCGAGATTTCTTACAAGACGCTACTGAGTGCGCTCAACAAGCGGTCGCAGGCTGCAGCCAAGGCCGGGCGGTTCCAGTCGGGCGACACAGTGCTCCGCTTTTTCACCCTGCTCGATGAGGCACTCGATGGCCTGGTCGACGAAAAATACAATGGTTTAGTTTAGTCATGAGCAAGATTCTTTCCTATAACAAGAAAGTGTCGGGAGAGGGATGGATACCTCTCACCAACCAATATAGCGCCGATGAGATAAACATGATTGAAGATCCCAATGGCGGACTCTCCGTGCAACCGCGCACGGCCATCCCTTCGCCGTTTGCGCAGATGGATCTGGTGAAAAACGCTTTCCGCCGCCTCGCCATGGACCCGCGTCTCAATGGTGAGCTGATGGACGAGAAGTTGGTGGGCAACGCACTCGATGTGGCGCAGTTGTTCTTCAATCTGCCCGAGCTGTCTTCGGCGCTCCATGTGGTGGAGTGGAGTAAAGTGTCAGCTCTTCAGGCGCTCCAGATGGATCCGCGCCATCGTCTGCTTGGCGACACGATAGCCATGTTTCTTGAGCAAGACAAGGAGGCTTTCAACTTCGACCGCATGGACAGGCTCTATTTCCTGGTCTATGGCAATCAGGTCATAGGCAGCACATCGCCTGTCACACTCTTCATGGCCTCGCCCAATGCGCAGCCCGGACAGGCCAACATTCCTGTGGAGCAGAACGTCAGTCTCTTCGAGCTCACACGGCCGCTCTACATGCGCGAACCCAAATTCGTGAAGTGCCTCTATGCACTCTTCACGGCTTATCCGGAACTGAAAAATCTCTGTGGAGAGGTAAACGCTTACCTCATAACCTGTTTTGACCTCCTTTCTCCCAAGATGCAGCAGGAGATTCTGACAGACATCGGTACGCCTACGGCCATGGATTTGGATAGCCAGGACCGTGCGTTGCAGTTCCTCTCCACCCATTTCACACAGGCCGACAATGGCATACAGGCCCTTGGAGTGCCCTTCTATTGCACCCGTCAGTCCGACATCCAGGAGGCCATCCAGAAGAGCGACTTTCTCATTGAGCCCACCATCAAGCCTGAGGGCGAGCGCTTGCCCTTGGTCTTGCAAAACCATCTCAACGCCCCGCAGACCGACCCGTTCCATTACATCACGGCCGACTGGGACGACCTGATTACCATCCACCCTGCCGACTATGCGCCCGAACCGGAGAAACGCATCCTTCCGGCTACGTCGCATCAGTATCCTTGGCTTACATCGGCCGATTTCTTCCAGCCCGCACTTATCAAGCTCGACTACACAATGGACCGCGACTGCTTCTTCGACGGCAATCTGTCAATAGGCAGTCGGGAGACCGATACGCATGACTTCCTGTTGCCGCTCAGCAGCACCTTCTTCAAGTATTTCACTACTCGAGACCTCATGGGAACCATTGCCGGCCGGCCCCGCTTTGAGTTGGTGCACACGCAAAACGGACAACAGGAAACAGTGAAGGCCATCCTCAGAGTGCCGGTAAGAAAAGCGGGACACTACATCACCTTGGAACGCACCTACGTGCCCGCTGTGGGCACAGATATGCGCTACGACATAGACAATGACCGTGGCCACTTCCTCACCGTGCCTTTCTCGCTCAGCGTCTTCCCGTTCGTGAGGGTGCAAGACTTGAAACAGTACAACATCCAGTTGATTGACCGTGCCTTGGGACTGCTGGAGAACTACCACCTGCAATTGAACTTCCACAAACGGGATGACAGTACGGCTGCTGACCGGCTCCTTGATGCCGTGAGGCGTTCGCGCTCCCTGAAGAGTGAGAAGCGAGTCGGTGCCGACTATTATCGCCTGACAGACCTCTTCGACTACATGACTGTTTCGCTCACCGACGAGCGCCAGAATTTGGCTTGCGAAGGCGTGGTGTGTCCGCGCTGGCCAGTCTATGTAGAAGGTCACGATGCTTTCACCTTTGCCGTCGACTTCGGAACGACCAACACGCATGTGGAGTGCATGCGTCAGGGGCAAATGCCTGAGCCGCTCAGTATCAGTTCTGATGCCAAGGAACGACTGGTTGCCACTCTTTACAATGGCGAGCATATTCTCTATGATGTCATCCTGAAGCAGGAATTCCTGCCTAAGAACATAGGCGGCGACTATGGCTTTCCGCAGCGCACCGTGCTCTCGGAGACTGACCGCCTCGACGCTGAGAACGTCGACGAAATCGTGTCGTTGGGCGACGCCAACATTCCTTTCACCTATGAGAAGGAGTCGATAGGCTATGGCAATAGGGTAGTACCCAATCTGAAATGGTCGACCGAGATGGCCACGTCAAAGCGGGTGCGCGCCTATCTGATGGAGTTGGCGTTGCTCATGCGCAGCAAGGTGTTGCTTGAGAATGGCGATATCCGCAAGACGCGCCTCGTGTGGTTTTACCCATTGGCCATGAAGGTGGGCAATGTGCGGAAGATGGGCGACATGTGGCGCAAGACCTTCCAAGAGGTGTTTGGGTTCGAACCCGATGAGCGCAGCCTCATGCAGATGCCGGAGTCGGTGGCACCTTATTATTTTTACAGAGGCAGCAGCCAGTTCCGGGGCTCGGCTTCCACGGTTGCTTCCATCGACATCGGAGGTGGGTCGAGCGATGTGGCTGTCTTCGAGTCCAATGCGCAGCAGCCCTCCATCCTCACGTCATTTCGCTTCGCAGCCAATGTGCTCTTTGGCGACGGCTTCTCGGAGGTTCCCCATGGCGACACCAATCCCATGCTGATAAAATACGTTGACTATTTCAGAAGACTGTTTGACGCTGATGATGACCGTTATGGTGAGTTGAATGGCATCCTTGACGACATTACGGCCAAGCGCAAGAGTGAGGACATCAATGCCTTTCTGTTCTCCGTCATCAACAACAAGGCGGTCGGAGGCAACGATGTGTTTTCCTATAATCTTAGACTCAATGAGGACGGCCGCTTGAAGATTGTGTTCATCTACTTCTACGCCACACTCATCTATTATGTGGCGCGCATGATGCGGCACCGCCACTTTGCCAAGCCGCGCTCAGTGATGTTCTCCGGCACCGGTTCCAAGGTGCTTGACATTGTGGGTGGCAAGCGTGATCTTGACTTGATCTCGCAGGCCATTTTCGAGCACGTCTATGGCGAACCGTATGATGCCGATGGCTTCTCTGTCGTCATGGAGCGTAAGGAGCCCAAGCAAATAACGTGTCGCGGAGCGCTCATGCAGGTGCGTGACGCCAGCGGCTGCGTCGGTGTCGAACAGCTCAACAGGTTGATGGACGGAATCGACAATCATGTGAAATACAACTATTCGGCCATCGCCAAGGAGAGCCTTGCCTATGCCGACATGGAAGACCCGACGGTGCGCCGGCAGATTGTGGAGGCCGTCAGGGAGTTCAACGATTTCTTCTGCCAGTTGTGTGACGACTTGCATGTGGTGGACCGCTTCTTGGTCGATAACCAAAGTTTGGCTAAGTTCAAGCAATTGGTCAACAAGGATCTGGAACACCATCTGGTCAATGGCTGGAACTTTGTCAATAAGGATGAGACCGACCGCAATGCGTCGGACAAGATAGAGGACACCGTGTTCTTTTATCCTGTCATTGGCAGTATACGCGATAACTTAATAGAGAACTTGTGAGGATGTTTGGCAGCAGGAGTTATATGACGGAAGAGCAGGTGGCGGCTTTGGTGCAGCCTCTTACGGAGCGCATGGGCCAATTGGAGAAGCTCGTCGCCCAACAGACAGCGGCGTTGAAGGCGCTCGGTGCCGAGATGGAGGTACTTCGGGAGACGGTCGGACAGTTGCAGGCCTCTCCAGCAGGCCTCTCTGCGCCATCGGCAAGCGATGAAATGATGCCGGCCGAATGTGCAGGGAAGATGCCGGCAACCTCCTCCACATGGTTTTTCTCTACACCATCGCCCGAGGGAACGTTCTCTGATGGAGCCACGCAGGAAACGGTGGGCAAGAGCATCTACCGTCTCCATACGGACGATGGGGTGAACGGGCGTTTTGTGATGCTGTCTTCTCCAGATGCCATCGCCACTGCCATGATCAGTGTGAGCCAGTTTGTGAAACCCGTCTGCCGCATTGAAGGCAACACCCGTCGACAGCCCCAGCACATCGAGACGCTCGAGGAAGGTGTTGCACAGCTATCGGGAGACGTGTGGAAGGTGGTCAGAAAAGCCACGGTACAGTTTGTTTAGATATCATTGTTGAGAGGAAGATTGCCATGGAAGTGAAATGTCCAAGATGCAGATATCGGTTTGATATGCGCAAGAGTCCAGGCGAGACAACGCTCCAGTGCTTCTGTCCGCGTTGTGGACAACCGTTCTCCTATGATCTTGATGCGCCTCCGGCTTCTGGGGCCGGAGCTCCGACTCCTGATGAGACTATGTCGTCGACAGCCATTTCGCCCAGCCACCATGGGACAGCCACGGCTCGTGAGAATGGTGTTGCAACTGGAAGAAAAGAGATGAAGGAGCCTGCGGGGAGCCGTTGGCAAGGTGCTTTTACGGGAGGAGCCCGATGGGAGCTACCTCCCCGTGGGGCTGCAGCTATACCGCCAACAGAGAAGAAACACGGATGTTTGCATCGTCTTGCGGTTGGGTTGCTCTGTTGCGTTGCCGTGGTCTTTCTTACTGTGCGCTACTGTCATTCGGAGAAACACTATGGTGCTCATGATGTCAACGTGTCGGATGGTATTCATCAGCAGGGTGAACAGGTTCCCGTCGATGACATTCAGGACGATGAGCAGACCGCTGACACGGTTGTTGCAGAGCAGTCAGCCTCTGATGAGGAGACACCGCAATGGGTTGAAGGATTATGGCACGCTGATACGGACTATGGAGGTGTCGACGTGGCAATCAGCGGCAACACGGTCACAGAGACAGCGGGTGGCGAGACCTGCAGGGGTACCTTCCACTATCGCAACAACACGCTCTATTGTGACTTTGGCGACGGTGAGACGTTCGAATACAGAATTGATCCCGACAGCCAACGCATCGATGCGGGTCATGGCATCTATATGAGCAAGACCCGCTGACTCTGAAGAGAGTTCACTGTTTTCGTACCTTGTTGAGCCACTGCAGGAACTCACTTTCGTAACCGTTGAACACATTGATGTCAACGGTGCCGTGGATGCCCGACACATAGCCGTCGGGTGCGAGTTGCCAGATCCATAGTTTCACATCGGGCTTGTACTCTCCATATCGCGCTATCCACACGGGATAGGTGTGCTTGATGTCGGGTGCAGCATCGAGATACTTGTTGACAAAGGATTGGCTGATGTAGAGGATGGGTTGCATGCCTGTGTGTTTCTCCACTGTCCGCAACCAGTTCCGCACCTGCTGCCACATGCTGGCGGTACCGCCCATCAGCTTCACTTGCGAGGGTAGGGGTTCCAGGTCGAGCACTGGTGGCAGGTCGCCTTTCCGGATGTGTGAATGGTTGAGGAAGTAAAGGGCCTGCTGGGAGCCTGTCGATCGGTGTGAGAAGAAGTGGTATGTGCCCACAGGATAACCGTTTTTCCGAGCGGCGGTATAGTCGGCACTGTAGTAGGGGTTGAGCACAGACGCGCCCTCGGTCGACTTGATGAAGACAAACGACACCTTATAGTTGACATCACCCTGTATGTTCTTTTTGGAGAGTGTGCCCAGGTGGGATATGCGCAGTCGTTGCCAGTCGATGTCGTAGTACTGGCGTCCCTTGCCATGTTGGTATCTTGAAAGGTCGATACCGTAGATGCGGTCGGCAGTGTAGCTCAGTCTTTCACCCTTGTAGACATCTTTCTTCCATTCGCCTACGCGGAAAAACCGGCGTTGTGAGGAGAAACCGAACCCTGTGCGTTCATCGTCTTTCCATTGGCCTTCGTAGTAGGTGCCGTTCTTGTCGCGGTAGGATCCGTAGCCGTTGGCCATGAGAGACCGGTTGAAGCCTCCGCTATACACGCCGGCCGTGTCGCGGCGTGTACCTGAGACAAGGGTGTCATGATCCCACACACCGTGGATGGTGCGTCCCAACGAGTCGGTGACCTGTCCTTTTCCTTGGCGCAGCCCGTCGCTCCATTGTCCGCTGTAGGCCAATGAATCGCCCACTAGCAGGATGCCCATTCCGTTGCGCTTGCCGTCTGCCATCTGCCCTTGGTAGGTGGTGTTGCCATGCTTGATGGTCACTACATCGGCGGTGTGGATCTCGCAACCGCACAAGGCGAACAACGTTATGGCCATACAGACATGGCCCGAAGTCTTGCAATGCATAGCTCTCATTTGATAACTTTATCTTTAGAAACGATGCCTAAGAATCTGCCGTGGTTCGTAAACACGGGACTTCCGTCGGGCGCAAACAGGTGGGGGAAATCGTGATGTCCGTCTGTCGAATGGTTGCCGTGGACAATCAATGTGTGACGGACGGTATCGTGAGTGTTCACCTTTACGGTGAAGATCTTTCGTGAAAGTACGAAGGTCAAGGGCGTGTGGCGAACGGCATAAGCCGCTATGGGCTTTGAGTGGTTGGTTGTCTGCAGGATGATGGGGTTGCCCAGTTGGCCAAGGGGAGTGACGACGGACTCGCACTGTGTCCGCTGCAATACACCGTTGCTGTCGTACCATGCCACACTGTAATGTCCCACTCGCATCAGTCTCGCTTTCTTGAAAGGCTGATGGCTCTTCAGCACCTTGCAGACGCGGGACAGTGAGTCGGTCTCGCGGGCTTGTTCGGCGGCATATAGGGCAATGCGCTGGTAGCCCTCATCCTGTACGCCATGACAGCGCAGGTGGTATTGCAGCTCCTTGCGTTCGGTTTCTTTGCGTTGCAACAGAGCGGCCAGCGAGTCGGTCTGTGAGGCGATGAGGTGGGGTAGGCTGTCGGCCATGAGCCATACGCCATGGTCGGTGAGCTCGTTGCCCTGCTGTGTGGTCAGCACACGGCCGGAACAACTGGGCCACCACCAGTGACGGTTGATCCATACGCCCTGTCCGTGCACGGAGTCGGACAATACGGTGATGGTGTCGTTTCCGAGGACGACACACAGGTCAGACTGTCCGTCAACGAGGCAAACCGACGCGCGTATGTTGTCCTCACTGGCGGGCAGTGCCCTGAAGACGATCCACAACAGGACAGCAACGGACAGCACGATGGCACTTGCCAGGCACCGGTGATGTGACAAGGCGTGCGAAAAAAGGAAGCGGCAGGGCTTGTGTGATGTATGATTCGTTTTCACGGTGTTTTCCTTCTTGTGTTGTGCAAAAATACAAAATTTCCCGATACGTCGCATTTTCTTTCTGGTCTTTTTGCTAACTTTGTCGTGTCATGAAATGGAAAGAAACCGACCGCGAAATCCTTCGCCTTGCACTGCCCTGCATCGTGAGCAATATCACGGTCCCTCTGTTGGGACTTGTCGACCTGACCATCGTGGGCCACATCGGCTCGGCCACTTATATTGCGGCAATCTCCGTGGGTACTATGGTCTTCAATGTGATGTATTGGCTGATGGGTTTCTTGCGCATGGGCACCAGTGGCATGACAGCCCAGGCCTACGGCCGACATGACGGGGCGGGCCTACGTTGCTTGTTGCGCCGGGCACTACTGTGCGGACTGTCCATCGGCGTTGTCATCCTGTTGATGCAGCGGCCGTTGCTGAGTCTGGCCATGTGGGTGATGGGACCCTCAGAAGCCGTCCGGCCATTTGTGTCCACCTATTTCAAGATTGTGGTATGGGGTGCCCCAGCTATGTTGGGCATCTATGGGCTGACGGGCTGGTCGGTGGGCATGCAGACCACCCGTATCCCTATGTGGGTGGCTGTCTTTCAGAATGTGGTCAATATTCTGGCCTCCGTGTTTTTTGTCTTCTGCCTGCATTGGGGTCTGGAGGGCGTGGCATTGGGAACACTTGTGGCGCAGTGGGGTGGGTTCTTGTTGGCAATGGCTTTGGTGTGGCAGCGTTTACGCACGGTGTCACGGGAGTCTCGTCCGGCGGAGGCCACATCACGCTGGCAGGCCAGTCGGGGCGACCTCGACATCTTCTTGCGCACGGTATGCCTGGTGATGGTCAACCTTTCCTTCACGTCGTTTGGAGCACGCCAGGGCGACCTGATGCTGGCGGTCAACACGTTGCTCATGACCTTCTTTACCCTTTTCTCTTATGTCATGGATGGTTTTGCGTTTGCGGGGGAGGCGCTTGCCGGAAAGGCCTTTGGGGCTGCAGATGCTCCGACGCTGCGCCGTGTCGCCAGCCGTCTTTTCAGATGGGGCTGGTCGTTGGCTCTCTGCTTTGTCATGGTCTACCTGCTGGGGGGCGACGGACTGCTGTCGGTCATCACCGATGACAATGCTGTGGTTGAGGCGGCACACGAGTATCTGTTCTGGACTTGGCTCATACCAGTGATGGGAATGGCTGCGTTTGTCTACGACGGCATCTTTGTCGGACTGACGGCTACGCGTGGCATGTTGGCGGCTTCTTCTTTTGCGGCATGTCTGTTCTTTGCGGTCTTTATCTCGTTGCATGACCACGTCGGCAACCATGCCTTGTGGATTGCATATTTATGCTTCCTATCGGGGCGCGGCGTGGTTCAATATGCAATATTCAAACGCAAAATTATCGCAAAACTATAAGTTTATATTTGTTTTTGTGCAGGTAATGGCATAATTTGTTTTAATAGTGTGATATTTTTAAGCAAAATGCTTTCTGTTTGCGGTCTTTTTCGTAATTTTGCATACAGAGATGATAAAACTGCATATTATGCGAGGTCTCATCCGACACATTAAAAGCGTAAAAAGATGAAGAAAGAATACCTGATCTATAAGTTGAGTGATGAAGTGAAGAACTCGTGCAAGATTCCCCGTGAGGCCTTTGGTAAGTTTGGTGTGAAGCGAGGCTTGCGCAACGAGGACGGTTCGGGTGTTCTGGTCGGATTGACCAACATCGGCAATGTGGTCGGCTACGACCGTGACGAACAGGGTCTGCTCAAGCCCTGTGCCGGCAGATTGTATTATCGTGGCTATGAACTCAACGATCTTGTGGAACCCTTGCTCCGCGAGAAGCGGTTTGGCTTTGAGGAGATTGCCTATCTGCTCTTGTCAGGACAGTTGCCTGACGAAGAGGAACTGTCGGCCTTCCGCGAGCTGCTCAACGACAATATGCTGCTCGACCACCGTACGACGGTCAACATTATCGACCTGGAGGGGGGCAATATCATGAACATTCTGGCGCGCAGCGTCCTGGAGATGTATAACTATGATCCCAATCCCGATGATATCTCACGCGACAATCTCATGCGACAGGCGATAGGACTCATTGCCAAGTTCCCGACAATTATCGCTTATGCCTACAACATCTACCGTCACTCTGTGCATGGACGTGGCCTCCACATCCGCCATCCGCGGGAGGGGAAGACGATCGCCGAGAATTTCCTCTACATGCTCAAGCACACCGACTATACGGAGCTCGACGCACGCATGCTCGACCTGCTGCTCATCATTCAGGCGGAGCACGGCGGTGGTAACAACTCCACCTTTACCGTAAGGGTCACCTCATCAACACGAACCGACACCTACTCGAGCATAGCAGCGGGCATCGGATCGCTCAAGGGACCACTGCATGGCGGTGCCAACATCAAGGTGGTCAATATGTTCCACCACCTGATGGAGCACATCAGCGACTGGAAGAACATTGATGAGATTGACACTTATCTCTATCGCTTGCTCAACAAGGAAGCTTACGACAAGAGTGGTCTCATCTACGGCATTGGCCATGCCGTCTATACCATGAGTGACCCGCGGGCTGTGCAGCTGAAGAAGTTGGCTGGCGAACTGGCAAGGGAAAAGGGCCGTGAGGAGGAATATGAGTTTCTGAAGCTCATCGAGCAGGAGGGTGTGAAGTGTGTTACGGCTTTCCGTAAGAGCAACAAGCCCATCTGTGCCAACCTCGATTTCTACAGTGGTTTCATCTATGAGATGATAGGTCTGCCCGAGGAGATCTACACGCCCATATTCGCCATGGCGCGTATCGTGGGCTGGATGGCACACCGCATCGAGGAGCTCAACTTCGAGGGACGGCGCATCATCCGACCGGCTTACAAAAACATTCTGTCTCCCAAAGACTATGTGGCTATCAAAGACAGATAGCACCTGTTCATTCTTGTAAGTCGGATTTTACCGAAGCATTATTGGGAAAAAATGAAGGGCCGAACCAACACAGAGTGGTTCGGCCTTATATGAATTTTAAGCGTAACCATCCGAAACAAGTCGGCTCGTTTCGGATGGTTACTATGATTGTAGTTCTTTCCGCTTCAAGACTTCCCGGTGATAGTCTTTCAGGTGTGTGGCTGCCTTTTCCGCCGCCGCTTGTGCATGGGCGTTGTCAGGGTCTTGTTTCAGGTCGATGCGCATGGTATGGGCACGGTTGATGAGATCCTTCACCACCTCGCCGCCACAGATGAGGCCAGCCGTTCCAACCACCCACACGGCGGAGCTGGGGATGGTGTGGCGTGCTGTGCACGAACGCATGTCCTTGTCGGGACAGATGCAGTGGAACCGGCAGCTGATGTCCTCTTGTTCGATGCTCTCAACGGGCTCTTCGGGGCTATAGACGACCTTGAGGTGCTTGATGTCTGTCTTGCGCAGTTTCTTGCGGATCACCTTGGCCAAAGGGTCGTTGATGGTCTTGAAGATGTCGGTCACACGCCATTGTGTGGCATCAAGCTTGTAGGCCGCTCCCATGCATGAGATGAGGGGTACGCCCAGGTCATGGCACCGACGGATGATGTCGAGTTTTGCGCTCACCGTGTCGATGCAGTCGACCACATAGTCATACTGCGACAGGTCGAACTGGTCGGCGTTGCTGGGCAGGTAGAAACACTGGTGCTTGCGCACGATGCAACGCGGGTTGATGTCGTGTATGCGCTGTTCGGCCACGTCCACCTTGTGCTTGCCCACCGTGGAGATGGTGGCCAGGATTTGCCGGTTGCAGTTGGTGAGGCACACGCGGTCATCGTCCCAGATGTCCATGTAGCCCACGCCCGAACGGGCGAGCACCTCTACCACGTAGCCACCCACACCGCCCACACCAAAGATGGCTACCCGTGAGCCGCTCAGCGTGTCGATGGCAGGCTTGCCTATCAGGAGCTGTGTGCGAGAGAATTGATTTTGCATTTGTCTTTTTACCTTAGGAAATGCAAAGTTACTGATTTTTGGAGGATAACAGATGGTTTAGCCTGTTTTTGTGAGTTCTGTCAGACCAGGTAGCCATATTTCTTCATGGCGGCGGAAAGCTTGTCCAGGTCGTCTTCCTTTACAAGCAGCATGTAGTTTTCGGCCTTCAGCACATACTGGCGAATGGATGGGACTGTCAGCACGAGACGTTGCAGATCGGTAGCGTCTGGGGGAATCGTGAGCAGCACATAATTGTCCTCGGGCACGCCAAAGGGGTTGCAGCGTTTTGCCACATCCTCCATGAACTGTTTCCATACCTGTGGTTGCTTTCTGCAGATGTATTGCTTGAACATTTTCACTTTTTGTTCTACATCATGGTATGTGGAGCAACCGCGCAGAAACGACTCATAACTGACACTATAAAGTGACGGGGTGATGCAGTCGGCAAAGTTGGCAAGGAGTTGCACAAATGGAGAGTCGTTGCGCAGAACCTTGATGAGCAACCGCTGGTCGTCGAGCTCAAAGGCAGGGGCCTCGTCGTTTGTAAACTGTGGCTCATAGTTGTCAGTGATTTTCAGTACATATTTGCCCAGCTCGGTCAAACGCACATATTGCAGCCCATCGAAGGGGGAAATGTCGCCAACCTGTAGTCCTCGATAAGCTAACTCGACCATACCAAGCGTGCTGAAACTAAAGAGCAAAGCCTTGACGAACGGTTCGGAGAGCTGGCGCACGATGTTGCCGGGATGGATATAGCAGTATTGATTTTTATCCTCGATGAAACCGTTGCGCAGGTCCATGTCGTCAAAATAGCTCAAGGGGCCATGGACAAAATAGGACTCGGCTTCATCACTTTGACTTCGGATGGCCATGATGAGCTGGTCTGTGCGTATCCACTTGTCGGCATGGTGCTCCTTGAGCAGGTTGGTTAAGAGGAAAGTGGTATGCCAGCAATTG